>JAQBPE010000102.1 GCA_028287685.1 Cyanobacteria bacterium RYN_339 | reverse complement strand
GGCGGGCGTGGGGTTGTAGGCGGGCGCGGGGTTGTAGGCCGGCGGCGGGTAATATGACGGCACCGACGCGGGGGCCGCGCCCGGCCCGATCAACGCATTCAGCTGCGCCTGGATGACCATGAGCTGCTGCTGCAACAACGCGATTTGCTGGAGCGGATCGCCTACGTACGCGTTGGGCTGGTAGGGGCTCGGGAAGACCGGGGGCGCGTTGCCGGGGATGCGTGGCTCGTTGCCCGCGACACCGGGCACGCCGCCGTTGGCGGACATTCCCCAGCGCATCAAGGCAAAATCGGCCATCGAGCGTCCCTCGGTCGGTTTGGGCTCCGCGAGCATTATAGGATCCGGCCGGGCGAATTCCAGTTATCCACACCTTAAGGTCTGGTGGTGCTAATGAAAGCGTTAGCCTGCCCCGCTGCGGGGATAAAGTAAGGGTCCAGAACGAGGAGGCGAGCATGGTCGATCAGATCCGCACCGCGCCGGGCACCGGCCCCATTGCCCTGCCCGCGACGCCGGACACCACGGCCGTGCCGACCGAGGCCACGACCACGGTGCCAGCCACCACCGTGCCGGCCGGCACCACGCCGGGTCGCGACAAGGCGTCGACCGGCCCGCTGGACGATCCCGGCGTCCCGCAGCGACTTTCCGCCTTCGCGCTGCCCGCCGCCAACGCCTCCACGCAGCCGACCGCGAACAACGCCCAAGTGGCCGACTTCAAGCGCCGCGCGGCGGATCTCACGGAGCACATGTGCAGCGCCTCGCCGGAAGACTTGCCCGCGCTGCAACAACAAGCCGCCGCCCTGGCCCTGGAGGCCGAGCAGCTGCCGGAGCAGGCCAAGGCCCAGGTCCAGGACCAACTGAGCCAGGTGGTCGCCATCAACCAGACCCTGGGCGGGATCTTGGGTGGCTTGGGCGGCGCCGGCTCGACGGTGGAGCAGATGGCCGAGTTCATGATGGACCCGTCCAAGGCGGACAAGGTGCGCGCCGGCTTGGGCGACCTGGCCAGGACCCTCGGCGGGGCGAACCCGGCGCTGGGCCAAAAGCTGCAGGCGTTGGGCGAGAAGATCATCGAATCCAACGGCGCGCAGCGGCTGATGGAGATGTTGAAGAACGCGCCCACGGAGACGCTGGGCAAGATCGCGAGCTGGATCGGCAAGGCCAGCGGCCTGGCCGGCGCCTCCGGCATGTTGACGGCCTTGAAGGACGGCTTCGACGGCATCCGCGAGGGCAACTGGTCGAAGGTGGGCGACGCCTTCAAGGGCCTCAAGGAAGGCGCCAAGGGGCTGCTGGAGAGCTTCAAGTTCATCGGCAACTTCGTCGAGAAGCTCGCGTCGAAGCTGCCCGCCGGCCTGAAGAGTGCGTTGGGCCCGCTGTTGGCCATCCCGGACGCCATCAACGCCGGCGTGAAGTTCGTGAGCAGCCTGATGGACGACGCCAAGCGCACGATCCGCAACGTCGGCACGGCCGCGCTGGACCTGATCTCGGCCTCCGCGGAGATCCTGTCGATCATCCCGCCGCTGGCGCCGGCCACCAAGGCGGTGAGCTGCGTGTCGGGTATCGGCTCCGCCGTCCTGGGCTGGTTACCCTGGCCAGCCGAGCTCGACGCCCCCCTGTAGCCTGGAGGCCCCATGAGCACCCGCCCCCTTCTGGTCCCCAAGATCAAGCTGGTTAGCCAGCTCAAGACGCCCGAGCAGCGCGCGGGCTTCCAGCGCATCGCGCGCAAGCTGGGGCTGCAAGACAAGCAGTTCCTGGACATGGACGACCTGTTCGCCATCCTTCGCCAAACGGCCGGCGATCTTCAAGACGCCGTGCTGGCGGCCGTGCCGGAGCTGCAGCGCTACGTCGAGGAGACGCTGCCGGCCGCCCTGGTCGCCGCGGCCGGCGACGACCCGGCCAAGGCCGAGGCGCTGGGAATGGCGCTGATCCAGGCCATGCAGGAGATGGCGCGAGAAAAGCCTAGGGCGTAAGGTACTTCAGCGCCCGGTACGAGGAGTAGACCGGGTCCGCGAAGGTCAGGGAAAAGGTGGTCACGCCCGCACGGGTCACTTCCGACGCGTCCGACACCCCTGCCGGATGGGCGCCCCAGCCGAAGAAGAAGGTGGAGGCATCCAGCTTCTGGACGTCGCCCATCGCGACGGAGTAGCGGGATTCCGGAGCAAAGGCGTCATAAGCCGTGACGGCCTTCGCCGCCTCGTCCAGCTTGAAGGACTGCAGGCGGCTCGCGCCAAGCGCGTTCCCGTTGTCGAACAACGTGAGCGTGGCGTCCGCGTTCTGGCGCGCGAAGTGCTGGTGCGAGAACTTCTGGGCGTCCGCCAGCGGGAAGTCGCCGTTCTTGCCGCCCAGCCGCCAGAGGATCGCGCCGGACTTGCGGTCCAGCTTGACCACCTGGTCCTGGTGGCGGAAGGAGACGATCAGGTTGCCGTCGTTGGGGTCGATGTAGACCGAGTTCAGGTGCATGTAGTCGGCGCAAGGTACCGTGGCGTTGGTGTACTCGTTGCCGTCGGAGGCGTTGGCATAGAACTCCGGGTATTGGGTGGAGTCCCACTCGAATACCACCTGGCCACCTTGCACTTCCTGGATGATCGCGGCGGCCACGTTGGACGGCGCGCCCGCCTGGGACGGCACGTTGGTGACGGTCTTGGCCGCGCAGGCGGTGACGATGTAGTGGTCGTCGTCGAGGTAGACGAACTCGTGGACGTCAGCCGGCAACGCGCCGTGGTCGCCATGGGCCAGCACGGCCAGCGACTTGAGCTCCTGGTACTTGCCGTCCAGCAAGTGCACCGTGCCCATGGGCGAAGAAACGCCCGCCACCTGCGGGCCGTCCTGCTGGAAGTACGAATAGCGCGCGCTCCCGTCCGGGGCGAGGCAACGCTGGAAATCAAAGCCCTTGGCCGCGAGCTTCTTGTAGTACAGCGGCTGCCCGCCCTGGTCCGTGATGAACAGGTAGCTGGGGTGCGTCGCGTCGGAGGCGGTGGCGGTGAAGCACACGATGCCGGGTTTGGGCTGGTTGGCCTGCACGGTGTACTCCGGGAAGTCCGCCGGCAGCGTGGCGAGCTCGAAGGTATGGCTCGGGCCCGCCGAGCCAGACACCGCCACCGGCACGGCCGTGCCCTTGGCCAGTTGCGTCACGGGCAGAGGCACCCAGGTGCCTGACGGCACGTCCACGCCGCCGACGTTGGCCGCCGAGCCGTCATCCGTCGTTATGCGCAGGGAGACGGCGCCCGACGTGTTGAGGGAGGCCAGCTCGATGCGGTCGGTGCTGGCGTCCAGCGCGGACACCGTGTCGCCGGATGAGATCTCGAGCGAGCGGATGCCCGAGACCTTCGCGCCCATGGAAATCGGAGCGACCGGCCCGATCGTGAGGGTCGCGGCCGGAGGGGCATGGCACCCAGTTGCCACCAACGCGCCGACGACGCCGACCAAAGACTTCCGAACCATCCAACGTGCTCCTTCCAACCGAGGGGACCTGCACGAGCATAGGAGGGCCGTTGGTCGGAATTTTGACGTTTTGGTTAAGGTTCAGGGTCTAAGGCGTGGTCACCGGCGTCGCTACGGCGTCGAGGTAGGCGTGCAAGTAGGCCACGGTGGCCTGCGTGGCCTCGTAGACTGCGATCGGGTCGTAGGTGACCTGGTCCGGGAACTCGCCGATCACGCCGTGCATGCTGGGCGTGAGCTGGCCGTGAGCGACGACGTCTTGCAGGGAGTGGAGGCCGCAGCCGATCTCGACCTCGGCCTGGTCGAAGGCGCCGGCCTTGGCCAGCGCGCGCGCGCCGTCCAGGTGGCGCTGCGCCCAGACCAGGCGCGTATCCTGGCCGCCGCGGTCCAGGTTGAAGTGGCGGTCCATCTGGCCCGCCGGCGAGAAGCTGGTCTTGCCGTAAGGCGTGGTGTCGTAGTCGATGCGGTTGCAGTAGCTGGCGACGCGCCAGGCCTGCGTCTCCGTGAAGCCGAGCGAGGTGGCGATGGCGAAGGTGCCGTAGGTGCCGGCCGGCATGGCCGCCACGGCAGGCAGGCCCGCGTGGAAGTCGTCGTCGAAGAGCAGCCCGTAGCTGCGCGTCAGCTTGGCCAGCGACGGGGCGTAGCGCTGCTGGGCAACTTCGCCCGTGGGCTGGGGCGTCCCGGCGGGCGAGTAGGGCCGCTTCCACACGGCGCGGTTGCGCGAGGGCGCCTCCACGGAGGCGTTGGTGGCGCGGATCAGCTGCATGAAGAGGCGCGGGTTGTGGACGGCGATGTCGAACGCCATCACCTGGGGCAGGATCTCCTTGCCGTCGACCAGCGTGCCGGGCCGGTAGCCGGGCAACTGCAACACGGCGTAGAAGGTCGGGCCGTCTTGCTTACCGGGCGATCGCATGCCCGCCACGCCCAGCTTCGCCAGGAAACCCTCGCGGTCGTAGCCGGCCGCCGGCAGCGCCTGGACCAGCGAGCTCAAGTAGGCATCCTTCGCGGCGTCGTTGGGGAACGCTGACGGGTTACCAATCAGGTGTTCCGCGGCCGCCATCTGCTCGCGCAGCTCCGGCGGGATGGGGGAAAGGCCGCTGGCGGGCAGCAAGCTGCTGGCGGCTTCCGGCACGCCGGCCGACTGGACCGACGCGAGCGGGGACACGGCCTTGCCGCAGGCCGTAAGGCATGCCAGGGAGACGACGAGCGGGAGCGAGAACTTATGCCACATATGGCCATGGTTATCGGCGCGTTCGCGCTCGGGACGGTTAACTTGGGGTTATATCAAGGTATAGGTTGATTTAAAGACTCGACCGGTGGCTGCAGCTCTTGCGCGATGGTCCGGCACAGGGCCAGCATCGGGATGTCTTCCGCGTCGCCGTCGAAGGGGTCTTCCAGGTAGCGGCCGACGGCGTCGATCGCCTGGAATGCGAAGCAAATCACGATCGACGCGGGGATGGTCCAGTAGCGGAGCTCGCCCACGACGGTGAAGGGGAAGGCGATGCAGAAGATCCACACCAGCGCGTGCGTGACGTCGTCGTATTGCTCCGGGAAGGGCGTGTTGCGGATGCGCTCGCAGCCGCCCTGCGCGGCCGTCAGGCGGGTGAGCGTGGCCTCCATTTCCATGTGGGCCACCGGCGCCAGGCCGGCCTCGCGCGCCAGCGCCGCCAGCCGCCGGCCCTGGACGCGCATGAGCGCCGCCGGGATGTTGCCTTCGGCCGGCAGCTCCTCCGCGGGCACCCAGGTGGCCAGCAGGGCGCGATCCTCTCTGCGGGAGAGGTGCAGGCGCAGCGCGTAGGCGAAGGCCACCTGGCGGGCCAGCAGCTCGCGGGAAACGTCGGCAGGCAACAAGGCCTCGACCTGGCGAGCGAACGAGCGCGAGTCGTTGACGATCGCCCCCCACAGCGTGCGGGCCTCCCACCAGCGGTCGTAGGCGGAGTTGTTCTTGAAGCCCAACACGATCGCCATCACCGTGCCCAGCACGCCTGTGAAGGCCGTGGAGATGTGCAGCTGCTCGTGGCCGAAGTGGAGGTACGCCGCGGTGGCGCAGACGGCGATCGCCGCGCTCGCCGAAGCCTGCCCACCGCCGTTGCGGAGGATCAAGCGCCAGGCAAAGGGTCGGCGGGTCATGCGCCATTGTGTATCACGTGGGCGATCGATTTTCCAGACCCACGGGGCGGCGTGATAGGCTTGCTGCTCGTATGGAGTTGCGCATGGTCACGTACGTGGTGTTCGCGGCGCTCGCCTTCGCGGTGGGCGGCGTCTGCATGAAGTATGCGGACGGCCTGACGCGCTGGCCCGGCACGGTGGGCCTTTATGCCTGCTTCGTGCTCGGCGCCACCTTCCAGGCCCTGGCCCTGCGCCGGGCGGATCTGGGCGTGGTCTACATCGTCGTTTTGGGGCTGGAGGCCGTGCTGGCCTTCGGCTTCGGCGTGGCGTTCTTCCACGAGGCCGTCACGGCGGCACGGGTGGTCGCACTGACGCTGATCGTGGCGGGGATCGCGATCCTGCGTTAGGGTTCCCGCGAGGGGTCCCAGGAGGTATGGAGGTCTTCGTTCAGGTTGTCCAGGAGCGCCATATCCTCCGGGGCGATCGCCCAATCGAAGACCTGCGCGTTCTCTGCCAGGCGGTGCGCCTTCACGGACTTGGGGATCTCCGAGACGCCGTGCTGCAGGCCCCAGCGGATCAACACCTGGGCGGGCGTGCGAGCGTACTTCGTGCCCACCTGCACGACCACCGGGTGATCCAGGCGCTGGCCCTGGGTGAGCGGGCAATAGGCCTGCAGCACGATGCCCTGGGCCTGGCAATATTCCAGCAGCTCGCGCTGGAACAGGAAGGGGTGGAACTCCACCTGGTTCACGGCCGGCACCACGCCGGAGTCCTTGATCAGCTCTTGTAGGTGGCGCACCGTGAAGTTGCTGACGCCGATCGACCTGGCGACGCCGCGCTCGCGCAACTGGATCAGGGCGCGCCAGCTTTCCAGGCGCAGGCGCGGGACGGGGTAGTGGATCAGGTACAGATCGATGGGACCCAGGCCCAGTTGCTGTTGGCTGGCGACCCCGGCCCGCAGCGCGTTCGCGGAGCCGTGATCGTTGTTCCATAGCTTGCTGGTGACAAAGACCTCGTCGCGCGGGATGCCGCTGTCGCGTACGGCCTGGCCCACCTCGGCCTCGTTGCCGTAGAGCTTGGCCGTGTCGACCAGCCGGTAGCCTTCCTTCAGGGCGGCGCCGACCGCATAGACGGTCTCGCGCGCCGAGGCCTGCCACACGCCGAGGCCGAACCACGGCATTTCGTGGCCGTCATTGAGCGTGGCGCGCGACGCGATCGAGAGGCTCATCGGGGTCTCCTTCAACGGCCGGGGGCCACCGGCGCCCCGGCCAACGGCAGGGTGAACCAGAATACACTGCCCACGCCCTGCTCGCTACGCACGCCGAGCATACCCCCGTGGGCCTCCACCAGGGCCTTCACGATGCTGAGGCCGAGGCCCGTACCTGGCCCCGACCGGACGTTGCCGTGCTCGAGCTGGCTGAACCGCTTGAACAGCTTCGGCAGGTCTTCGGGCGCGATGCCGGGCCCGCGGTCTTCCACCTCGCACCGCACGTGTTCGCCGGCCATTTCGGCCCGGATCGTGATGGGGGTTCCTTCCGGCGCGAACTTGATGGCGTTGTTCACGAGGTTGACCAGCACCTGGAAGAGCCGCTGCCGGTCGGCCAGCACGCCAGGCAGGCCTTCCGCGACCGCGCAGCTCAGCCGGTGGTGGCGTTGTTCCGCCAACACCTGCAGGTTCTCCACCACGTCCTTGCAGACGTCCGCGATCTGCAAGCGTTCCGCATCCAGCGAGAACTTGCCGGCCTGGATCCGGCTCATGTCCAGCAAGTCGTTGATCAAGGCCAACAACACCTCCGTTCCGGCGAGGATCTTCGACAGGAAGCGGTGCTGCTCCGCCGTGAGCGGGCCTGCCACCTCGTCGTCCAGCACGCTGGCGAAGCCCAGGACGGCGTTCAGCGGCGTGCGCAGCTCGTGAGAAAGGCTGGCGAGGAAGTGGTCCTTCAGGGCGTCCAGTTCCTGCAGCTTGGCGTTGGCCTGTGAGAGCGCTTGCGTTCGCTCGGCCACTTGCTCCTCCACGACCTCGTTCTGGCGCAGCAGCGCGTCGTTGGCGGCCGCCAGCTGCTCGTTGGCCCGCTTCAACTTCAGCAGGCCCTCCACCCGCAACACCAGCTCCTCCGGATCGACCGGCTTCGCCACGAAGTCATCGGCGCCCGCCGCGAGGGCCCGCAGCCGCTCCGGGCGCTCCGTGGCAGCGGTGACGACGATCGTGGGCAGGAAGCCGGGGCGATCGCGCAGCGCGGCCAGGACCATGAAGCCGTCCATCACGGGCATCATCAGGTCGAGCAAGAGCAAGTCAGGGGGATCGGCGGCGATCGCCGCCAGCGCCGCGCGACCGTCCGCCGCCTGGCTCACGCGGTAGCCGCGCCGAACCAGGATCTGGGCCAGCAGGCCGCGGTTATCGGCCAGGTCGTCCACCACCAGTACGTGGACGCGGGGCGAGGTACTCAAGCCGGCCCCCCTCGCACCATCTGTTCGAGCAGGTCGCGGAAGCTAAACAGGTCGATCGGCTTGGTGACGTACCCGTCCATGCCGACGGCGCGCGCGCGCTCCTCATCGCCGGCCATCGCGTGTGCCGTCACGGCCACCACCGGGATGCCCGCCGTGGCCGGATCGGCCTTCAGCTGCGCCGTCGCGGACCAGCCGTCGATCCCCGGCAAGCTCAGGTCCATCAAGATCAGGTCGGGCACCTCGCTGCGCGCGAGGCGCAGGCCTTCCAACCCGTCGGCGGCCTCGATCAGCTCGATGCCCATGCGGCGCGTCAGCTGGCGGATCACGCCGCGGTTGTCTTCGACGTCGTCCACCAACAAGACGCGTGGCGCGCGCGGCCTGGTCATGCCAGCTCCTTGGGCCCGAACCGTCCCAGCGTGGCGAGCAAGGCAGGGCGATCGATCGGCTTCATCAAGGACTCGGAGGCACCCAGCTGGATGGCGAGCCCGCGGTTCTCCAAGAAGCTCACCATGACCACCGGGATGTCCGCCGTCGCGGCGTCCGCCTTCAGGCGCCGCAAGACCATCCAACCGTCCTGGCGCGGCATCATGACGTCCAGGGTGATGATGGCGGGCCGGATGGTCTGGGCGAGGTGCACGCCGGACTCGCCGCTGGAGGCGGTCACGACCCGGAACCCGGACCCCTTGAGGTTCTCCACCACCAGGCGCAACGCCTCGGGGTCGTCGTCGATGGCCACCACGATCGGCTCGTTCGTGCCGCCTGCCGATGCGGCGGCCACCAACGGCGGCAGGGCGGGCTCCGCGGCGATACCTAGCTGGCGCGGCAACTCCAGGCAGAAGGAGCTGCCGCGGCCCAGCTCGCTCTCGAACGTCAGCGTGCCTTCCAACAACCCCGCGAGCTTGCGGGAAATCGCCAGGCCCAGACCGGTGCCGCCCTGCCTCCGCGTGTGGCTGGCGTCGACCTGCCGGAATTCTTGGAACACCAGCTCCCGGTGCTCCGGCGCGATGCCGGACCCCGTATCGTCCACGCAGACGCCCCAGCGCGTCTCGCCAACTTGCATCAGCCGGACGTCCACCTGGCCCTGGTCGGTGAACTTGATGGCGTTGGTGACGAGGTTCAACAAGATTTGTCGCAGCTTGGTCTCGTCCGTCACCACCAGCTCCACGCCGGCCTCGATTTCCAGGCTCAGCGCGATCCCCTTCTCGTCTGCTTGCGGGCGGCAGGTGGTCAGCACGGCGTGCAGGGTCTGGGCGGGGTCCACCGGCTCCAGGTGGATGACGGCCTGCCCCGCCTCGATCTTGGACAGATCCAGCACTTCGTTGATCAGCGCCAACAAGTGGCGCGCGTTGCGCAGCACGATCTGGAGGTTGCCGGCGTTGAGGTCGTCGAGGGTCAACGTGTCGTCGGTGGCGACGAGCTGGGTGTAGCCGATGATCGAGTTGAGGGGGGTGCGCAGCTCGTGGCTTATGTTGGCCAGCAGCTCGCTCTTGAGCTTGTTGGCGATTTGCAGCTGCAACGTCCGCGCGGCCAGGTCCTCGGCCAGCTTGCGCTCCGTCAGGTCGCGCGTGATCTTGGCGAAGCCCACGAGCGTGCCGTCGTCTTCACGCACGGCCGTCAACACCACGTCCGCCCAGAAGCGCGTGCCGTCCTTGCGCACGCGCCAGCCTTCGTCTTCCACGTGGCCTTCCCGCTCGGCGATCGCCAGCAACGCTTCCGGCCGGTGCGCCGCCAGGTCCTCCGGGGTGTAGAAGCGGTGCATCGGCTGGCCGATCACCTCGCGCTCGGTATAGCCCTTCAACTGTTGGGCGCCCTTGTTCCAGCTGGAGATCTTGCCGGTAGGGTCGAGCATCAGGATCGCGTAGTCCGTGACGCTCTTGACCAGCATCTCGAACTGCCGGCGCTGATCCTCCGCACGCTTGCGCTCCGTGAGGTCCCGCGTGACCTTGCCGAAGCCCACCAGGTGGTCGCCGTCGTAGATGGCGGTGATCACGGCCAGCGCCCAGAAGCGCGTGCCGTCCTTCCGCATGCGCCAGCCCTCGTCCTCGACGTGCCCTTCAGCCAGCGCGCGGTCCAGCAGGCGGCGCGGCTTGCCGGCCGCCGCGTCCTCCGGCAGGAAGAAGCGTTCGTACGCGCTGCCGATGATCTCCTTCGCCTCGTAGCCCTTCAGGTTGCGCGCGCCCTTGTTCCAGGTTGCCACGCGGCCGGAGGGCTCGAGCATGAAGATGGCGTAGTCGGAAACGCTCTCCACCAGGAGCCGGAACTGGTCCGCACCGACCGTCATGGTCGGTTCTTGTTTGCCAGCGTCCATATCCTCCACCCTCCAGCCACCCCTGGAGGGCATTTTATCAAGAAATTTGAAGCCCGTGGGGTTACAGCGGCGGATAAAGCGTGTAAGGCGCACCGGGTGGAGCGATCCAGTCGGACGACGACAGCACCCTACCATCCCCGCCCCGCAGTTCCCAGCGGTGGGCGCAGCCTTCCGGGATGGCGAGGATGCCGTAACCGCCCGCGACCGGGATGGTGCAACGCGCCACCTCCTGGCCACCCGGCGCAAGGACCACGACGAGGAGCGGGTAGCCTGGCCAGGTACTGCGAAGTTCGACCCGGTGTTCGACCCTGGTGGCGCAGTTCTGAGGCGTTGTCTGGTTGGGCGCGCCGGTCGGCCCGGGGGTTGGTGCCAACGTCGGGGCCGGGGTGGGTTTGGGTGGGGCGGTGGGCGCCGCGGTGGGTGCGGTAGTCGGCGCCGCGGTTGGCGCCGCAGTTGGCGCGGGCGTGGGGACCGGTGAGGCGGGCCGGCGCAGCGTCTCTTCCAACTGCTTGAGCTCGTCCTTCAAGGTTTGGAGTTCCTGGCGCGTCTGGTCGAGGTCGGCCTTGAGCTTGGCATCCGCAGCAGCCAGCGCGGTGGCGCGAGCCAGCAGCGCCTGGTCGTCCGAGAAATCCGGCACGTCCGCATCGGCCAACCCGGCGGACGTCGCGGCGGCAGCAGCCTGGAAGGCCCCGTTGTTGAAGGCGCCCAGCGAGCTGCGGCCCTGAACCACGTCCACCGTCACGATGGTCGACGCCGCGTTGACCGCCACCGGCGCATCGCCGCCGGCCGCCGGGTTGACCAGGGTGCGCATCAGGACGGGCTTGTTGCGGCCCTTGTCGAAGGCGCGGGCGACCACCATCACCGTGAGGTCGCGCGGGACGGCGGGGAAGGAGAAGCGGCCCGCGGCATCCGTCTGGACCGACGCAACGCCCGGGTAGGCCACGCCGGCGGCGTCGGCAAGGTAGACGGTGGTGCTTTGCAGGGGACGCTCCGCGAGCGCAGCGACGTGATAAAGCCCGCCGCCGGTGGGCACGACACCACCCCCGTTCGTGGAGATGATGCCGCCGCCATTCGTGGAGATGATGCCGTCGATGCCCACGGGCGCTTGCGCGATGCCGCTCAGGACCACCGTGGCGGCAGCCGTGACGGCCACCGGCGCGCTGGGCAGGGCCTGGCCCGCGGAGGTCGTCAGGGTGGCGGCCGGAGGGGAAGCCTGGCAGCCGGCGGCCAGGAGGCCTGCCAGGAGCTGCGTGACGAGGCGGCGACGGGTGGGCATGACGGTTCCTTCCGAGGGGTGGTTGGGGTCCTTAGCTTACAGACTAGCAAGCGGAGGATGCAAACCGGTATGCCCGAGCTTAAGCTTTCGCACGCCCGGGAACGGCGGTGCGGCGCGGCTTGATGCCAGGTGCCGGGGCGTCCTGATACATGTCCGATACGCCCGCGAGCGCCTGTTCGGCGGCTTCCGCCCGGCGCAGGCAAGCCTCGTATGCCACGCCGGCCGCCAGGGGCCCGGCGGCGTGGCGCGCGAGCGTTCCCAACAGGGCCAGGTCGTCGTCCGACAGCGCGGCGCCGGCCACATGGAGGGCGGCGCGCTCGGGCCCGATCATGAGGGGGACGCTGCACAGCTCCGTGGCAGCGCCGGGCGAGGCCTGGCCGGCCAGCGCCACGCGCACGTGCCCGGCTGGCACGTGCGCTTGGGCCACGCGCGCCACCTCGGCCAACAACGCATCGACGCCGGCCTGGGGCCGCAAGGCCACTGCCAGGTCCTCCAACATCGCCAACACGCGATCCTTGGTGGCAGGGCGGGCGGGCGCCTCGCCCAGCACCTTGGCGCAGGCCGGCATGGCCAGGAAGGCGTTGCGCGCCAACGGCTCCAGCCCGTCCGCCAGCGAACGTATGATCTGGCGGGCTTCGTCGGTCTGGCCCAGCGCCAGCGCCCGCAGGAAGGGCAGCCCATGCCGCTCCGCGAGCCGGCGCATGGTTTTGTGGTGGAGCTGGCCGTCGCCGATCTCGCCCAGCAGCCCCTCCAGCTCGGCCATCAGGCCGGCCGCGCCGGCCGCCATCGCCAGGGCCAGGGCCGCTTCTGCCGCCAGGCGGGCGGCTTCCGGTTGGCCCTCGGCCAGCGCCACGCGCGCTTCCGCGCGCTGGGCGAGGATCATGGCGAGGGGGGCGCCGCTGGTCCGCGCCAGCTCGCCGGCCTCGCGCACCAACCCCCGCGCGGAGGCCGGGCCTTCGCGGGCCAGGCGGGCCTCCGCCTCCAAGGCGGCGACCTGGGCCTGCAAGGTCGGGTTGGGGTTGGATCGCCAGGCCGGCCGCGTGGCCTGCGCCAGGGCGATGATCTCGTCCGGACGGCCCAGCCAGCGCCAACCCTCCAACAAGAAGGGCAGCGCGTGCAGGAACATGTAGCCGGAGCCCCCGCCCACCTCCGCGAGCGCGGCCGCAGCCTGCGGCAGATCCCCGGCGTAGGCGAGCGCCAGGCCGCGCACGGCCTGACCCAGCAGGCCCACCGCCAGGCCCTGAGCGGCAGCCAACGGCAAGGCCTGTTGGCAGGTCTCCAGCGCGGCGTTGGGGTGGCCCGCCAGCAGGCGCACGGTGGCGAGGTTAACCAGGCCCGTAACGTGGTCCTCGCCCACCCCCAGCTCCGCCGCCACGGCCTGCTGGGCATCGAAGGCGGCCTCGGCCTCCGCCAGGCGCAGCGCGCTCAGCAGCGCATCGCCTTGCAACGCGAAGGTGAAGCCCTGGCCGTAGCGATCCCCCAGCCCCACCTGGATGGCGGCCGCGGCCGCCAGCAGCCCGAAGCCCTGCTCGTCCCCGTCCCCGGCCTGCAGGTAGCCCAGGAAGGCCAGGCTGTTGGCCTGCCAGAACGGCAGGCCATCGGCCTCCGCCGCGCGCGCGGCCTCGGCGAAGGCCGCCTTGGCTTCCGCGGCCTGCCCGCGGTAGAAGTGGGCCTGGGCCAGGAAGAAGCGGCCACGCACCTGCCAGACCGGGTCGCGCACGGGCAGCGCCAGGGCCTTTTGCAAGAGCTCGACGGCCTGGCCGAGCGCCACCGGCGTCATGGCGAGGTTGTGGCGCGCCGCGCGCAGCACCCAGGCCCGCAGCAACGGACCCGGCTCCGCCAGCTGCTCCGCGAGCGGTTGAGCCTCGTCGAGGCAGGCCGTCATGGCTTCCGGGTCGCCACGCCAGCGCTCGATCGCGGCCAGGTGCACCAGCACGTCGCGGCGCCAGGCCGGGTGATCCTCGGGCCACCCCATGGCGAGCGCCAGGGCGTCGCGCAACAAGGCGCGCGCCACGTCCACCTCGAAGCGCGCCATCAGCAGCTCCGCGGCGGGCAGCGCCAACGGCAGGATCTTGGGGAACTGGCCGCTCGCGATGGCGTGGCGCACCAACGCGATGCGTGCCTCCGGGTCGGACCGCCGACCCGCCGCCAGGGCGTCTTCCAGGTAGAGCGCGGCCTGCGCGTGCAGCCAGAGCCGGCGCCCCTCGGTGGCAGCCTCGTAGGCAGCCTGCTGCAGGCCGCCCGAGCCGAAGCGCACGCGCCCCTCGGCCAGTCCCACGATTTGGCGGGCCTGCAGCTCGCCCAGGGCCTGGAACAGCACGTCTTCCTCGTAGCCCGACAGCTCTGCGAGGGCTGCCAGGTCCGCATCCGCCTCCAGCACGGCCGCCAGCTCCGCCAACCTTGCGGCGGGCTCCGTCAGCGCGGACAAGGGCGCGCGCGCCAGCTCCAGCAGCTCCGGCGCCAGGTCGCCCGCCGCCAGGCCGCGCGGCGCCGACCAGCGGCCGCCCTTGCGTTCCAGGGCGCCCGTCTGCACGAGGTGTGCGGTGATGCGCTGCACGTGGCCCGCATGGCCGCCCGTCCAGCGGTGCAGCGCCGCCAGGAAGCTCGCCGGCGGTCGGCCTTCGCCCAGCATCGACGCTGCCAGCTGGGCCGCGTCGTCGCGCCCCAGGGGCCCCAGGGTGCGGGCGCCGGCGCCGAGGTAGCCGGCCTCGCGCGCGGTCGCCACGACCAGGAAGGGCGTATCGCCCGCGTTCCGGCGCAAGTAAGCCAAGGCCTCCACGCTGGGCCCGTCCGCGCGGTCCCAATCGTCCAGCGCGAGCACGGCGCCCGCCGGGCCCGCCAGCGCCCGCAGCGCCTGGCAGATCGCGGCGTTTACGAGGATGCGCTCCTCGCGCGGCTCCAGCGGGTCGGGTCCCGGCGGCAGGCCCAGCTCCGGCATGACCCGCCCCAGCGCCGCGCGGTGTTCCACGCTGGCGCCCGCCAGGGCCGCCGGCAGGTGTTGGGCGGAGGCCCGCAGCATGTCGAGGAACGGGCCGAACGGCCGCGCGGCGCCCACGCCGCAGGCGCCCGTCAGGAACGGCAGGCCTTCCAGGCGAACCAGCGTGCGCAGCTCGTCCAAGAGTCGCGTCTTGCCCGCGCCGGCGCTGCCCGCGAAGCCCAGGATCCGCGGCGCCTTGGCCGTCGGCAGCCCGGCCAGTTCTTGTTGGAACAGCGCAAGCTCCTCCGCGCGGCCCGCGAAGGTAGCCACCAGCGGCTGCCGATCGGCCTGTTCGCCGCCCGCCAGCCCGAAGAGCGCGAGGGCCTCGGCCGCCGAGCGGGGGCGCGCCACCGGCTCGCGGGCTAACAGGCGGGTGATGGCCTGGGCGATCGCCGGCGGCAGGTCGGGCAGCAGCCGGCCCAGGTCGGGCGTCGCCTCTTCCATGAGGGGCTCGCCCGTCAACAACTGGTAGCACGTCGCGCCCAGGGCGTAGAGGTCCGTCCGGGCGTCCACCCGGTCGCCTTGCGCCAGCTCCGGCGCAACGGGCCCGCCAGCCTGCGCGGGGGCGACCTGGCCGCTCGCGATCATGGCATGGGGGCCGATCAGGATCGGCTGGCCGTCGGCGCCCAGCTGCAAGGCCGCCACGGCCACCGCGCCATGTACCAGGCCGTGGCGGTGGATGTAGCCGAGGGCGTGCGCGAGCGGCGGCAACAGGGCCAACAAGCGCTCCACCGACATCGGCACGGGCAACGGCTCGCCCGCGACGCGCGCCATGCAGAGGAAGGCGCGCCCGTCCGGCAGGAAGCCGAAGTCGTCGACCGTGCCCAGGTTGGGATGGCGCAGGCGCGCCAACGTGCGGAACTCCTGCTTGAACTGCAGCCGCGCGGCCTCGTCGGCGAGGGGCGGCAGCAGCTTCAGCGCCACGTCCCGGCCGGTGGCGAGGTCCCGGGCGGGGAAGAAGACCGCGCCGGAACCCTGGGGGCCGGCTGCTTCAAACCTGGTGGCGATGATGCCGTCGAGCAAGCGGCCTCCTTTGTGTGGCAATATACCCCCATGCGAAAACTGCTCTTGATCGATGAAGACCGCACGATGGCGCGGCTCCTTTCCAGCCTGCTGGCCCAACACGGGCTGGAGGTGGTGCATGCCGTCACGTTGCAAGACGGCCAACGCAGGCTCGACGCCTCGATCGAGCTGGTGTTGCTGGAGGCCGGCCTACCGGACGGCGACGGCTTCACGGCCCTGCGCACCTGGCGCGATCACGGCGAGCGCCGCCCGATCTTGATGTTCACCGGGCGCGTGGACGACAAGGATTGCATCCGGGGCCTGACGCTGGGCGCCGACGATTACATCAAGAAGCCCTTTAACTACATGGAGGTGATCGCCCGGATCCAGGCGGCCCTGCGCCGCGTGGGCTGGGGCGGCGCGCCGGGCAAGACGGGCGACGGCCTGGACCGCGACGAGCGCTCCTTGCGCATCGACGGCCGCGTCGTGCCGCTGACCTTCACGGAATACCGCCTGCTGGACGTGCTGGTCGGGCGGCCCGGCCGGACCTTCACGCGCGACGAGCTGTGGGAGGCGCTGGACGAGGAAGGCACGGGCGGCAGCTTCGACCGGGCCATCGACCTGCACATCGGGCGGCTGCGCGGGAAGATCGAGGCGGACGTGAAGGAGCCGCGGCACCTGTTGACCGTGCGCGGGGTGGGTTACCGCTGGACCTGGTAATTGTATCGATCAGACTTCGATACTTTCCGGCGCTTGCCAGGATCATCTCCTGGGGAGGGTTTCCGGCACCGGCGAAAGTTAACTTGGTTGGTTTGTGTCCGATGGTCGTGGCAACTATCTTGGGTCTCGTCAAGCACGGTACCCCAC
>JAQBPE010000084.1 GCA_028287685.1 Cyanobacteria bacterium RYN_339 | reverse complement strand
CGCGCTGCCGATGGCCGTGCCGGGCACGACGCGCCGCGACATTCGGCGCGGCTGATCGGCGCTTCCTTTTTTGGCCGGCTTGGTCCCCTCACCTGGCACATTCCCGGATAACGCTGCGGGCATCAGTATTTGAGCTTGTGTCATTACCTTTCGCGTTTAACGCGCCGCGGAATAGGTGCCCTTAAAAGCAGCCGAGTGAGCGCACTTCGAGGATTTGCCTCGAAAACGGGTTCCTGCCCGCCCGCAAAAGCCTGGCTCCCTACCCGGCGGGACTCACCCAACTGCGCTCTACGATGGGCCGCGCTAGGCCAGGTTGTCCGCCTCGGACGTGTCGTCCTGGTAGCCGTCGATTTCGTCGTCCACGTCGTGGTCGCGGCCGCCGCGGGCGACCTGCGCGGTCTCGTAGTCGCCGCCCGAGTTGTTGACGACGGGCTCGTCCTCGTCTTCGGAGGTCTCTTCTTCGACGTCGGCGGTTTCTTCCTCGTCTTCGGAAGCCTCCTCGTCGGTAGCCTCCTCGGTAGCTTCCTCGGTAGCTTCCTCGGTAGCTTCCTCGTCACCGCCGCCCAGGAAGCCGCCCAAGGCGTTGCTCAGCATGCCGCCCAGCAAGTTCTTGCCCGCCGCGGCGAAGCCTTCTTCCTGCACGTCGTTGATTGCCTTGCCCAGCAGCTCGCTCATCTCGTCTTGGCTCATCGTTGCGCTCCTTGCCTAGTCGGCCTTGTAGACCACGCCGTCCGTGGATTTCAGGAAGGTGTCCACCGCCACGCGCTGCGTGATGCCCCACGGGTTGCGGAAGACCACCTGCTTCTGGGCGGCTTCGTAGCCCACCACCTGCATCTCGTGGCCGCCGCCGCCCTTGGTCCAGACGCCCACGATCAGGGGCTCCTTGGGGGTGGCCGTCAGCAGCAGCTTCACAGCTTCCTTGTGGTTGTCGGACTTCACCCAGAAGACCTTGTAGGTCTTGCCGAGCAGCGCCGTCGCCACCACCGCCACGTCCTGGTCGCCCGCGCCGGCGTAGGCCGGGCCCTTGGCGGGCTTGGTCTTGTCGGTCTTGTTGTCGTAGTGGCCGCCGTTGTTCTGGGCTTCCAGCTCCATGATCGCGGGCTGCAGCAAGTTGCTGGAGTTGCTGCGGTCCTTGTATGGCAGGTACAGGTCGGCGATCAGCTTCCACTTGCCGTCGCGGCTCTTGGACGTGCCCTTCGTGCCGATTTCCGCCACGAAGCGCGCGTACTCGCCGGGGTTGTTGCGGGCGATCGCGCTCTGAATGCTGGTGGCCGTGCAGGTGGCGTGGGCCGCCTGGTCGATCGTGCTCGGGCGGCAGATGTCCTGGATCAGGTCGCGCGCCAGCCCCGCCTTGTCGATGCCGTGGTTGGTGGGCTTGCTGGCGATCAGGGCCAGGTTGTCGAGCACGGAGTGGCCGTTGATGTCCTTGTAAGACAGCCGGTGCTTGGCGGCCAGCGCCTCGAGCTGCTCCTGGGCGGGCTTCTCGCTCGCGAGCAGCTTGCGCACGGCGTCGTATTCCTTGCGCTGGTCGGCGGGCAAGGCGGCCAGCTCCTTCTTCAGCTCGGCGGCCGTGAAGGCGGCGTGGCCGGTGCGGCTCGACTTCTTCTGCTGGGTGCCCTCTTCGTCGTTGAGGTCGATGCCCTTGGAGGCGGCGGCCAGCTGGAAGGGGGCGGCGTAGAGGGCAGGCGGCAGGTCCGCGAACGGCATGGGATCTCCTTGATCGGGGCGTGGTCAGCCCACTATACCCAGGCGGGCTTGACGGTACTTAGTGTATGATATACACTAATAAACGGGGTATTAAGCCCGCGGCCCACCGAGAAAGGACTCCGCCATGGACACCCGCACCGTTCCCGCGCCGACCGCCGTGGTTCCCTATGGCCAGTCGTTGTCGCTGCTGACGGACTTCTACCAGCTGACCATGGCCTACGGCTACTGGAAGGAGGGCATGGACCAGCGCCAGGCCGTCTTCCACATGTATTTCCGCAAGCACCCCTTCGAGGGTGGCTTCACGCTGGCGTGCGGTCTGGCGACGGCGATCGAGTGGCTGACGCACTTCCACTTCGCGGCCGACGACCTGGACTACCTGGCCGGCCTGACGGACGCGCAGGGCGCCCCCTTCTTCGAGCGCGGCTTCCTGGATTACCTGCGCGACATGCGCTTCAGCTGCGACGTGGACGCCATCCCCGAAGGCACGGTGGTCTTCCCCAACGAGCCCTTGGTGCGCGTGACGGGGCCCCTGATCCAGTGCCAGCTGATCGAGACGGCGCTGCTCGCGATCCTCAACTTCCAGAGCCTGGTCGCGACCAAGGCGGCACGCGTGGTCAGCGCGGCGGGCAGCGATAGCGTGCTGGAGTTCGGGTTGCGCCGCGCCCAGGGCATCGACGGCGGGCTCTCCGCCAGCCGCGCGGCCTACGTGGGCGGCGTGGACGCCACCAGCAACGTGCTCGCGGGCAAGCTCTACGGCATCCCGGTCAAGGGCACGCACGCCCACAGCTGGGTCATGAGCTTCGACACGGAAATGGAGGCCTTCGAGGCCTACGCGCGCGCCCTGCCGCACAACTGTACGTTCCTGGTCGACACCTACAACACGCTCGAGGGCGTGCGCCACGCCTGCCAGGTGGGCCGGCAGCTGCGCGCGGCCGGCCACGACCTCGCGGGCGTGCGGCTCGACAGCGGGGACTTGGCCTACCTCAGCATCGAGGCGCGCAAGATCCTGGACGCGGAGGGCTTCCCCCAGGCCAAGATCGTGGCCTCGAACGACCTCAACGAGAAGCTGATCGCCTCGCTCAAGCAGCAGGGCGCCGTGATCGACGTGTGGGGCGTGGGCACGCAGCTCGCGACCGCCTACGACCAGCCGGCCTTGGGCGGCGTCTACAAGCTCGCGGCCCTGCGCGACGGCGGGGGCGACTGGAAGTACAAGGTCAAGCTCTCCGAGAACCCGGCCAAGATCTCGACCCCTGGCATCCTGCAAGTGCGGCGCTTCCACGGGCCCACGGAGGAGATCGCGGACGCGATCTACAACATCGAGACCGGCCTGCCCGCGGGCGACACCGTGGTGGTGGACCCGGCCGAGATCACGCACCAGAAGCGCATCCCGGTGGGCACGCCCTATACGGACCTGCTGGTGCCGATCTTCCGGGCCGGCGCGCTGGTGTACCAGGCCCCGGCGCTCGCCCAGACACGCGAGCTGGCGAAGTCGGGCCTCGCGCGCTTCTATCCGGGCGTCCGGCGCTTCGACAACCCACACGCCTACCCCGCGGGCATCGAGAAGTCGCTCTTCGACTTCAAGCTCGACCTGGTGCTCAAGGCCAAGGGGCTCTAGATGCTGCTGGCCTTCGCAACCCCCGCTTACGAGTCCCTCCGCAACGCCATTTGCCAGCATGGCGGCTTCCAGGCGGGGGCGATCGAGCGGATCGAGTTCCCCGACGGCGAGCGCTACCGGCGCCTGACCACGGAGGTGGCCGACCGCGACGTGGTCTTCGTGGGCGGCACGATCTCGGATGCGGACACGCTCGAGCTCTACGATTTGGCCTGCGCGGCGGCCAAGTACGACGCCAAGACCGTCACCTTGGTGATCCCCTACTTCGGCTACGCCACGATGGAGCGCGCCGTGAAGCCGGGCGAGGTCGTCACGGCCAAGACGCGCGCGAGGCTGTTGTCCACCATCCCGGCGCCGGCGCGCGTGGTGATGCTGGACTTGCACTCCGAGGGCATCCCGCACTACTTCGAGGGCGCGGTGAAGCCGGTGCACCTGTATGGCAAGCCGCTGATCAAGCAGGCGGTGCGCGAGCTGGCCGAAGGGCCCTACGTGCTGGCCTGCACGGACGCGGGGCGCGCCAAGTGGGTGGAGTCGCTCGCCAACGACCTGGGCGTGAACGCGGCCTTCGTGTTCAAGCGCCGGCTCTCCGGCGACACCACCCAGGTCTCCGCCGTGAGCGCCCAGGTGGAGGGCGCCCACGTGATCATCTACGACGACATGATCCGCACGGGCGGCAGCCTGATCGAGGCGGCCAAGGCCTATAAAAATGCCGGCGCCACGCGCATTTCCGCCATCACCACCCACGGCCTGTTCCCGGGCTCGGCGCTCGACAAGCTGGCCGGCTGCGGGCTCTTGGACCAGGTGATCGCCACCGACTCGCACCCCCGCGCGGCCTTGCTGGCCCGCGAGCGCCAGGACGGCTTCCTGCGCGTCATGAGCATCGCCGGGCTCCTGGCCGGCTACCTGAAGGAGCACCACGCATGAAACTGATCCGCGTCGCCGCCGCCGTCCTCAACCAGACGCCGCTCGACTGGGAAGGCAACAAGGCCAACATGCTCGAGGCGATCCGGCGCGCGCGCGCCGAGAACGTCTCGATTTTGTGCCTGCCGGAGCTCTGCATCACGGGCTACGGCTGCGAAGACGCCTTCCACGCCCCCGGCGTGCAGGGCATGGCCTGGACCCTTTTGAACGAGCTGCTGCCCGCGACGCACGGCATGCTGGTCTGCGTGGGGCTGCCGTTGCAGTACCAGAACGGCATCTTCAACGTGGCCTGCTTCATCAACAACGGCGAGATCCTGGGCTTCGTCGCCAAGAAGTACCTGGCCGGCGACGGCATCCACTACGAGCCGCGCTGGTTCAAGCCCTGGCCCGCGGGCGTGCGCACCACGATCGAGTTGGACGGCAAGCGCTACCCGCTGGGCGATCTGGGCTTCAACGTGAGCGGCATCAAAATCGGCTTCGAGATCTGCGAGGACGCCTGGGTGGCCAAGCGGCCCGGCGCGGACCTGGCCGTGCGCGGCATCGACATGATCATGAACCCCAGCGCCAGCCACTTCGCCTTCGGCAAGGACGACATCCGCCAGCGCTTCGTGCAGGAGGGCTCGCGCGCCTTCTCCACCTCCTACATCTACGCCAACCTGCTCGGTTGCGAGAGCGGCCGCGTGATCTACGACGGCGGCGCGATCATCGCCTCCGGCGGCAAGCTGTTGGCGTTGGGCCAGCGCTTCAGCTTCGAGGACGTGGTGTTGACCAGCGCCGTGGTAGACGTGGAGTTCACGCGGCTCAACCAGATGCGCAGCGCCAGCTTCCGCCCCGAGCTGGAAGACGTGGACACCTACTTCGTGAGCGGCCGCTTCGACTTCCCGCGCCTGACCTGGGAAGAGGCGCCCTTGGCCTCGCCGGAGAACCCCGGCGCGGGCGCGGAGGCCTGGGAGAACTCGCCCGCGATCAAGAAGGAAGAGTTCAGCCGCGCGGTCACCCTGGCGCTGTACGACTACATGCGCAAGAGCCGCTCGCGCGGGTTCGTGCTCTCGCTCTCGGGCGGCGCGGACTCGAGCGCCGTGGCCGTCTTGATCCACCTGATGGTGGTGATGGGGATGAACGAGCTGGGGCGCGAGCGCTTCCTCGCCAAGATCGCCTACGTCCCCGGCATCACGGCGCTGCCGGACGCCAAGGCGATCGTGGGGGCCTTGTTGACCTGCGCCTACCAGGCCACGCGCAACTCCGGTGACGTGACCCGCACGGCCGCGCGCGAGCTGGCCCACGACCTGGGCGCGCGCTACCACGAGTTCGAGATCGACACGCTCTTCGAGGGCTACGTGGCCATGGTGTCGCAGGCGCTGGGGCGCGAGATCTCCTGGGAGACCGACGACATCGCGCTGCAGAACATCCAGGCGCGCGTGCGCTCGCCGGGGATCTGGATGCTTGCGAACATCGCCGGGGCCCTGCTCTTGGCCACCTCCAACCGCTCGGAGGCGGCCGTGGGCTACGCCACCATGGACGGCGACACCAGTGGTGGCCTGAGCCCGGTGGCGGGCATCGACAAGGCCTTCCTGCGCGACTGGCTGGCCTGGATGGAAATCGCGGGGCCGCTGGGCGCCCAGCCCCTGCCGATCTTGGGCCTGGTCAACCGCCAGCAGCCCACCGCGGAGCTGCGGCCGGCCGCCGAGGCGCAGACCGACGAGAAGGATCTGATGCCCTACCCGGTGCTCGATGCGATCGAGCGGGCGGCGATCCGCGACAAGAAGATGCCCGTGGAGGCCTTCCACCTGATGCGCGCGCTGTTCGGCGACCGCTACGCCGACGCGGATCTGGGGCTGTGGGTGAAGCGCTTCTTCCGCCTGTGGTGCCAGAACCAATGGAAGCGCGAGCGCTATGCCCCCAGCTTCCACCTGGACGACGAGAACCTGGATCCCAAGACCTGGTGCCGGTTCCCCATCCTCAGCGGCGGGTTCACGCGCGAGCTGGCCGAGCTCGATCAGCTGCTTGAAGGCATGGGCGTGTCTGCCGGTCGCTGAGGTTGCCGCCGTTGTTCGAAATCGCCATCTGATTTTCCTCCCACTCTCTTGGGGGAGGTTATCGGCGATCCGCGCCAGGAGTCGGTTAAGGCGGATGGGCCGCGGAATTAAATACACCGGCCGACCGGCAAGTTTTACGTCGTCTTTACTTCTATTAAACTTTCCTTAACCCATTCATAGCGATTCCTTAAGAATTCAGAGGGGTTAACCTCACGATAAGGATTGTGCGTCCCCGCCACAACCGATCCATCCCGGGAGGATTCCTCCGTGTCCAATATCCGCTCCACCACCTCCGTTTCCTACACCCAGACCTACCAGTACGGCGATCGGGGCGGCGACCATGGCCGTTCGCACGGTGGCCGCGACGACCGCCGCGGCGGCTACGACCGCGACCGCTGGGAGCGCCGCCCGTCCTACCCGGTCTACCCGGCCTACCCCAGCTACGTGACGCCGCCGTGCCAGCAGCAGCCCTACTACCCGCAGCCGGTGTACCCGCAGCCGTACTACCCCCCGCAGCCGGTCTACCAGCAGCCCTGCTACCCGCAGCCGCAGCCGTACTACCCCCAGCCGTACTACCCGCAGCCCTATTACACGGGCCCCGCGCAGGCGATTGGCACCCTGGTGGGTGGCCTGGTCGACATCTTCGGCGGCGATCGCTAGCAAGCATCTTGGGGTATGTTGCGGGCCCAAGGAGGCTCGCACGCCATGCCCAAGCACGCCCTGATCCTGGTCGACATCCAGAACGACTTCTGTCCCGGAGGTGCCCTCGCCGTGCGCGAGGGCGCTGCCGTGGTGGGGGTCGCGAACCGCTTGATGCCCACGTACGACCTGGTGGTGGCGACGCAGGACTGGCACCCGGCCGCGCACGAGAGCTTCGCGAGCCAACACGGCAAGGCCCCCGGCGAGCTGATCACGCTGCACGGCTTGCCCCAAGTGCTCTGGCCGGACCACTGCGTGCAGGGCTCCGCCGGCGCGGCCTTCCACCCGGACCTCGAGGTGAAGCAGATCCACAAGGTCTTCCAGAAGGGCCTGGATTCGCGCGTGGACTCCTACAGCGGCTTCTTCGACAACGGCCACCAGCACCCCAGCGGGCTGGGCGACTACCTGCTGGCCCAGGGCGTCACGGACGTGGACGTGGTGGGGTTGGCGACGGACTACTGCGTGAAGTTCACGGCGCTCGACGCGGCGCGGTTGGGGTTCAAGACGCGCGTGCTGGCGGAGGGCTGCCGGGGCGTGGAGCTGGCGCCGGGCGACGTGGAGAAGGCCTACGAGGAGCTGCGCGCGGCGGGCGTGGCGGTGAGCTAGCCCCGCAGCGCCATCTTGCGGGTTTTGATATCTAGATTACCTTTCCTTTTCTGTTGGGTCTCGGCGGCTCCAGGTGCAGACTGGGGGCGCAAAGGCTTGCGAGAGGAAGGAATCCATGCGGGTTTACCAACTGTGGCCGCTGCTTGCAGCGGTGGCGTTCGGGTGCGGACAGGCGCTGACGACGGTGGCGCCGGTCGAGGACACGGTGGGCGCGGTCCAGGCGCCCATGGCGGCGGACGAGACGCAGGACTACACGCTGCTGGCAAAGACCACGCGGCCCAGCCCCGGACATAGCGGTGGCGGCGGCGGCGGTGGACGCCATCCCGGCGGCGGCGGTGGCGGCAAGCGTCCCGGCGGCGGGGGGGGCGGCGGCACTTGGCACGGAAGCGGCCACGGCGGTGGCGGTGGCCACGGTGGTGGCGGTGGTCACGGCGGTGGCGGTGGCGGCGGCGGGCACCACCGCTGGAACAACACCCACCACCAGAACAGCTGGTGGGGCACCTCCAACTGGTGGGGCTCCTACGGCTACACGCCCTGGTGGGGGTTGGGCGTCCAGCCGTCCTGGTGGGGCTCATACGCGCTCGCCGACAGCCAGCTGATCGCGTTGGGCGGCTATTACTACCCGTTCTACCTGGTCAACGGCATGTACTACCCGGACTACGCGCGGCCCTACATGTACGTCGGCGGCTCCTTCATGCCGGTGTCGACCAGCATGCCCAGGCCGCCCGCGCAGGGCGGGGCGATCCCCGCGCTCGGCGCGCAGGTGATCACCGCGGCGCCGACCCAGGTCCAGGAATAAGCCAGACCTCTGCTACGCGGGGTTGTGAGGCGACTCACGACCCCGTTGGCGTGGGCAGCGGTTGTGGGCCAGGAAGCGCGACATGGGCGGTCCTCCGGCGGTGGGGGGCCGCGCCAACAGCGCAGCGTCCGCGGCCCCCGCGTACGGACGGCCTGCCCTTGGAGCCGGCCAAGCCGGAACGTCATATGACCTTAAAATTACCTTTCCCTTTCTGTTTTAATCGGGGCGCGGATCTGGGCAAGATCGGGTGGAGAGTGCACCAACGAGAGAGGGAGGGAATCATGTCCATCATTCGGCTGCGTAGCTTGCTGCCCGTATTGGCGGCCTTGGCGTTTGGCTGTGGCCAGCCGCCGGCAACGACCGTCCCGGCCCCGCTGGCCGACGTCGTGCAAGACGCCGTGCCGGCCGACGAGGCGGCACCCGACGTGGCGCCCGGACCAGCGGCCGAGCAGGCTGCGGGCTACGAGCTGTTGGCCAAGGGCGGCCGCGGCGGCGG
>JAQBPE010000029.1 GCA_028287685.1 Cyanobacteria bacterium RYN_339 | reverse complement strand
TGCCCGTGATCATGGCGATGGTCGTCATCAAGATCGGCCGGACGCGGTCGCGCCCGGAGTCGATCAGGGCGTCGTGGCGTGACAGGCCACGCTTGCGGCCCTCCAGCGTGTGGTCCACCAGCAGGATCGAGTTCTTGGTCACCAGGCCCATCAACATCACGATGCCGATCAGTGCCATCAGGCCCATTTCCTTGCCGAAGAGCAGCAGCCCCAGGAACGCGCCCGCGAAGGAGAGCGGCAAGGCCATCATGATCGTGATGGGCTGCAGGAAGTTGCCGAAGAGCAGCACCAGGACCATATAGATGAACATGACGCCGGTGCCCAGGGCGACGCCGAACGCCGAGAAGGCGTCTGCCTGGAACTTGGCCTGGCCGGAGGTGTCGAAGCTGACGGTGGCCGGCAGGTGCTTCATGGTCGGCAGGTTGTAGACGGCGGTCATGGCGCTGCCCAGGTCGCCTGAGGCCAGGTTGGCCGTGAAGGTTACCTGTCGCATGCGGTCGGCACGTGAGATCGAGACCGGCCCCAGGCCGCGCGACACGTCGGCGACGGCGTTCAGTGGGACTTGGCCGCGGACGCCATTCACCCGGATGCTGTCGATGTCGGCCATGGTGCGCTGGACCTGGTTGTTCAGCGTTACCAAAATATCAATCTGTTGGTCGCCGGCGTTGAACTTGGGCAGATTCAGCGTGGCCTCGCCTTGGGTGGCCAGGCGCACGGCGCGGCCGATGGCCTGGACGGAGACGCCCTGCTCGGCGGCGCGCTGGAAGTCCGGCCGCACGTGCACCTCCGGGCGCAACTCCGCGGCGGTGTTCTGCACGTCCTTGAGCATGGACAAGCCGCGCATCTCCGCGGTGACCTTGTCCGCGATGCGGAAGAGCTCTTCATGGTCCTCGCCACGCAGGATCAGGTTCACGGGCTTGGCGGAGCCCACGCCACCGGTGGCCGTCACGTCGATGCGCGCGCCGGGGACCTGCTTCACCAGGGGCCGGATCTCGTTGGCGAACTGCTCCGCGGTGAAGTTCCGCTCCTTGGGCCGCACCAGCAACACGCTGACGGTGGCGTTGCTGACGCCGCTGGAGCCAGGCTGGAAGAGGTTGGAGACCGCGCTGCCGACGGTGGCGAAGACGTGGCGGACGCCCACATGGTGCTGGAGCTGGCGGGTCAGTTGCTGGACCACCTGTTCCGTGGCCTCGATGCTGCTGCCGGAGGGCAGGCTCACGTTGACGGAGACCTCGGATTCGTCCGCGGCGGAGAAGAAGCCCTTGCCGATAAACGGGATGGTGGCCAGCGACCCCACGAAGACCGCCGCCGCCACGAACATGGCGATCCAGCGGTGGCTGATGGCCTTGCCCAACATGCGCAGGTAGAACGCCCGGTAGGCCGGCTCGCGCTGGGCCTCCACGTGCTCCGGCAGCAGGTAGGCCGCCATGAGCGGCGTGGCCGTACGGGCCACCAGCAGGGAGAACAGCACGGCCACGGCGACCGTCACGCCGAAGGGCTTGAAGAACAGGCCCATGATGCCGCTCATGAACGAGACCGGGACGAAGACGGCCACGATGGTCATGGTGGTGGCGACCACGGCCAGGCCGATCTCGCTCGTCGCCTCGATGGCTGCCAACATGCGGTTCTTGCCCATGCGGATGTGGCGCTCGATGTTCTCCAAGTCGACGATCGCGTCGTCGACCAAGATACCCACCACCAAGGTCAGGCCCAGCAGCGTGATGAAGTTCAGCGAGTAGCCGAAGATCTTCATCACGGCGAAGGTCGGCAGGATCGAGAGCGGGATGGCCAGCCCGGCGATGATCGTGGCCTGCCACTGCCGCAGGAAGATGAAGATGACCACCACGGCCAGGAAGGCGCCCAGCCCCAGGGCATCCAGCGAGGCGTGGAAGGTGGCCCGCGTGCCGGGGCCCATGCTCTTGATCAGATCCAGGTGGATGTCGGCCGGGAGCCGCTTCTGCAGCGCTTCGATCGCCGTAACGGCGGCGGCCTCCGTCTGGACCAGGGGCTGGCCGGACGTGCGGACCACGGAGAAGGACACCACGGGCTTGCCGTCCAGGCGCGCCAGCTGCGTGACTTCCGCGTAGGCGTCCTCCACCTTGCCCAGGGTGTCCAGGCGGGCGGTGTTGCCCAGGCCCAGGATGATCGGGGCGGCCTTGAGCTCCTCCACGGTGCGCGCGGCGCCCAGCGTACGGATGCCCTGCGTGCCCTCGTCCAGCTTGGCCTGCCCGCCGGGCAGGTTCAGGTTCAGGGCGCGCAATTGTAAGTTGACGTTCTCGACGGTGGTGCCCAGCGCCTGCAGGCGGCCCGGGTCCAGGGTTACGCGCACCTGGCGGGTCAGGCCACCGGAGCGCTGCACCTCGGAGACGCCCGGCACGGCCAGCAGGGCCCGCGAGATGTCCTCGTCCACCAGGCGCGACAGCTCGGCCACGGAATGCGTGGACGAGCTGACGGAGTAGCTCAGGAAGGGCAGGCCCGACGTGTTCGGGTGCATGATCAGGGGTTCGTTGATGTCGGCCGGCAGCGACTGGCGGATGCGCGAGATGGCGTCACGGACGTCGCTCAGCGCGGTCTCGGAGCTGGTGCCGATCTCCAACTGGAGCGTGGTGGTGCTGGAACCTTCCTGAACGCTGGAGTTGATGTGCTCCACGTGGGCGATGCCCGACAGGGAGTCTTCCACCTTCTTGGTGACGTCGGTCTCCAGCTCCGTGGCGGACGAGCCCGGCCGCGCAACGCTGACGACGACCAACGGGAAGTCCACGTCGGGGCGGTCGTTGATGCCCAGCCCCATGTAGCTGCCGATGCCGAAGATGCAGAGCGTCACCCACAGCAGGATGATCGGCACCGGGTTCTTGATGGCCCATGCGGAAACGTTGAAACCGCCGCCGTGTTGTTCCATACCTGGTCGTCCCTCCGGAAGTAATTCAAACATTGAACTTTTCGCTTGTCAATTAGTTCAACTGTTGAATATAATTAAAGCATGGAACCCCACGCGGAGCTTTCCGCTCACCTGCTGGCCTTCGTCGACGTGCTGCAACGCATGTACACGCCGATCCTCGAACAGACGGGGCTCACGCGGCTGCGCTGGGCGATCCTGCACCTGGCCGACGAGCGCGCGCCCCTGACCTTGACGGAGCTGACGAAGTTCCTTGACATGCCGAAGAGCAACGTGACCTACCACATCGACTGGCTGGAAGAGGCGGGCTACGTGGAGCGGCGCCCCAGCAGCGAGGACCGCCGCGTCACCTTCCTCGCCGTGACGGAGAAGGGTTTGGAGAAGGTTCACCTGGTCCCTGGCATGATCAAGGAGCGGCTCGCGCGCTTCGCCGGCCGCGTCCCGCCCGAAGAGCTGGCGCTGATGGATGCCGGGCTCAAGCTGCTGGTGGAGCGTTCCGCCTTGTTGCTCGAAGACGGCTAACAAAGCGGCAGCTCGAACGAGAAGGTGGTGCCGCCGCCCCGCCGGCGCTCCGCCCAGATCCGCCCGCCCAGCAGGCCCACGATCTCGCGGCAGATGGCCAGGCCCAGCCCGGTGCCGCCCTTGCGGCGCTTGGTGGATTGGTCAAGCTGCTTGAACCGATCGAAGACCTCTTCCAGCTTGTCGGGCGGGATGCCGGGCCCGCGGTCGGACACATCGAAGCGAACCCAGGTCCCCTTTTGGCGCACGCGCACGACGATTTGTCCGCCAGCCGTCGAGAACGAGATGGCGTTGTCCAGGAGGTTCGTCAGGACCTGGACCACCCGCGCGGCGTCGGTATCCACGAGCAGCGATGGCACGACCGAGCGCAATTTTAGGTGGGCGATCAGGAGCCGCGGGGCCAGCGCCTGGCGAGCTTCGGCCACGAGCTTCCTCGCGTCCACGGCCTCGCGGGCGATCGAAAGCCGCCCCGTGGTCAGGCGTTGCATGTCCAGGACGTCATTGACCAGGCGCATCATGCGGTCTACGCCGTCCACGGCGATCTCCAACATCTCTTGGGTGGCATCCGGCGGCAACTCGGCCCAAGCGTGCGTCAGCAGCGTCAGGGGCGCCCGGATCGCCGTGAGCGGCGTGCGCAGCTCGTGGCTGACGGTCGAGATGAACTCGTTCTTCATCCGCTCCATCGCCAGTTGCTCCGTGACGTCGAACAGGACGCCCAGGGCCTTGCAAGGCCGTCCGAGCTCGTCGCGCTCCAGCGAGCCCCGCATCCTTACCATGCGCTCCTCGCCATTTGGCCGCACGACTTGGAACTCGAAGGCAATGGGCATCTCGCCGGAGGCCAGGGCCTGGTAGTTCCGCTCCAGCGCCAGGCAGTCTTCTGGGCGCAACCTGGCGCGGAAGGCGTCCGGACTCGGTTCCACGCTGCCAGGCTCGTAGCCAAGGAGGCGGAACAGGCCGTCGGACCAACGGATCCGGCCATCGGGGAGTTCGAAGCTCCAGCTGCCCATCTCGGCGCTACGCTCTGCTTCCACCAACAGGTGCTGCTGTTCATCCAATTCGGCTTCGGCCACCTTGCGCTCCGTGATGTCCAGCGACACGCTGATTTGGCCCACCATGTTGCCTTCGTCCATGATGGGCGCCAGGCTGGTTTCGAACCAATTCACCCGACCGTCCAGGCCCAGGCCCTCCATCTCCAGCCGCACGGGCCGGCCCGTCCGGCGGACCTCGTCGCGGGCGGTGCGGTAGCGCGCCAGATGCGCCGGGGGGATGAATTCGTCCGGCAGGTGGCCGACGTAGGCGTCGGCGGTCTGGCCCGCGGCGGTCCGGTTGACGAAGCTGAGCCGGTGGTCGAGGTCCGTGACGGCGATGATCGCCGGGGCGAACTCCACCACGCTCTGCCATCGAGCCTCCGATGCCCGCAGGGCGTCTTCCAAGGCGCGCCGTTCCGTGGTGCCGTGGCTCACGATCAGGGCGCCCACTTGTCGGCCGGCCACCCGGATGGGCGAGGCACCGATCAAGATGGCAAGCGGTGGCCCCCCCTGCAAGCGGACGCAGAACGCTTGCACCGGCACTTGCTCCCCGCGCAGCGCCCTGCCCGAGGGCGTCTCCTCGATCGGCAGCCGGTCCTTGCCAGGCGACCGGTAGAAGGTGACGTAGGCT
>JAQBPE010000023.1 GCA_028287685.1 Cyanobacteria bacterium RYN_339 | reverse complement strand
TGGCCGTGGTCGCCGCCAGCACCGCCCTGATCGCGGGCGCTCCGATCATCGGCATCTCCGCCGCGGCGGTGGGCAACGCCATGCTGGCGGGCTTCACGCTGGCTTCGCTCTGGCATATGGGCTCCGGTGGCCTGACCGCCTGGCGCGCGGCGCAGCGCCACGATTACGCCGCCGCCGAACAAGCCTTCGAGGAGATCGGCGCCGGCGGCGCGGACCTGGCGGCCACCGTCGGGCCCGCGGCGATTGGCAAGGCCTATTCCATCCTGCGCCGCACGGAGGCGGGCCAGGCGCTGGGCGAGGTGGCTTCGCAGAGCAAGCTGGGGCGGCTGTATGCCACCGGCCGGGCGCGCCTGGGTAGCGCCTTCCGCTGGACGCGTGAATCCGTCTTCGGCAAGTTGCAGGCCAAGGCCGGGCAGTCGGAGCAGCTCGCCACGCTTGGCGAGCGCGCGCGCGGGGTCGGCAACGACCAACCCCGCCTGCGCCTCACGCTTGCCAAGCTCAACCAGTGGCGCGTGCGCATCGCCCAGAGCGGCACCGTGCGGCGCATCAACCGGGTCTTCGACACCCTGCCGGCAGAAATGGCCGACCGGCTGGAAGGCAAGGCGATCACCTGGGTGAACTACCGCAAGCCCGCGGAGCTCGTGCGCGACTGGGGCCTGAACAAGGCCGCCTTGCAGCGCGGCGAGTCGCCGGCAGCCTTGCAGGCCACGCTGGCCGCGCGGCAGGTCACCCCGCCCGTGGTCGAGCGCCATGCCGTGGTCACGGAGACGCTCTCGCGGGGCTCCGTGCCGGTGTCGGAGGCGGACATGAAGTTCCTGGCGGAGCAGCAGAAGATCAAGACGATCGTGTCGCTGCTGCACCCGGAGAACCCGAAGGAAATCGCCCTGTTGGAGCAAGAGCGGGCGTTGGCCGCCAAATACGGCGTGAAGCTGGTGAACCTGCCCCTGCCCTTCGGCGTGGATCCGCCCCCGGAGATGGTGGAGCGCTTCCTCGCCACCGTGGACGCCGCCACGCCCAACGCCCGCGTCTACGTCCACTGCCGCCTGGGCCGGGACCGCACGGGCACGATGGTGGGCATCTTCCGTCAGGCCCGTCAGGGGATGAGCGGGGACCAGGCGCTCGCGGAGATGAAATCGTTCGGCTTCGACCCGGAGCGCGACACCTACCTGGCCTACCTCGCCAAGTTCGTACAGACCTACATGACCAAGGGCGCTTTGAAGCTCAAGCAAGTCTTCCTGGTAGGCGACGGCGCCACCATCCGCGCCAACCTCCGCTCGACCTTGCCGGCCCAACTGCCCATCGTCGCCAAGAAACAGGGGCCTTGACGAGGCATGTTAAAATCAGGTTATCTTTGCATAAAGGAGCCTGAACTTGCGCCTCGCCACCCTGGCCTTACTTGCCGCCCTCGGCGCCACCGCCTGCTCGCACGCCGCGCCGATCTCGGCCGCCCGCGTGCCGGCCGCGCTGCAGGCCGCCAATTCGGCCTACGCCAAGGTCCTGGCCCCCAAGGAAGTGCCGGCCGACGTGGTGACGCGCGCGCTGGGCCCCGCGCAGCAGGCCGCCGACGAAGCCAGCCGCCGGCGCGACATCGACTTCTTCAAGCTGCCGTCGAACCCGGTCGGAATCCAGGTCGGCAACGCCCACGTGTTGTCCTTCCTGGGCACGGCCTTGCACGATGCGGACCTGAACATCGAGCTGCGCGCCCTGGTGGCAGGCCCCAAGGTGGGCGTCGTGATGAACTACAGCGGGCCGACCACGCTCGGCCGCCAGGGCTTCGCGCCGGTCGTAAAGACCGAGACCGACACCACCTTCGAGCTGCTCACCGGCCTGCCCGGCAACGGCGTGGACGACGACTACGCCGACTACCTGGGTCACCTCCAGGACTACCTGGCGCAGCGCTACAACGGCCAGCCGTTCACCTTCGACGACACGCCGCTGGTCTTCGCCGTGCACCAGGGCGACGCCGTGACGGGCTTCGTGCTGATGGACCAGGGCAACCGGCTGGTGTTGGGCGATCGCAAGTACGCCGACGTGCAGTCCGTGGCCTGCTACACGGCCGAGGCCAAGCTTGCCGCCTCCTACGTGGTGGTGGGCTTCAACCGCAAGGCTGCCGGGCCGGGCGCGGCGCCCAAGTGGGTCACGGAGCGGGATGCCCGCTTCGGTCTGATCGCGCGCTGCGGGGAGATCTGACCGCCGAACGGGTAAATTGGGGGCGGTGCATTCGTTAAGAAAGGCCTCCGCTCCCATGAACCGCCACTTGCTCCTGCCGTTGTTCTGCGCCGCCGCGCTGGTTGCCGGCGCCCCGCTCCCCGTCGTGGCCGCGGACGGCCCCACCACTGCCCCGGAGATGCCGTTGTCGGTCGCCCCGGAGACCACCAAGTGGGCGCCCGCCATGATCAAGGACGCGGACGCCTTGGTGCCGCCCGCGCCGCCGGCCTACAAGTCGCCGGCCGCCCTGGCGGAGATGAAGGAAATCAAGGAGTGGCAGAACCGCCGCAACAACACGGACCTCAAGGCGATCGCCTACTGGAACGACGTCCCCGTGCCGATGCGCTGGAGCGAAGAGGTGCGCGCGGAAATCATCACGGCCAGCATGGTCCCGCCGCGGGCCGCGCGCGCGCTCGCGCTGGTTCACGCCGCGATGTACGACGCCACCCTCGTCGCCTGGAAGGCGAAGGGCAAGTATAAGCGCCCGCTGCCGGCCCAGGAGAACCCCTTCCTCAAGGCCGTGGCCGGCGACCCCGGCATCCCCAGCTACCCCTCGGAGCATGCCGCCGTCTCGATGGCCGCCGCCGTGACGATGGCCGCGATCTTCCCCGACCACAAGGACCAGCTGCTCAAGAAGGCCCGCCTGGTCGGCGAGACCCGCATCGCGGCCGGTGCGGCGCACCGCTCCGACGTGGAGGCCGGCTTCAAGATCGGCGAGGCTGTTGCGGCCCAGATCCTGGCGCAGCGCACGCATGACGGCGCCGAGAGGGCCAACCCGCCGCTCGCCAAGGTCCCGGGCAAGTGGTGGGTGCCGGAGCCCATGGAGAGCGGCGCCGGCGCCTGGCAGACCTTCCTGCTGACCAATGGCCACCAGTTCCGCATGACCTATGACCACAAGGTCGACGTGAAGGACGTGATGTTCGCCGCGGGCCTCAAGGAGGTGCGGACCGTCCACGACAAGCTCACGCCGCACCAGATCGAGCGCGCGATCTACTGGAACTTCGACGTGCCCGCGCTGCTCTGGAACGACATCGCGCGCCGCGCCGTCGTGACGGGCAAGAAGCCCGCCAAGCCGGACTCGATGGGCATCATGTGGAACGACATCGCGCGCAAGGCGATCGCCCAAAACGGCATGGACACACCACACACCGCGCGCATGCTCAACGTCTTGCACCTGACCTTGGCGGACGCCTTCATCGGCGTCTGGGACACCAAGTACGTCAACCGCGTGCCGCGCCCGTTCATGATGGCGGACCCCAAGCTGCCGCTGCAAACGGTGGTGCCCACGCCGCCGCACCCGAGCTGGCCTTCCGGCCACGCCACCGCCTCCATGGCGGCTGCCGTGGTGTTGTCCAAGTACTTCCCGGCCCAGAGCAAGTACTTCCATGCCCAGGCCGAAGAGGCCGCCATGAGCCGCCTGTGGGGCGGCATCCACTACCGCAAGGACAACGAAGACGGCCTGAAGCTGGGCAAGAAGATCGGCGAGTACTGCCTCAAGCAGGCCGACGCGAAGGGGTGGACCAAGTAGCCACCGCGCGTTCCAGCACCGCCACCTGCGCGAGCGTGTGGCCGCGGAACCTGTTGGCGGGCCCGCCCAGCCCCACCACGGCGTTGAGCTCGCGCGTGGCGGGCAGGGCCTGATCGCCCATGCGCATCAAGGCGAAGAAGCTGGCCATGTACCAGCCATGGCGCTGCTCGAGCGCGGCCAGGATGGCGTGCTCGGAGTCCAGCGGCAGCTCCGCGATCGCCCGGCCGCGCGCGGCAAGGTCTTCCAGCAAGGGGATCAGGCCCGGTGAGAACATAACACCCATTATAGAACATTAGTTCTAGTGGTTCAAGCACCTGGGGGCAGGGTGAACCAGAAGATCGACCCCTGCCCGGGCTCGCTGGTCACGCCGATCTCACCCCCCAGCGCCTCTACGATCGAGCGGCTGATGCCCAGGCCCAGGCCGGTGCCGCCATGGCGCCGCCCGGCCTCCAGCTGGGAGTAGCGCCGGAAGAGCTTCTCGCGGTCCTCGGGGTGGATGCCCGCCCCGCGGTCGGAAACCTCGATGCGCAGGCCCGCAGCGGTTTGCAAGGCGCGCAAGGCAATTTCGCCGCCGTCCGTCGAGAACTTCACGGCGTTCGACAGCAAGTTGGCGAGCACTTGCCCCACGCGCCGCGCGTCCGTGCGGACCAGCAGCGGTTCCGCGGGTAGATCCAGGGCCAAGGTCAGGTCAGCGGACTGGATCCCGGGTTGGATCGCCGCCGCGGCCTCGCGCAAGAGCGCGGCCAGGTCGGCCATGGCCAGCTTGGGCGTCGCGGTGCCGGCCTCGAGGCGTGCGGCGTCCAACAGGTCGGCGATCAACGCTTGCATCCGCTGGGCGGCGCGTTCCAGCTCCTTCACGTAGAGGGCCTGGTCAGGCGTCAGCGTGCTTTCGTCCAGGAACTCCGCGTAGCCCATGATCGTGGTGAGCGGGTTCTGGAGGTCGTGCGCGATGGCATGCATGAACTCCGTTCGTTCCTGGACGCGCTCGCGCTCGAGCCGGAGCTGCGCGTCGCGCTCCGCCATGTGTCGGGCCGCGTCGCGCAGCGCCGTCACGTCCTGGCACGTGCCCACCAACGTCGTCGGGCGGCGCTGTGCGTTCACCAATACTTCGCCCTGGCAGTGGACCAAGCGTTCCTGGCCATCCGGCCTTACCACCCGATGGTCAAACGCGAACGGGCGCGACCCGCTGATGGCAGCTTCGATCGCGCCCTGGACGCGCACGCGGTCGTCCGGGTGGATCGCCTCCAGGAACTCGGCGACGGTGCCGCCGAAGGTGTGTCGGTCGACGCCATAAATGGCGTAGAGCTCGTCGGACCAGGCCAGGCGATCGTCCGACACCTCCCATTCCCAGCTCCCCACGTGCGACAGCCGTTGGGCGTCCGCCAACCGGGCCGCCAGCTGCCGGACGGCATCCTCCGAGGCCTTCTCGGCCGTGATGTCGGTGGCGATCAAGATGAACCCTTCCAGCCAGCCGTCCAGCCGGATCGGGCCCAGGCGCACGTGGTACCAGGCGGGGGTCCCGTCCGGGCCAGCCCCACGCCCCACAAAGCTGGTCGACGACCCCGCGCTTGCCACCTGCTCGAAGGCCGGGCGCAGCCGGGGGTCGGCCAGCGGCGCGGCCACCTCGAAGATGGAGCGGCCCACCAGCTCCCCGCCCACGAGCCCTTGCACGGCCCGGTTGCTGGAGACGATCTTGCCCGTCGTGTCCGTCGTCAGGATCAGGTCCGGCGCATCGTCCACCAGCGTACGCCAGCGCGCCTCCGACGCCGCCAGCGCGCGGGCCGCCGCCTTCCGCTCGGAGCTGTCGCGGATGACGGCCACGACGAAGCGCCCGTTGATGCGGGGCGCCCGGACCCGCGTGAGCGTCAACTCGAGCTCGAACTCGCGCCCATCCTTGCGCAGGCCTACCAGCTCCTGCGGCTGGCGCGAGTCGATCATGTGGCCCTGGCCCGTTGCCACGTAGGCGCCCATCCCGCGGCGGTGCGCCTCGCGGTACCGCGGCGGCATCAAGACCTCGATCGCCTTGCCGATCAGCTCATCGGGCTCGTAGCCGAACATCTCCTCGGCCACCGGGTTGGCCAGCACGACGTTGCCCGTGTTGGCATCCGCCACGACCACGGCGTCCCCGACGTCATCATAAAGCTGGCCGAAGCCCATATCCCGCGGCGAGAGGATCCGGGCCCCGCGCCGCAGGTCGCTGTCTCTTGCGCACATGTCGATTCACCGTTTCTAAGTCATTAGGCTCACTATAGGGCAGGCTAGCCTGGCAACCAACGGGCAAGCACGTATCATGGGGGCATGTCGCCTGCCATCGATGCCAAGCCGACTCACGCCCGCGCCTGGAGCCAGGCCGGGCTCGAGCTGCACCACATGCGCTACCGTGGCTTCGCCGCGGCCACCCACGCCCACGGCGTGGCCCAGGCCGTGATTCCGCTGGCCGGGCGGATGCACGTGGTGGTGGCGGGGCGATCGCATATGCTGGCGCCGGACGCCGCCGTCTGGATCCCGGCCGGCCTCGACCACGCCTTCGTGCACGTGGACGGCCAGCTCGAGTTCCTGGTGGTGGAGGGCGGCGCGGACGTCCCCACCCTGGCGGTGGCGCGCTCCGCCAACTTGCGGCTGTTGGCACAGGCGATCGCCAACGAGCTGGACGCCCCGGGGCCCGACACCGACGCCATGATCGCCGCCTGCGTCCAGCCCCTGCTGGCCTACCTGGCTCGCCCCGCTGCCGACGCCGCCCCGGCCGCCTCGCCGGAGGTGGCGATCGCCATCGAGGCCGTCTTGGCCCTCTACGCCGGGCCGTTGCGCGTGCCGGATCTGGCCGCGCGTGCCGGCCTGAGCCCGCGCCAGCTGGAGCGCCGGTTCCACGCGGAGCTGGGCCGCACGCCCAAGCGCTTCTTGATGGAGGTGCGCGTGGGCGCGGCCGAGGCGCTGCTGACCACCACGGACCGGCCGATCGCCCAGATCGCGCTCGAGGTGGGCTTCCAAACGCCCTCGCACTTCACGGAGACCTTCAAGGCCTTGCGCGGCCACCCGCCGAACGTGCTGCGCGGCGGGTAAATTGAGCGCGTAGGAGAACCGCCCATGGCCACCGCCCCCCAGCCGCCCAAGTCCAATACCCTCGCCTCCATCGCCGCCGGCGTCGCCGTCTTCGTGGTGGTGGCCGGCACGTTCAAGGGCCTGACCTTCCTGCCCGGCGCCTGGCGCGACGCCATGCCGCAACTGCCCGGGGACGGGAAGCAGATCTACCCCATCCCGCCTGCCCTGCCACCGCTGGCGGAGGCTGACAACGCGCGTGGCTTGTTAACAACAGCCGGTAGCAACCTGACCGGGGAGCCCGACTTCTCGCTGCTGCAGAAGCGGCCATTGCCCGACATGAACGGCTTCATCGAGGCCAACGCCAAGTTCGTCAACGACAACCTGGCCCGGCTTGACGCGCTCACCGCCGCCAGGGCCAAGGCCGGCCTGCGCATGACCGTGCCCGGCGACGCGCCCGGTGCCTACCAGCAGACCTGGCAAGCCTGCTACAACCTCAACAACCTGGGCTACATCGCCTTCGAAACGTATATGCGCGGCGCCCACCCGGACAACGCCGCCAAGGTAGCGGGCGGCCTGATCGCCATGGACGGGCGCTTGCGCGCCAGCCAGCGCGAGGGCTACAACCCGGCGCTGCAAGGTGTCTACGGCATCAGCGGCCTGGCCACCTCGTTCCGCCGCCACCGCGTGCTGTTCATGAAGGCCGAGACGCCGACCCTGACGGCCCTGCTGGCCGACCTCAACGCCGCCGCCGCCGCCCGCACGCCGATCGAGGCCCTCACGGTCGACCAACGCGAGTTCCTCGTGCGCTCCTGGCAGCACCTGCCGGAGGAAGCCGCGGCCGACCCCAAGACTTACAAGCTGGCCGCGTCCGGGTTCGACCGGTTCCTGCTCTGGTACGTGGCCGCCCGCTCCGGCGACGCCACCTTCGACCGCTTCCGCGGCATCTTCGACCGCACGGTCACGGCCGTTGGCACGCGCGACTTCGCCACGCTGCGTCAGGCCCGCGCGGGCATCAAGTGGGGCCTGCCGTCGCCGCTGTACTGGGGCGGCATCGAGCCCGCGGACTTCCGCCTGATGGCCCTGCTCCATCCCGTCGAGGGGTCGCTCGCGATGTGCCTGAACGCCGGTGCGGTGGGCGAGCAGGTCTACAACCTCTTGAAAGGCGACGCCGACCTCGACGCCTGGCGCGCCCAGGTGGCGATGGAACTGTACCGCCGCGCCAACAACAAGCCGCCGGCGGACCTCGCCGCGCTCGTGCCCACCTACCTGCCGGCGGTGCCCGCCGATCCCTTCTTGCCGGAGCAGCCGCTGCACTTCGCCAACGAGCACATGTGGAGCGTAGGGCCGGACGGCCACGACGACGGGGGCCGCCGCGGCGACGCCACCGTCGTAGACCCCCTGAACCTCGAAGCCGGGGTGGATATCTTTCTGTAGCTAGTCCGGCACGGCCACGTTGCTGGTCAGCCGGAACGCGCCTTCCGAGCCCGTTGCGGAGCTGGGCCCCACCCAGACCTTGAACTGGCCCGCTTCCGCGCCGTAGCTCAGGTCGGCCCGGTAGAACGCCAGGTCGCGCGGCGTGAGCTGGAACTTGATGTGGCGCGCCTCGCCCTTCTTGATCGAGATCTTGCAGAAGCCCTTCAGCTGCTTCACGGGCCGGTTCACGCTGCCGACCAGGTCGCGGATGTAGAGCTGGGCGACCTCCTCGCCGTCGCGTGCGCCCACGTTCTTGATCGTGACCTCCACCGTCAGCTTGCCGCCTGGCTTCAACGCGGTGGTGCTCAGCTTCAGCGGCGAGTACTGGAACTTGGTGTAGCTCAAGCCGTAGCCGAAGGGGTACAGCGGCTCGTTGGGCGCATCCATATACTGCGAGGTGTAGTGGTCGTCCTTGTTGTAAGGCCGGCCCGTGTTCATGTGGTCGTAGAACAGCGGAATCTGGCCCACGGTGCGCGGGAAGGTGGCCACCAGCTTGCCCGCCGGGTTGTAGTCCCCGTAGAGCACGTCGGCCACGGCCGGGCCCGCCTGGGTGCCCAGGTGCCAGGCCTCGACGATCGCGTTCAGGTTCTCCTGCTCCCAGTCCAGCGTCAGCGGGCGGCCGTTGAAGGCCACCAGCACGATCGGCTTGCCGGCAGCCTTGAGCGCCATCAGGAGGTCGCGCTGCACGCCGGGCAGGTTCAGGTTGGTGCGGCTGGAGGCCTCGCCGCTCATGTCGTGGGCCTCGCCCAGGACGGCAACGACCACGTCGGCCTGCTTGGCGGCCTTCACGGCGGCATCGAAGCCAGACTTGTCCGTGCCGCGGATGTCGCAGCCCTTGGCCGTCACCACCTTGATGTTGCGCTCCTTCAGGCCGTCCGCCAGGGACTTGCACTGCTTGCCGTCGGCCTGGCAGTGCCAGGTGCCCAGCATGTTCTCGCGGTCATCGGCCAGGGGCCCCACCAGGGCCACGGTCTTGCCGGCGGCGAGGGGAAGCACGTCCTTGTCGTTCTTCAAGAGCACGATCGAGCGGCGCGACACGTCGCGGGCCGCGTCGAGGTTGGCCTTGTTCATGATCGTGCGCCCGCGACGGGCCAGGTCGCAGGCACGGTAGGGGTCGGCGAACAGGCCGATCTCGTACTTCACGCGCAGGATCCGCCGCACGGCGTCGTCCACCTGGGCCTGGGAGACCTTGCCGGCCTTGACCAGGCCCGCCAGGTTCTGGAGGTAGCAGCCGCTCTGCATCTCCATCTGCAGCCCGGCGTTGGCGGCCAACAGCGCGGCCTCCTTGCGGTCCGCCACGGCGCCGTGGGGGATCATCTCGGAGACGGACTCCCAGTCGCTCACCACGAAGCCGCGGAAGCCCCACTTCTGCTTCAGCACGTCGTCCAGCAGCCACTTGTTGCCGGTGGCGGGCACGCCGTCGTACTCGTTGAACGACGACATCGCCGTGCGCGCGCCGGCCGCGAAGGCCGCGCGGTACGGCGGCAGGTAGGTCTCCAGCATGGTGCGGCGCGAGAGGTCCACGGTGTTGTAGTCGCGACCGCCCTGGGCGGCGCCGTAGGCGGCGAAGTGCTTCACGCAGGCCACCACGCTGGTGGGGGCCTTGAGGTCGGGGCCCTGGAAGCCCCGCACCTGCGCCTGGGCCACCTGCTGGCCCAGGTACACGTCCTCGCCCGCGCCTTCCGCGATGCGGCCCCAGCGGGGGTCGCGCGCGATGTCGACCATCGGTGCGAAGGTCCAGTTGCAGCCGTCCGAGGCCGCCTCGGTGGCGGCAACGCGGCAAGAGCGCTCGATCGCGGCCATGTCCCACGAGCAGGCAGCCGCCAGCGGGATCGGGAAGATCGTCTTGTAGCCGTGGATCACATCCAGGCCGAAGAGCATCGGGATCTTGAGCCGCGACTGCTTCACGGCGATCTCCTGGAGCTTGCGGATGCGCTCGGCGCCCACGGCGTTCAGCACGGAGCCCACGTTACCGGCCTTGATGTTGGCCTCGAGCCCCTTGGTGCCGCCCGGCCCGGTGACCACGCCGCCTTCGGAGAGCTGGGTCATCTGCCCGACCTTCTCCGCCAGCGTCATCCTGGCGAGCAGGCGGTCCACCTGGGTGTCGATGGGCACCGTCGCCGCATGGGCCGTCCCCCCGGCGCCCAGGAGCGTCAACACGCCCAACGCCATGGCCCCTACGTTGCGAAACTGCCGCATGAACTTCTCCTTCGGGTAAGCAAGCAACCCTAGCTTACAAGTATGATGGGTTATGCGCCAACGGCTCGCGTTCTTGGGGGTTGCCGCCTGCCTGACAGGCTTCCGCACGCTGGACCCCGATTCGAACCTGCACCTGTCAGCGCAGCTTCTGCCGCAAGGCGGCGTGGAGCTGGCCTGGACGGTCCCTCCGGCCGCCACGCAAGGCCTGACGCTGCGCCGCGCCCATGACCCGACCGACCCGGATAGCCCGGCGATCACCTGGGTCTTGCCCGCGACGCCGACCGGCCGGTACGTGGACGCCGGGGTGGCCGACGGCATGACCTATGCCTACGCGTTGGATGCCGGCGCCATCCCCGGGCAACGCATCGAGGTCGTCCTGCCGGCGCGTGCCTTGCCCGTTTCGCGGCGGCCGGCGCTTTGGATCGACAAGGGCCAGTACACCCTCGCGGTCATGGCGGACGGACAGGCCCTCAAGCGCTACCCGATCGCGCTGGGGCGGCTGCCGAAGCACCGCAAGCTGGCTTTCGACAACGCCTCCACGCCGGAGGGCCTTTACCACGTGCAAGCGGCCCAGTTCCACGCCAAGTACTTCCGCGCCTTCGACCTGGATTACCCGAACGCCCTGGACCGGGTGCGCTACGGCCTGTTGGCCCCGCCCGCCCCCATCGGCGGCGAGATCCAGATCCACGGCCGCGGCATCACGCGCAACTGGACCTATGGCTGCATCGCGCTGCGCGACGCCGACATGAACGAGCTCTTCGCCCACCCGGAGATCGGGCGCGGCACGGAGGTCCGCATCTGGGGCGGCGACTTGCTGGAAGCCGACGTGGCGGCCCTCGCCGCGGGTGCGCGGTCCGGCTGGCGGCGGACGTTGGCCGGCTGGGACGGCAAGGACGGCCCCAGCTTCTGGCTGGCCTTGGGCCGCTACCAGCAAGCCGCGCACCTCCCCGTGAGCTGCCTGCCGGACGCTCGCACGGCGGCCAGCCTGGGGATCTAGCGCGGCATGATCGGCGCGCCGGTGGCGCAGCCATCTTCGGAGTACCCGTCCGCGAACTGGTGCGGGCAGGTCAGTGGCTTGGCGGGCGGGAAGGGCACGCCCTCGCCCAGCGGGTTGACGCGGTCGAAATGGCGCATCAGCTCCAGGCAGGTGGCCTTGGAGCCCCCCTCGTCCCCGAAGAAGGCCAGCGCAACGCGCTGGGCCAGTGCGATGCCGGCGGCGTTGAGGCGCCGGTCCGGCTCGATGCCATTAGCGTCTCGCGGGGTGCCGACGGTGTTGATCACCGTGTCCGCCCAGCTCAAGGCGTCCACGCGGTTATCGGTCATGTACTCGGACACGACGAAGGCGGTGGCGTCCGAGGGCTTCTTGATCACGTAGGTGCCAGGCTTGCAGGCGTTGGCTATGCGGAAGAACGACTGGTCCTCGAAGAAGCCGGGATCCTTGGCGAGCACCTTGGTGGCCGTCTCGCGGAAGGCCCGCACGACCGTCACCGCGGCTGGCACGGCCGGCTCGGGGCCTTCCCCCGGCTTGTTGCCCCAGAAGATGGTGGTGGTGCCCAGCACCACGGCCTCCAGGTCCACTTGCGCGATCACGATGTCCGCGCAGCGTGCTGCCAACGCCTGGACCGCCGCCCGCTGGTCCTCCGACGCCGTGATGCCCGCGGCCGCCGCCACGCTGCGGACCTCCGGCAGCGTTCCCTTCAAGACGGTCTTGAACTCCGGCGGGAAGGCCGGCGAGGCGGTGATCGAGCAGATCGTCACGTCCGGATCCACCGTGAAGAAGCCATAGATCCGCGCCACGAAGGCCTCGCGCATGTAGCGCGTGATCTGCGCGGTGTCTTCGTCCACCACCTTGGCGGCCTTCGTGGCCGGCCGCGCGATCACCTCGTAGCGCTGGCGTGGATCCTTCGTCTGCGGGATCTGCGCCTCCAAGAGCACGTTGCCCTGCTCTTCGGCAGGCACGTAGACCTCGTAGGCGCCGTCCTTGTTGGTATAGATGCTGTAGACGGGCTTGCCCGCGTCATCGACGCCCACGGGGATGGGCTTGCCCGTCACGAGGGAGCGCACGCCCAGCTCCATGCCGGCCGCGGGCAGCACGGCCCCATAGGTTGCGGCGTCGTCCGCCAACACGCGCCGGCCCGCGGCGTGGTCGGAGATGATCGCGCCGCCGTGGTCGCTGATCACGCTGCCGCCGTTGTTGGCGATCAGGTTGCTGCTGTTGTTCGCCAGCACGCTGCCGCCGTTGTTGGCGATCAGGTGGCCGTCCACCACCGTCCCGGCGCCGGCCTTGACCACGTAACCGGCGTCCACGGCGACGGTGCCCGCGAGCGTCACGCTCGGGGCGACGGGCTTCTGCAGCGCCGTCGGCTTGCGCGGGGCGGTCGCGGGCGACGCCGCGATCACGGTCTGGGTGTTGGCCACCGGCTTTGGCGTTGCCTTGGGCGCAACGGGCATAGGCGCGGCGACCTTGCATCCCAGCAAGGTCAAGGCCAAGGCCAAGGTGCGCAGCCACCGGTGTTGCAAGGGGGACCTCTCGAAGGGTGGCCTGGTGCTTGTATCTTACCCATGGAGGCGCCTAAGATCGGACAAAGAGGAGGCCGCCATGATCGTCCTGTTTGCCACCGACGGCACCCCGGCTGGGCTGCACGCCATCCGCGAAGCCACAAATTTATTGCCCCTGAAAGGCGCGACCTTGTTCACGGTCGCCGTCGCGCCCACGCTCAAGATCCCCATCGGCTCCGGCCCCATGGGCCCGGCCGGCGGCTCGCTGGCGGATGAGATGGAGGCGACCGAGCTGATGGAGGAGGCCGCGGACACCCAGGCCGCAGCTGCCGCGCGCGAGTTGGGCGACATGGGCTTCCCGGCTACCCCCCTGGAACGCGGCGGCGAGCCGACGGAGGCCATCCTGGCGACCTCGCGCGAGGTGGGCGCCGATTTGATCGTGTTGGGCGCCCACAGCTTCGAGCGAGCGCCCCACGGCGATTTGGGTCGGGTGCCCGATGAGGTGATGCACCTGGCGGACAAGCCGGTGTTGGTGATTCGCTAAAGGGTGCGGTTAAGCTCCGATTATGCTATCTTAATGTTGGCTTAATCAATAGGAGCTTTCCATGCGCCGTTTGGCCTTGCTTGTTGTTGCTGCCGCGTTGACCGGCGGCTGCGCCCATCCCGTGGTCCCGTCTATGCGGTCGGCAACGACGGTGGCAATTGCGGCCCGCGCGGAGATCGGCGGGCTGTTGATCGAGACGCTGAACGAGGACTGGACGGAGCTGCGCCTGAACGTCTATGACGTCGGCGCGGACAAGCCTTTTGCGACGCTCGAGTTCCAGGCCGCCATCGACATCGATCCCGACACGCACGTCGGCACGGTGCGTCTGGTCGCGCTCGAGCGGATCCAACGGGGCGAGGTCGTGCTCTACGAGGCGCCCGGCACCTTCGACCGGCCGGCCGTGGCAGCCCTGGCTGCCGCTGTCGACGCGTTCTCTACCGCCAACGCGTTCCCCAGCGGTCACAACATCGCCAGTGCCGTGCAGGCGCTGGCTGGGGGTCGCCGCGTAGCGGCGCGTAAGGGGATGGGTCGCCAACCGGGCGTGACCCTCAAGACGAGCGCGGGCGCCACCCCGCGCTAGGGGACCTACTTGCCGAACAGCTTGCGGATGCCGACGCCGGCGGCCCAGAGCACGCCCAGGGCGGCCACCGCACCGCCACCGATCATCAGGCCGTAGCCGCCGAGCTCCAGCATCGCCGAGACGTTGGCCGTGAAGACCAGGCCGGCCATGGCGCCGAACGCGCCGAAGATGCCAACGACGCCGCCCATGGCGAGCCAGAAGTTCTTGTCCTTGAGCGGCAAGGGCCCGAAGACCTCGACGGTGTTCGGCGGCAGGTTCCGCGGATGGGTCTGGACGAAGTAATCCTTCGTCTGGGCGACCGTCTTCAGACCGGTGGCAGCCGCATTGGGCGCCTTGGGCTTGGTCGCGGTCACGTTGGACTGGCCGGTGCGGATCGTGTCTAGCGCCATTGGGGTGTTCCTCCACTCTCGATGCAATGGGTATCGGCGCTGGCGGTTGCGCCGGGGTTGCAAAGCAAATGGGTGGTGTTAAGTTCCTGTTAATTCCCGTTGTTATGGCGGGAACTTGAACACGGGATCGTTCTCTGGCGGGCTGGCGGGCGCCACGGGCGTGAAGGGCTGGAAGAAGTCCGAGGCCGTAGGCGTGAGCGCCTTGAGGGCTGCCGGGGCGAGCGAGCCGTCCACGTCGTCGGCGGCGCCGTCCATGTAGAGGGCGATCGCCGGGAGGATCCCCGAGGTGTAGAGATAAGCGCCGCCGCCTTGCTGCGGGAAGGACGAGGCCACGTTCAGCGTGGTGTAGAGCTTGGTGGTCAGGTCCTGGCTCCGGACGCTGGTGGCGATCTTGAAGATCACCTGGTCGGCGCCCGGATGGGGCGGGGCGGAGAAGTGGATGCGCGACTCCTGCCGCACGCCGGGCCCGTTCGGATGGACCACCGCCGCGTCCAGGAAGACGTAGTCCACCAGGTCGCCGGTGTCGAGGTCGAAATCCACGTGCCCGATCAGGGGCCCATTGGTGGGATCGATGTTGCTGGGCCGCCAGACCAGGTAGCCCTTGGTAGTGGAATCGAAGAGGGCGGCCAGCACCTCGTGCGCCGGGTCCATGTTGTTGCCTTCGAAGGCCGTGATCAGCACCTTCTGGCCCCGCAACGCCAACGTATAGGTGTAGGCGCCGTTGTACACGACGTCGCCGATGCCCTGGGACTGCAAGACAGTCA
>JAQBPE010000014.1 GCA_028287685.1 Cyanobacteria bacterium RYN_339 | reverse complement strand
AGCACGGGCGGTGGCGGCGCAACCGGCGCCACGGCCACGGCCAGCGCCTTCACCAAGACCGAGGTCATCTCGCCCAAGGAGTGCAAGGATCAGACCGGCAAGGACACCACCTCGCCGGTCTACGTGGTCGCCAGCGCCACCGTCAGCGTGAAGGTCTACGTGAACGCGGAGACCGGCGAGATCATCGCGACCGCCAACGCGACCGCCACCAGCACCACGACCACCACCCCCGCGGCCACGCCGACCCCGGCGCCGACCGCCACGCCGACCGCGTTGCCCAGCACGACCGTGGACACCACGGCGTCCGGCTCCGCGACGGCCACCGGCACCATCCAGTAACCCGGTCCGACCGACGGAGGGGAGCGGCCAGGCGGCCGCTCCCCTTTTGGCGGGTTAATCGGGGGAGGAAACCACTTGTGGGCGACCGCCGCCGGCGCGGCGCTCCGTGGGGTTGAAGAGGTAGCCGGGGGCGCCGTGCAGGTGCTCGTCCAGGCCCGCGGCTTCGACGTCCCGATCGACGCGCAGGGCCATCACCAGGCCCAGGGCCTTGAGGATGCCCCAGGTGGCGATCGCCGTGAAGGCCACCGTCGCCCCGACCGCCACGCCCTGCGTCAGCAGCTGGTGGGGGTTGCCGTAGAGCAGGCCGTCCGCGCCGCCCGGATTGGCGGCCTTGCTGGCGAAGACGCCCGTAAGCAGCGCGCCCACGATGCCGCCGACGCCATGCAACGCGAAGGTGTCCAGCGTGTCGTCGAGCGACGTGCGCGCCTTGTAGCTGGTGGCGACCTGGCAGAGCGCTGCCGCCGCGAAGCCGATGGCGACGGAGGCCAGGGGCGTGACGTAGCCGGCGGCGGGCGTGATGCCGACCAGGCCGGCGACCATGCCGCTGACGGCGCCCGTCACGCTGACGTGCCCCTTGGCGCGGTACTCGATCGCGATCCAGGTCAGCAGGCCGGTGGCGGCGGCCATGTGGGTGGTGACGAAGGCCAGCGTGGCCACGCCGTTGGCGGCCAGCGCGGAGCCCGCGTTGAAGCCGAACCAGCCTACCCAGAGCAGGGCGGCGCCCATCAGCACCAGCGGGGCGTTGTGGGGCGGGTGCTCGACGTGGCCGTGGCCGTCCCGGCGGCCCAGCATCAGCGCGGCCACCAGGCCCGCGGTGCCGGCCGTGATGTGCACGACGGTGCCGCCGGCGAAGTCGAGCGCGCCCAGGGCGTGCAGCCAGCCGTCGGCGGCCCAGACCCAGTGCGCCACGGTGTCGTAGACCACGGTCGCCCAAATCAGGATGAAGGCCAGGAAGCTGGTGAAGCGGATGCGCTCTACGATCGCGCCGCTGATCAGCGCGGGCGTGATGATGGCGAACATGGCCTGGAAGATCATGAAGGCCAGGTGCGGGATGGTGGCGGCGTAAGCGGCGTTGGGCTCCAGGCCGACATGGGCCAGCCCGGCCCAGGCCCAGGAGCCCAGCCAGCCGGGCGCGAACACGACCCCCGGCCCGAAGCTCAGGCTGTAGCCCAGCACCAGCCACTGGAGGCTGACCACGCCCATGGCCGCGAAGCACAGCATGATCGTGTTGACCACGTTCTTCTGGCGCACCATGCCGGCGTAGAAGAAGGCGAGGCCGGGCGTCATCATCAGCACCAGCGCCGAGGACAGGAGCACGAAGACCGTATCACCACCGTTGATGTTCATGGTTCAGACCCTCTCTGGCCCGAATGCTAGCATCCAAGGGCTGAAGAGGGTCTGAAGATTAGGTCTAACGCCAGGTGAACTTGGCGCCGACCTCCTGGTGGAGCGCGGTCACGGCCGCGGCGGAGCCGTCCGTTTCGGGCAGGCGGGCGGCCAGGCCGGTGCGCTCGATGTCCTGCATGATGTCGGAGAAGGCCGTTCGGCCATCGCGGCTGTCCTGCCAGCCCTTCCACTTGGCGAGCTCCTCCGGCGTGGCCTCGCGGCCGAGCCAGGCGAGCATCATCATGTTCGCGCCGTGCGGCAGCATCAGGCCGGGCAGCAGCATCACCTGGTTGCCGGAGAACTGACCGGCCAGGATCGAAATCATCATATCGTTGGACTTCTGCGACTCCGCGGAGACCGCGGCGCCATAGGTCTGGATCGCGGCGCGGAGCTTGGCCTGGGCGTCCGCGGAGTTAGCGCGGTCCTTGTTGGGCGTGCCGGCCACGGCGCCGGGCGAGACGGCGCGCACGGGGTCCAGCGCGGGCCCGGCCGGGATGGGCGGGATCACGGCGTCGGCCGTGCCCAGGAAGTCGCCCTGCTGCCAGTGCAGCATCTGCCCGACCTGGGCGCGGATGGCGAGGATCGCCGCCGCGGAGCCGTCCGTGCGCTTGAGGCGCGCCAGCAGGCCGCGGTTGCCGATGTCGTCCATGATGGCCTGGCAGCCGTCGCGGACGCCCTTGTCCTTCATCAACTGTTCGAAGCGGCTGGTCTCGTCGGCGCGCGGCTCGCGGCCGAGCCAAGCCAGGGACAGCATGCGGGCGCCGTAGGGCACCATCAGGCCGGGCAGCAGGAAGAGCTGGCCTTGCCCGTTCGTCATGCCGGAGAAGACCTCCAGCTCGACGCCGGCGTTGTGCTTGTCGGCCGCGACGATGGCGTTGCGGTACTCGAGGACCGCCGCGCGCAGGGCCTTGGGGTCCGGCGCGCCGCCATCTTCGACGGCCGCCGGCTGGACGCCGGGCAGCGCCGGG
>JAQBPE010000010.1 GCA_028287685.1 Cyanobacteria bacterium RYN_339 | reverse complement strand
TCGCGCCCAAACGAGGCCTGGGACGTGCTGATTGCAAACGGGTTCACTGCCGAAGGACGGCGTTTCGGAGCCTGGCGGGTAAGCGACGCCTTCACCGGCACCGTCCTGCATCTCGATGTAAGAACCCACTGGCAGCGGTTTACGGCCTTTCAAGTGCTAAGCAAACTGGCTACCGAACACGGCATGCCCAACAAGCTTTACGTCGAAGGCCACAACAACGACATGCACCCCATCGAGGGGTGGGCAGACAACCACGGCGTCAGCCTGTTCGGCGTCCGCGACCGTCAGGCGCCAGTGTCTCGGCAAGTGGCTTGGCCCGACATCGTCACACGAGACGATCAAGCCATACAGAAGTAACATTATAGCAATGTAGTAGGCGGACCCGTTGCTGTAAGAAGCACCCCCCATGCCTCCCCGCTAAGCAGCCACCCGCTCCCCAACCGACCTGGAGCCAGGAGCCCAGAGCCCCCCACCGAGCCGCCCCGCAGGGGTCGAGCAAAGCGAGAGCGTTGACCTGTATGGTAGACCCTAAAGACAGTCGGGGCGGACGTTAGCCGGCTACCAGCCGCCCCATCGCCACTCGCCCCGTCGCCCCACGGCAAAACCCACCATACAGGTCAATGCCGGCGGCCCGCCGCAAAACCTACGATACAGGTCAATGCCGGCGGCCCGCCGAATGAACCCCGATCGGGCTAGAGGAAGCGACCAATCCGCCCCACCCAATCGGGGTGGTCGATGAACGGGTTGCGGTTGCCCTGTAGCTTGTAGATGGTGTTGTTGCGCTGGACCTCCCACTTCGAAGGGGGATCGGCAGCATGCCAGCGCAGCAGAGTGTCGTGCTCCAGCTTGAAGTTCGTCAGATCGATCTTGGAAGGCTTGCCGTCGAAGCTGCCGTACACGACGTAGAAGTAGAGAATAGCCCGCGCCACGTCGCCCTTGTGGCTGTTGCGCGGCTCGAAGACGGAAACGCCGTTGGCGTTTGTTCCCAGGCGGCTGTGCTGCCCGTCGCCATAGAAATCCGGCAAGACCTGGATGGGCGTCTTCACCTCGCCCATGGGGTTGTTGTTGCGCGTGCTGTTGGCGCCGGCGTCCACCGGGAAGAGGTGGTGCAGGTCGTCCTTCGCCACGTCCTTGGCGCCCATGCTCTGGCACCAGGTGTGCTCCGCGTTCAGGCCGCGCTCGAAGGCGGTCTTGGCATCCACCACGCCGCGGAAGGTGCGGCCGGAATACACGTCCACCACGGTGTCGGCGCTGGTCGTGTCGTCCAACTGGCCGAACATCAGGTCACGGCCATGGTCGTAGCCCAGGTCCTTGTGAGGGGCGATCGCCTTCTGCAGCGCTGCCAGGTAAGTCTTGCCCGGCGCGGCGAGCGGGATGGCGCCGTAATACTTGTCGGCCGCGGCGTTCACCGCCGCTTGCTCGATCTCGCCGGCCGCGGGCACGAGCGACCGGCCGCCGCAACCGGCTACCAGCATCGTCGCCACCAAGATTGGTGTAAGCGCCCGCATATCCCATACCCCCTGAACAACCCGTGTTAAGGTAAGTTTATGGGAAGGTTATAACATCCGGGGAACGCGCTGGTCAAGCCTTTTTTACGGTTAAGGCGGTCAAGCGCCCGAAGGCCAGCGTGTTGGGTCTGATCGCGGTGGGGCTGGGCGTGACGGAGGATTCCCACTGGAAGCCGGTCGGCAGGCCCTGCACGTCTGTGGGGATGAAGATCGTGCCCTTGCCCAGGCCGTTGCGCTCCGCGTTGCGCAGATCGCCCAGGCCATGGCCGTGCGAGGTGGAGTCGATCACCGGGACGTCGAAGCCGGTGAGCAGGCCGTCCACGTGCACCGGGCGCGGCTTGTCGGCCACCAGCATCACGTGCCCCGTCTGGCCCTTGCCCGGCACGTAGGCCGCGTTCTTCCAAGCCACCACGTCGCCGGGCGCCAGGTGCGAGGCCTTCTCGACCTTGCGCCAGGCCTCGCTAGACGGTTTGCCCACGCCGGGCAGCTGGGCGAAGAACTCCTCGAAGTTGTGGGCCCGCGTGAAGGGATGCCCGGCGTCGGTCGGCAGGTGCTCCAGCGCCTTGGGGTTCACCTGCTGGACGATGTAGTTGATCAGCTCGCTGCAGTCGCACTTCAGGATGCCGTGCGCGGGGTCGAACACCGGCACATGCGTGTAGGCCGTGTCCTGGACGTCCGCCAGCAGCTTGCGGGCCAGGGCGGCCAGCCGCGTGCCGGGCGCCAGCTCCTGCTTGGCGATCGACTCGACGGCCTTGATGCCGCCCGAACGCAGCGCCGGGCGCTCGAACTTGGGCAGCAGGGTCTTGCCGATGACGTCGTTGATCAAGGCCATGGCCTGTTAATCCCTGGTCACCGGACTCAACTGACGCTAAGCCTGCCTTAAGGTTGCCAGCCCTGGGCCTGGGAGAACGACTTGATCGTAGCGAGCACCGGGGCGTGGGCGGCGCCATCCGGGGTCAACGCCAGCGTGATGGCACCCAGCAGCGCGTAGGTGCCCGCTTCCAGGCGATCGGCATGCTTGATGCCGTCGGCGCCTCGATCGGCTTGGAGGTCGAGCATGAGGTGGTCGGCGTTGCGGAAGCCGTTGACCTGGTTCCGCAACAAGAACTCCTTGACCAGGTAGGCGCCGGGATCGGCGGCCTTGACCACCGGGATGGCGGCCGGCACCAGCGCCCCGGTCCCATCCTTGAAGTCGAACAGGTGGCTCTTGAAGAAGCCGGGGTCTTCGGCCAACTTGCGCTCCGTGCCCTCTCGGATGCTCTTCATGACCTGTGCCAACGCGGCGAACACCGGGGCGTCCGGGCCGGGGTACTCCGGCGCCATCAGCTTCGTGATCTGGAGCTGACCCGGTGGGCCCAGCGACGACATCAACACGTCGATCAACCGATTCGCGAGCTCCTGGACCTTGGCGTCGGACGGTGAGGTGGGTACACCCGCTGCCCGGGCGGCGCCGTTCAGGTCCTGAACGATACCCCGCAGCAGTTCCTTCACGGCCGGGTTCTGCGTGTTGTCGGCACTGGCCAGGATCGTGTCCAGCGCCTTGGCGCCCGGCTCTGCCAGGATCGTGACCATGCGGGCGGTGAAGACGGTGCGGACGTAACGCGTGACCAGGTCGGTGTCGTCGTCGACCATGGCCGACGCCCTGGGATCCGCGAACAGGTCGTATTGCAGCCGCGCGTCCCCCTCTCCGGGTGCGGCGACCTGGACCAGCACGTTGCCGGCTTCCGAAGCCGGGATGAAGAGCTTGAAGGCGCCCTGGACGTTGGAATACACCGCGGAGACGGGCTTGCCTTGCGCGTCCACGCCGAGCGTGAGCGGCAGGCCCGTGGCCAGAGAGGTCACACGGACGACCGCGCCAGCCGTGGGCAGGAGACCACGCGCAGGCGGGCCAGCCAACAGCCGGAAGCCGGCCACCACATTGCCCTCCGCGGCCGCCACCACGCCGCCACCGTGGTCTGAGATCAGGTTGCCGCCGTTGTTGCTCAACACCCCGCCACCGCCCAGGGCCAGCACGTTGCCGCCATTGTTCGAGAGGACTTGCCCCCGGCCGGCGCCCACCACGTAGCCCACGTCCATGCCCACGGTGCCGGCGAGTTCCGTGACAGCCCCGGAAGGGCGCACCAGTATCGCGGCGGGCGCCGCGGACGCCACGGCGGTGTTCGCGGGACCGGTCGCGGCTGTTGGCGCGACCGTTGGAGTCGCCTTGTGCGCGGCCGTGACCGTGGCCTGGCAAGCGGTCAGCAGGATCCCGGAAAGGCAAAGCAGGAGGCGCATCGTGGAAGCTTTGTACCCAACTAGGACAGCGCACGAAGTGTTTGACGCAGGACCACCCGGCGCCAGGCCCACCCTATGCTGGGGACGTTCAAGAAAGGAGCGTTCCCGATGGAAAAGACGACGCACGACACCCAGGCCTGGATCGCCCAGTGCTGGATATCCTTCATCCTGGCCATTGGTGCCACCGCCGTGGGCCTCTGGAACATGCCCGTCGACGCGTGGGTGCGCGGCTTCATGGGCCTGGGGCTGCTCTACTCCGTGGGCTCGTCGTTCACGCTGGCCAAGACCCTGCGCGACCAGCATGAATCCCGCCGCGTCAGCTCCGTGGTGCAGAACGCCAAAGTGGAGGAAATCCTGAGCAAGCGCCCGCTAGCGAGTTAGCTGGCGCGCGGTGTACAGGTAGCCGTTGGCCTCGGGCTCCGTCTGGTCCGCGGCGGTCACGCCGGCCTTGCGCAGCAGCTTGCCCACCTGCATGGCCGCGGCGCGCGCCTGGGCCGGGTTGAGGTCGTTCTCCGCCTCCACCTCCAACTCGTGCAACACCACGGTCTTGCCCGCCGCGTTGCGTTCGGGCTCCGTCCCCAGCATCAACTTGAGGCCGGGCAGGCTGGCCGTCAGGCGTTGCTTGGCGCTGGAGAGCCGGATCGGGTAAAGCTTGTAGGGCTGCTTGCCCATGTAGTGATCGAAGACGTTCAGGCCAGGCAGGGACTTCTCCGCCCGCACGGACCGCCAGGCCTTGTCGACCTGGTCGCCCGCCGCCCGCAGCGGCGCGCCGCCCTGGTCGATGCGCTTGTAGAACGTGTCCGCCGCGCCCAGGAAGCCCTTGGCGCCCTTGAGCTTGCCTTCCCAGGACTCCGTGACGTGGATCTTCACGTCCACGCCTTCCACGGTGACGTGGTCCTTGGAGACGAAGCGCGAGACCTGCCAATGCGGGCCCTTCGCCTTCATCTTCACGCGCACCTTGATCGTGACGGGTGCCCCCTTCAAGAGGTACTTCTTGCCGTCGAAGCCGTCGAAGTAGTAGTCCGCCCGCGCGCTGGCGCTCTGCCAGGCGATCGCCTTCTTCAATTTGGCGAAGCCGGCCTCGTTCAGCGGGCAGCCGAACTCCACCGACCGCTTGCCGGGCGGCTGGAAAGGCGTCAGGGCGGGATGGAAGGCCGCCGCGGCGGCCAGGATCAGGGCGATGCGCATGGGCCCATTCTACCCAAATGGTAAATTGGTGCCATGCCGCATACCTGGACCAAGGACGAGTTCACCCTGAGCACGGACCCCGCGTTGCTGGACCTGGACGTGATCCATGGCTTCCTGGCGACCTGCTATTGGACCCCCGGCATCCCGCGCGAGCTGGTGGCGCGCCAGGTTGCCAACTCGCTGAGCTTCGGCCTGTTCCACGCCGGCACCCAGATCGGCTTCGCGCGCCTGGTCACGGACATGGCGAGCTTCGCCTACCTCGCCGACGTGTTCGTGCTGCCGGAATTCCGCGGCCGCGGCCTGGCGCGCTGGATGACGGCCCTCATGCTGGACCACCCGGAGCTACAAACGGTCCGCCGCTGGCTGCTCTCCACCGCCGATGCGCACGGCGTCTATGCGGAGGTAGGCTTCGGCCCCTTGCCCGAGCCCGGCCGTTACATGACGATCAAGCGGCCACAGCCCTGGGCGCCCTAGCGAACGAGCGCGTTTGCTTATAGGATGATGCGTCTGGAGGTAGGCGCCCTTGTTGAAGTCGAAGATCCTGGCCGCGGCATTGGTCCTGGCGGCATGGCCCGCGCAGGCGGCCCCCACCGTCGTCACCCCGGAGTGGGTCAAGCACGCGGTCTTCTATCAGATCTTCCCCGAGCGCTTCGCCAACGGCGACAAGCGCAACGACCCGCCGGGCACCAAGCCCTGGGGCAGCGCGCCCACCATCGACAACTACATGGGCGGCGACCTGGACGGCGTGACCCAGCACCTGGACCACCTCCAGGACCTGGGCGTGAACGCGATTTACTTCAACCCGGTCTTCACCAGCGACTCGAACCACAAGTACCACACCGTCGATTACATGCACGTGGATCCGCACTTCGGCGGCGACGCGGCGCTGCAGCGGCTGATCAAGGCCGCCCACAAGCGCAACATCAAGGTGGTGCTGGACGGCGTGTTCAACCACACGGGCGACAGCCACCCGTTCTTCGTCGACGCGGCCAAGAATGGCCCCAAGAGCAAGTACTGGAACTGGTACCGCATCGACGGCCTGCCCGTGGTCAAGAACCCCAAGCCCAACTACGACGCCTGGTGGGGCTTGCCCTCGCTGCCCAAGCTCCAGGTGGCCAAGAACCCGGACGTGGCGAAGTACATCTACCAGGTGGAAGAGCACTGGCTGAAAGCCGGCATCGACGGCTGGCGGCTGGACGTGCCCAACGAGATCGACAGCGATGCCTTCTGGCAGGGCTTCCGCCGGCGCGCCAAGGCCATCAACCCCAACGCCTACATCGTGGGCGAGATCTGGGACCCGGCGGACCGCTGGCTGCAAGGCGACCAGTTCGACGCCGTCATGAACTACCAGTGGCGCGACGCCATGCTCAAGTTCTTCGGCAACGACAGCATGAAGGCGGGCAGCTTCGACACGGCCCTGGAAGGCATCCGCAAGCGGTACCACGGCAACGTGACGATGGCGATGTTCAACGTGCTCGACTCCCACGACACCATGCGCTTCCAGACGGAGGCCGGCGGCGACCCCAACCGCCTCAAGCTGGCGAGCCTGTTCCAGATGAGCTACGTCGGCGCCCCGGTGATCTATTACGGCGACGAAATCGGCCTGCAAGGCGGCAAAGACCCCGATGATCGCCGCTGCTTCCCGTGGGACAAGGCGCGCTGGAACCAGGACCTGCTGGCCCATTACAAGCAGCTGACGGCCGCGCGCCGGGCGCACAACTGCCTCGCCACCGGCTCCTACCGCACGCTCTACAAGGGCGACACGGACGGCGTCTTCGCCTTCGCGCGCCAGCAGGGCATGGACCACGCGGTGGTGGCGCTCAACAACAGCGGCCTGCAGCGCACCGTGACGCTGGAGCCCGGTCCCACCTTCGACAACGCCTCGCTCACGGACGTGTTGGGCAGCGGCGACGTGAAGGTGCTGCACGGCAAGCTGGAGCTGCACCTCGACCCGCGCCAGGGCGTGCTTTTGGTTCCCCGTGGGGCGAAACGCTGACGTGATGACCGCCTCTCCCCTGGTCAGCGCCGTGGTGTACAGCGGGCTGGCCGGCCTGTGCAGCTTCCTCGGCGCGTTGCTGATCTTCAAGCTGAACGACCGGGTCAAGCCCGTGATGCCGCTGGTGATCAGCTTCGCCGCAGGCACGTTGCTGGCCGTCGCGTTCATGGACCTCCTGCCGGAAGCGCTGGAGCTGGCCGGGCCCAAGGTGTTGCCCTTCGTGCTGGCAAGCTTCATCGTCTTCTACTTCCTCGAGAACGTGCTGCACTACCACAGCCACCACCACACGGATCACGACCACCTGGACCACCACCACCCGGTCGGGTTGATCGCCTTCTGCGGCATGAGCTTCCACTCGCTGATCGACGGCATCATCATCGGCGTGGGCTTCGAGGTCAGCCCGGCGCTGGGCCTGGTAACGACCCTGGGCCTGCTGGCCCATGAGATCCCGCAAGGCGTGGCGGTCGCCTCGATCTTGCTGCACGCGCGCTACACGCCGGCACGCACGCTGCTGCTGTCCACGGTGGTGGCCCTGGCGACGCCCTTGGGGGCGATCGCCACCGTCCTGCTCACCCACGACCTGCCGCGTCCCGTGGTGGGCGAGATGCTGGGCGTGGCGGCCGGCACCTTCCTGTACGTCGCGGCCTCCGACCTGATCCCGGAGAGCCACGCGGCCAAGCATGCCTGGACCGGCCTGATGCTGGTGGTGGGCGTGCTGGTGGTGGCAGCGACGCTGACGGTGATCAAATGAGCGTGCGCCCGCTGACCCTGGACGACGTCGAGGCCTACAAGGCCCTGCGCCTGCGTGGCCTACAGGAAGACCCCACGGCCTTCGGCAGCTCCTACGCCGAAGAGGTGGACCTGGACTTCCGCCAGCGCGTGGAGCCCCTCGAGGGCCGCGTTACGCTGGGCGCCTTCCTGGACGGTCAACTGGTCGCTGTTACCACGCTCATGCGTGAGACCCGGCTCAAGACGCAGCACCGGGCCAATATCTTCGGCGTCTACACGGCCCCGGAGGCGCGCGGGCGCGGCTTCGCGCGGGCCTTGATGGAGGCCGCGCTGGCCGCCGCCGCCGGCTGGGAAGGGCTGAAGCTGGTGCACCTGAGCGTCACGGTGGGGAACGCCTCGGCCCGCGGGCTGTACCGGTCGCTGGGCTTCGTCACGGTGGGGGTGGAGCCCGCGTACCTGCACGTGGACGGGGCCTTCCTGGACGAAGAGCAGATGGTGCGGTTCCTATAATCTGGGAATAAAGCAATCGACCGTTCCCGGAGGGACCCATGCCCCGCTTCCGCGCCATGACCCTGCTCCTCTCGTTGTCCCTGGCTGCTTGCCAGGGCGGCAAGCCTGTCGTGACGTCCACCAAGGTCACCGCCGCCCCCGTTGCCCCGCGCGCCAGCACGGTGGCGGGCACCGGCGAGGCCCGCCGCCTCCAGAAGCCGGCCGCCGGCGCCCGCACGATCGCGGGCACGCTGACGCTGGACGCCGGCTACATGGCCACGGTGGGCGCCGGGCGCGCCGTGCAGGGGGCCTATGCCGTGGCCGACGCCTCCCTGATCGCCAACAACGCCGGCAACATCATCTCCGAGCATGGCGCCGGCTTGATTTCCAACAACGGCGGCACGTTGCTCTCCGACAACGGCGGCGCCTTGATCGCCCCCAACGGCGGGAGCCTGGTGGCCAACAACGGCGGCGCGCTGACGGGCAAGGTGAAGCGCGGCCTGCTGGCTGACGCCGCGCCCGGCCTCGGGTCGGAGCTGCCGATCGGCGGCATGTGGGTGGCCGTGATCGGCCTCAAAGATGGCGCGGCCGTGCCGGTGGGCGTGGACGAAGCCGGCAAGCCCGTTTACGTCGTCCATTCCGACGCCAAGGGCCACTACGAGCTCTACCTGCCACCGGGCCTCAAGGACACCGTGCGCGTGGTCGCCGCCGTGCCCGACGCCCAGGACGGACGGCTGAACTACAACCTGCTGGTGGCGCCGACCAAGGGACAGGACGATCGGTTCGACGAGGCGACCGCGCTCACCTCCGACTACACGCGCCGCCTGCTGACGGGCGAGCTGGTGAAGCTGGGCGTCCCCACCGAAAGCGGCGTGGCCGCAGACGACATGCTGGCCGCCGCCCCGCCGGGCCTGGCCGCCGTCATCCGGCTGGGCCTTCAGCCCTTCGTGGACGAGCTGGAACGGCCGGAGGTGCGCGCCCTGTCCAAGGTGCGGCGCCAGCGGGCCATGCAGCACGCCATCGACGTCTTCCTGGCGTCGGTGGACCTCGAGGGGATGCAAACCATCCCGGTGCTGCTCAACGACCCCAGCGCGCCAGAGCCCGCCCTGGCAGCCGCTACCCGGCTCTTCGGCACCGTCAGCGCCAAGGCCGCCCTGCGCGTGGCCGCGGACCCCACCTACTTCGAGCACCGGCCCTACGTGGTCGAGGCCAACCTGCGCCGCGCGGCCGCCGGCCTGCCCCCGATTGCCATCCGCCGCCCTTCCGACGTGGGCCGCTTCCTGGTGGAAGAATATGCCCGGTCGCACTCCCACGAGCGCGACCACAACGGCTGGGTGGTGGCCGTGGACCTGGGCTTGCCGGCCTCGCTGGAGGACCAGCTCCACCTGATCTTCGAGAGCCTGTTCATCGGCCTGGCCCAGCTGTTGATCGAGGACGACGCCACGCGCGGGCGGCTGGTGGCGGCGGAGAAGACCGCGCTGGCCGCCGAACTGGCCGCCTCCGAGCCCAAGCCGGAACCCGTCGCCTCGCCGCCATTCGTCTTGCCGAAGGAAGGCGCCTACGACCTGGGCACGCTGATCACCGCCGGGGAACCGCTGAAGGGGTTGGCCTTGGGCGCGGACGGCGTGTTGTACGTCTCGCATGGCACCAAGATCCAGAAGGTCGACCCCAAGGCGCCCGAGTTGGTGGACGTGGGCACGCTCGGCCAGCCCAACGCCCTGGCCTTCGACGGCTCGACCGGCAAGCTCTTTGCGGTGGACGAGCGCGACCGCAAGATCCACGAGGTGGGCGGCGCGGCCTTCGGGCCGGCCGAGGCCAAGAGCATGGATGCGCTGGCCTCGGATGGACATGGCGGGCTGCTGCTGGCCGACGGCGAGGCCAACCGCGTCTGGCGCATCAACCCGGCGGACGGCAGCACGACGGAGCTGGTGGGCAAGCCGCGCGCGGACGGCAAGACGCCTGCCACCACGGAGGCGGCCATGGATCGCCCCAGGGGCGTGGCCGTGGCGCCCACGGGCGAGATTTACGTGGCGGAGAACGGCCACTCGCGGCTGTGGCAGCTCACCACGGACGGCACACCTTCGCTGTTGGTCGGCTGGGGCGGCGGCGGGGACGCGTTCGACGGCTTCTTCATCGGCGGCAGCTTCAAGGATCCCAAGGCGCTCGCCGTGGCGCCGGACGGCAGCGTGTTGGTGGTGGATCACAAGGCCAACCGCCTGCGGCGGGTGCGGGCGCGTGACGGCGCCGGCGTGGCCACCACCTTCGACCTGCCGCTGGACAACCCGCGCGGCGTGGCGGTCGGCGCCGACGGCACGATCTACCTGATCCAGGACCAGGACGCCAGCATCCGCTTCCTCAAGCCGCGGAACTGACCTGCTCTTCAGGGGCGGTCCGGCGGCGTGGCCACCACAGGCCATGCTTCAGCAGCGGTCGCTCGAAGACATAGGTAATCAGCGCCGAGACAACGATCGAGCCGCCAAAGGCGAGCAGCATGTACTGCCACTGCCAGGTCGGGTCGCCGTGCGGGTCCGCCGTGCGCGGCGCCGGGATGTGGTGCTGGTAGAGGTAGCGCGCGATCACCTGATGCCAGATGTAGAGGTTGTACGAGATGGTCGAGAGGAAGGCCAGCATTGGGTTCGCGAGCAGCACCCGCCAGGCCTTGTGGGCGCCCGCGGACGCCAGCGTGATCACGAAGAAGGCCAAGGCCAGGTAGGTGCGGTGCTCGACTTGCCAGCCGCAAGGCCAGAAGGGCATGGTGTAGCGGGGCTGGTAGAGGTCGTAAGTGAGCAGGCCGAAAGCCGCGAAGCCCGCGACGGCGAGGCCGGTGCACAGCCAGGGCCGGTTTAGTTTTGGCCGCCAGGCCGTCAGCGCGTAGGCGGCCAGCATGCCGGTGCCGAAGAAGTCGAGGTAGCCGGGCAGCTGGTTCAGCAGCCAGGGCGCGTCGCCCGCCGGGAACTGCGAGTCGATGTAGAAGCGCCAGCCCAGGGCCGTCGCGCACAGCAGCGCCCAGGCCACCAGCGGCTTGCGGCGGAAGGCCCAACAGATGAGCGGGAAGACCACATAGAACTGCACCTCTACCGCCAGCGACCAGAAGACGCCGTTGATGGTGTTCTCCGTGTCCATCCACCAGTTGTGGACGAAGGCCAGGTGCGTGCCCAGCTGCCAGACCCAGTCGTGGAAGGTGGCGAAGGGCGCGATCGCCACCAACACGGCCACGGCCAGCCAGTAAGACGGCAGGATCTTGATCGCGCGGCGGTAGGCGTAGCCGCGCAGGGTGGGCAGCGGCGTCCCCTCCAGCACGTGGCGCGCGTAGGGGTAGAACAGGCAGAAGCCGCTGATGAAGAAGAACAGCTCCACACCCAGGAAGCCCGTCTCCGGGATCATGGCCCATGTGAGCGTGAAACCATTGAACTGGACGTAGTTCGGGATCCACGACAGCTGCCAGGTATGCAGCCACATGACCAGGATGATCGCGATGGCGCGCAGGCCGTCGAGGACGTCAATATGCGGGCGAACAGGCGTTTCAGAGCTCACCCGGACACTATACCCCGAGAGCAACGAGCGGCCGCACTGGCCGCGTCTCGCTCGCTCTATTCGTAAACGTGCCCGTCCGGCGTCCGGATGAAGCCCGCATCACCCGGCTTGTTCTTGTGGTGCGTCCAGTGGATGCCGTCCTTGCGCCGATCGTGGTACAGCACGCCCTTGATCACGAGCGCCTCGCCCACTTTCAGGTCCGGCACGCGGCTGCCGAACTTGATGTCGTGGTTCACCTCGAGCAGCACCGGGATGTTCTTGTTGGTGGAGTGCGTGTGGAAGATGAAGACCTGGTGCGGCAAGCCGCGCTTGTCTTCCGGCAGGAGCTTCTCGATCACGCCTTCGACCTCGACGAACTTCAGGCTGGGCTTGCGGTTCTTGCCGCGGTCCTGCCGCCGATCGGAGTCGGGGACGTAAGCCACGAGGGCGGGGGGGCTGGGGGGGAGGTCGGCGGTCATCATGGCGCTCTTATTCCCAAGTTGGTTAGACGCCAAGCAAGCGGGGGCATATAGTTTGCTAGTTGGCTAACTATCATGTTGCGGGGACTTATGCCGAACCAATCGCACCGCACCCTGGCTCTGGTTCTGGCGCTGGCCTTGTTGGCGGCGTGTAAGACCACCCCCGTGCTGGCCCCCACCGGCGACGGCACCGTCTCGTCGGAGCGGGGCGGCGCCAAGCTGAGCGTGGCCGGCCACGTGTTCGCGATGCGGACCCTGGACGGCAAGAGCCTGGACACGCTGGATTTGCAGATCGGCGACCTGATCTTCCACACCAAGGACGGCAAGCTGACGCTGCCGGAGGGCGCGCTGGCGGCCATCCGCGCCCGCGGCGCCTTCCTGGTGCGCGCACCGGGCTACGTCCCTCGCAAGGTCGCCTTCGACGGCCAGGGCGACGTGGCGCTCGTGCCTGTGGGCCCGACGCTCGCGAGCGGGAGCATCCCGCCGGCCGGCGGCCACCTGGGCGGCGGCAGCGTGTCGCTTGACCTGCCGTTGGGGATGTTGGCCCAGCCGGCTACCGTCACCGTGCACCCCTACCAGGTGCCCGCGGGCGACCTGAACGCCCCCGGCGCGGCCCAGGAGCGCGCCGCCGTGCTGGCCGCCACCGGCCACCCCGACCAGGGCTGCGACCACCCGCTGCCGTGCCCCCCGCCCACCAGCGCAATCGGGCTGCTGATCGACGTGGACGGGCACTTGAACGATGGCACGCTGGCCGTCAGCTACGACCTCGCGGCGTTGGCGCGCGAGGGCAACCAGGCGGCCGTCGATCGGCTGCGGGCCACCTTCGCGGCGATCGACGC
>JAQBPE010000506.1 GCA_028287685.1 Cyanobacteria bacterium RYN_339 | reverse complement strand
TGTCGATGTTGGCCGTCTTGTCCGTCAGCGAGGTGGCGGAGGCTTCAACCGGTGCAAGGATCAAGGCGAGCGCGAGCGCGCCGGAGAGCAGCTTTAGGGGCATCTGGACCTCATACGTGGGGCAGGGCGAGACGGCGTTCCAGCGCACGGGGTTGCTATATCCGGGTCAGCGCTTTCTTCTTGTGCAATTATACATTCCTTTCCACGGCCTTAACCGGGCTAACGCTCTTAACAGCTGATATACAGGCATGCTGATCGATCCCAAGCAAGCCCTCGTCAAGCTCAAGGCCGCCGTCCTGCCGGCCCAGCAGCCCACCGCCAAGTCCTCCCAGGGCGCCGGCTTCGGCCGCGACCAGTTCGTTGGCACGCGCCGCCAGGGCTTCGTGACCATGAGCGACGGCCACTCGGCCTTGGACAAGCTGCCGCAAGTCGCGACGGTGGTCAAGGCCGCTCGCGAGGCCGACCCGACCACGCTCGTCTTCTATGGCGGCGACGCCGTCATCGGCACGCCTTACTACCCCGCCGGCCAGAACGGCGTGGCCGATATGCAGGCGCTGGATCACCTGGGCGTGGCCTCTTTCGTGATCGGCAACCACGATCTCGACGGCGGCTATGACAACTTCGTGCGCCTGGCCAAGGCCGCCAACATGCCTTACACCGTTGCCAACTGGGACATCCAGGGCGAGCTCGCCTCCCTGACCCGCAAGTCGACGGACCCCTTCACGGGCGCCTTGACCGGCCAGGTCGAGAAGCAGGTCCAGCCTTACCGCGTCTTCACCAACCCGGTGACGGGCCTCAAGACGGTGGCGATCGGTGTCTCCGTGGACCCCAAGGAGTACGGGATGCTCGACCCGCGCATCACCTACCGCGATCCCGCCGAGACCCTGCGCACGCTGATCCCCCAAATCAAGGCCGACCCCGACCTCGCAGACGCCCTGATCGTGGTGCAGACCCACCTGGGCGCGGCGGACGCGGAGAAGCTCGAGAAGGAGTTCGGCGACACGGTCTTCTTCGCCGCCCACGACCACACGCCGATCGCCCTGCCCGTGCTGGAGCACGTCAACGGGGAGTTGAGCGCCGTGACGGATACCGGCGGCAACTACCGATCGCCCGGCATGTACCACGCGGACGTCTCGGCCGGCGGCAAGCTCGAGGCCTTCGAGGGCGGCCTGGTGCCAATCGACAAGACCGTGCCCGCGGACGCCGGCATGCTGGAGGCCCTGAAGCCGGTGCAGGCCATCGTGGACCGCGATTACAACACGCCCCTGGCCGAGCTCAAGGCTCCGATCCTGCGTGCCAAGCTGCCCGACGCGGGCGACAGCGCGATGGGCAACTGGATCGTCGACCAGGTCAAGGCCGCGGCCGACGCCCACCTGGCGGCGCAGGGCCTCGCGCCAACGGACCTGGCCCTGATCAACGCCACCGGCATCCGCACCGACTTCCCCACGCCCGGCAAGCTCACGGCCGGCGACGTCTACAAGGTCTTCCCCTTCGACAACAGCATCACGGTGGTTACCCTGACGGCGGACCAGCTGAAGGCCGCGTTGGACAACGCCGCCAAGCGCGCGGGCGACCCGATTGCGGGCGTCACGGCCGACATCAGCACGGAAGGCGCGAGCGCGATCATGGTCAACGGCGCGCCGCTGGGCGCCCAGCCCACCTACCGCGTCGCCACGCTGGATTTCATGGCGAACAGGGCGGCGCCGGCTACAAGGTGATGACGGAAGCCACGGAGAAGCTGTCCACGGGCATCACGCTGCGCGACATGGTCACGAAGACGATCCAAGCTTCCCCGGTCGTAGAGCCCCCGCCGCCGAGCCTGCGCCTACGCTTCGTGGCCCCCAAGCCCATGGTCGGCCCGCCGCCCCCGCCGCCGTCCGCGGCCGCGGACAGCTTCGTCGGCACCTGGCAGCAGCGCGTGGTGCACTACCTGGGCAAGGACGAGGAGAAGTCGGTCGCCCAGGAGCTCAAGACCGCGGTGATGCGCGGCGTGGTGCACCTCTAACCCCGGAAGCTAACCCTGGAAGTCCTGCTGGAACCGGCCCGCATAGTCGGCCATCAGCGTTTCGATGCGTTGGACGTCCGGCGACTTGATCAGCAGGCCGGCGTGGTAAGGCCGGGTGCCCTGGCGCCAGACGATCTCCGGGTCCGAGTAAGCGCTCGTGTCCGGCCACTCCTGGCCCGCAACGCTGATCAAGACCCCGGCGTAGTCGTCTTGCGGTAGCGGCGGCACGTAGGGCGCCTCGGGCGTCGCCGCCTCCAGCTTCGCCCACTCGTGCCAGACGCAGACCCCGCGCGCAAAGAAGACCACGTCCGCGATCTTCGCGGCGCCCACCCGGGCGGCAGCCTCGATGAAGAACGCCCGGCCCTGGGCGTCGCGCAGATACTCCACGTGGAACACCCCCTGCGGCAGCCCCAAGGCCTTGACCACCTGCCGGTTCAAGGCCGCCAGGTCCCGCTCTTCCGGGGTACCGCGAGCGATCGTGGAGGTGGAGTAAACGCCGCCGGCTTGGCGCAACCTCAAGAGCGGCATGCCGTACCGTTGGACCGACTCGAAGACCACCTCGCCACCGGCCACCACGCCGTCCACGTGGTACAGCTCGCCTGCCACGAAGGCCTCCAGCAGGTGGAGCGTCCGCGCGTCGCCCAGCTCCTCCAACGCCTGCCACAGGGCCGGGGCATCCTCGAAGACCTGGATGCCCTTCGAAGACGCCTCCGCGCGCGGCTTGAGCACCCAGGGCGCCGGTACCCGAGCCAGGAAGGCCGCCACCTCGGCGTCGTTGAAGAGCCCCGTGAAGGCCGGCACCGGCAGGCCGTGTTCGGCGGCGCGTTCACGCATCGCCAGCTTGTCGCGGAAGTACTGGCTGGCCGTCACGCCCATGCCCGGCAGGCGCAGGTGCTCGCGCAGCGCGGCCGTGACCTCGATGTCGTAGTCGCCCATCGGCACCAGGCTGTCGAAGCGCGTCTTGCGCGTGAGGTAGCTGACGGCATTACGCACGGCCACCGAGTCGTCGAAGTTAGGCAGGGCGTAGATGTTGCTCAGGGCCTCGCGCGGCCAGGGCTTGTCCAGCAACTTCTCGTGCGTGAGCAAGGAAACGTCGCAGCCGAGGCGGCGCGCCTCACGCATAAAGTGGAATCCTTTGAGGTGGCTAGCCACGCAGAGGAGGTGCTTGGACATGGCGGCTCCTATCCGATCGACCAGCCCCAGAACTGGTCCCAGGCCTGCTGCCACGTTGAAGCACGGCTCGTCACGACGAGATCGTCGGTGATCTCCACATTTGGCTTGCCGCGATACTTCGCGGCATGGTCCACCGTCGAAAGCTCGAAGGTGATCGTCACCGGCCCGGCCGGTACGTAGGGCTTCACGGCCTTCAGGTCGCTCAGGGCGATGCGGGCGCCGTCCTCGATCATTTGCCGGGCCCGGACGGGCGGGATCATGCGGGCGGAATAGCGGGAGAGCCCCTGCTTCACGGCCACGGTGGTGAGCCCGGCGCCCAACAAGGCGCGGCTCTCGCGGCAGGTCGCCTCGTCGCCCGTCACCAGCAGGACCGGGCAGCCGAACGCGCCGCACAGGGCCGCATTGATGCCAACCTCGCCCACGAAGGTGTCGTTGAAGCGCAGGCTGCGCCAGCTGGTGGACGAGACCGTGTGGCACATGACGCCGTCCGGCGTGCCGGCCATGGCATGCATCCCCACCAGGAGGCAGGCATCGCACCCCTTCTCCAGCAAGTCGGTGTAGCGCGACCAGGGGTGGTGGGCGACCCAGTCGCACCCCGGGTCAAGCAGCTCGGGCACCAGCGAGTTGAACGTCCAGGGCCCGCCGGCCCCGTGGCAGTCCACCACCACGATTTCGGTGGCGCCGGCCGCGCGCGCGCCGCGCACCGCCGCGTTGATCTCCTCCGTGTAGAGCTTCCGGCCTTCCTCGAACATGGGCGAGCCACCGTTCACCTGGTCCCAGACCACGATCCCGCTGACGCCTTCCATGTCGGTCATGATGATGACGCGCATGCCGAATGCCCTCCTATCGAGCAGACGATATCATGAATAGCCAAGTGAGGCCCATGCGCAGCTCGAGATCGGCTTCCGGCCCACCGAAGCCGGCGCGCACGCCCGCGTCGACGCTCAGGTCGCGGCCGAGCGTCGCGGTGCCGCCCATCAGCGCGGAGTAGGTTGGCGCTTCGCCCACGATGTCCTCGCCGGCCAGCTCCAACACCGGGCGCAGGCCCATCCAGCCCGGTCCCTCCACAATCGCGCTGAAGAAGCCGCCGGGGTGCCCGCTGCGCGAGTAAAACACCTCCGCGTCGGCGCCCACCACGACGGGGCCCCACCGGTGCGAGATGATGCCGGCGAAGCTGCCCCCCAGCGTGCCCGGCATGTTGGCGCCCCAGGTGGGCAGCAGGGCGCCGGCCTCCACGGCCACGCTGGGCCCGGCCTCGCCTTGCAGGCTGCCAGAGCGAACCAGGCCCTTCACGCCGGCCATCGCGCCTTCCAGCCGGTAGTTGCCGGCTTCCTCGCCGCCCATCGCCACGGTGTCGCGCGAGCGCACCACCACGGCCCATTCGGGCAGCAGGCCGTAGTCCAGCTGGACTTGCGGCAACACCAACGAGCGCGCCGCGCCGGCGACGACCGGCTCGAGCGGCCCCAGCTCCAGCTCGATCGCATGGAGCTCGACCACCTCCGCCAGCTCGCCGTCGAACGGCCGGATCGCCCAGGCGGGCGGAGCGTACAGGGCCGCCAGCGCCAGGGCGCCGGCCAGGATGCGGATCATAGCCCCTCCGGCACGCCGTGCGCCGCGATGATGCGGCGGTAGACCTCCACGGCGGGCGTGGCCTGCCGCGCGTAGTCGCCCGCCTGGCATTCGACCCGGTAGAGGCCGAACCGCGAATGGTAGGTGCCCCATTCGTAATTGTCGGTCAGCGTCCACCACAGGTAGCCGAGGATCGGGACCCCGTCCGCCATGGCCGCCTCCATCGCCCGCACATGGGCCGCCATGTAGCGGGCCGCCGTCCAGCGGTCGTGCCGGGGCTCGTGGTTGTAGGTGGCGATGCCGTTCTCGCCGATCAAGATGGGCAGCTTCCAGGCCGCCCAGGCGGCCTTCAGCTGCGCCTCGAAGCCCTCCGGCGAGACGCCGAACAGGTGGTGGCGCAAGGGGTAGTGCCCCATCTCGTGCAGCGGCACGTCGCCGTAATAGTGCAAGCCGATGAAGTCCAGGTGCAGCGGCTTGCCGTGCCGGTCCTTGTCGAAGAGCAACGCCAGCGCCCGGCCGGGCGTGTAGTCCCAGCGGGCGGTGGCGAGCGCCAGCATCCCGGTATATTCGCTGATGCTGACCATGGCGCCCGGCCGGACCTCGTGAATAGCCTCGTAGGCGCGCCGGTGCGCCTCAGCCACGCCACGCGCCGCGTTGAACAGGGCGATCGGCCCCCAACGGAAGGGCGGGATCTTGGCGGCGAAGTAGCCGCCTACGAGAAGGTTCGAGGGCTCGTTGAAGGTCAGGTAGTAATCGATCTGGGCGCCGAACTCCTCCGCCACGTAGCGGGCGTAGCGCGCGAAGGCCTCGACGGTGCGGCCGCCCTCCCAACTGGATGGGAAGCCCAGCCGGTGGATCCAGGCCGGGTTGGTGAAGTGGTGCAGCGTGACGACCAGCTTCAGCCCACGTGCCTTCGCGGCCCCGAAGACGCGGTGGAGGTAGGCCACCTCGGCCTCGTCCCACCGTCCCGGCTCGGGCTCCAGGCGGGCCCATTCGATGCTGAGGCGCAAGGTGTTGGCGCCCAGGTCGTGTGCCAGCAGGTCCAGGTCCTGCTCGAAATGGTCGCGGAAGCGCGCGCCCTCGCCGCAGGCATGCGGGAAGCGCTCCGCGCGATCCGCCTCGGCCCAATCGCCGGCGGGCGCGGCGCCTTCGTTCTGGTGGCTCGAGATGGCCACCCCCCAGAGGAAGTTGTCGGATACGGGCATGGCCCGATCTTACCGCGCCCGGGCCGGGTGGCGCGGGCGTGGCGATCACACGTGCCGGTGGCCCAGGTCGGGTGGTGAAGGCCAGCCTAAGAAATCGCTGGCGACGCAAGCACGCGCGGCGGCACGCGCATACCAAGGAAGGAGGATCCCATGGCCATCTCGCCCATGCGCGCCGTCGCGCCCCGCATCACGGTCAAGCCCAAGGCCGCCGCCCCCCAGGTGGTGGTGGTGCCGGGCGAGAAGCTGCGGACCGGGCTGTGTCTGTCCTCGCTGGTCATGAGCCCGTTGGTGCAGGCCACGCAGACCGTGGGCATGCTAGAGCGCGCCACCTTCGCCAATCCCCTGCTGGCCGGCGCCGCCGGCGCCGTGGTGCGGGGCGCCGGCTTCCTGGCCCGCGTGCCGCTGATCAACAACCCCATCACGCGCGGGGCCCTGACGGCGGCCGGGCGGCTGTTGCCGATCGTCAACGTGGGCATCCTGGCCTTCGACGGCTACGCCGCCTACCAGACGCTGACCAACAAGGACGCCTCCGGCATGCGCAAGGCGCTGGTGGGCGCGCGCTTCGCTGCCAACGCGCTCGCCACGGCGCTGTGCTTCATCCCGGGCAACGGTGCCGTGCTCGCGATGGCCCCGGCCTGGGCCTCGATCGGGCTGGACCTCTACATCAAGCGCCTCAACGCCCAAGGACGCGCTTAAGGAGCCGTTTCGCGGGAACGTTCGAAAAATGTTCGAGGATGTGACGCGCGCACCTTGTACTCGAACATTGATTCGATTATAGTAACTCCAGTTGACCGAACGCTTGTTCTAGACCTGGAGGCCCGCCCGATGTCCCGTTCCGCACTCGCCCACGTTCTGCCCGTCGAACCAGCTCCGCTGGCGCCGGCTTCCGCGCTGTCCCCGTCCGTGGGCGCCCCGCTGGCCTCCGGTTGGCAGGCCTGGGTCGACCGCCTTGACGCCGTCCTGGCGACCAGCTGCACCGATCTGCGCGCCCGCGGCCATCGCGCCCGCCGCATCACCGTGACGCTGCGCCTCGCCGATGGCCGCACCCGTCGCCGCACGCTGACCCTGCCGCGCGCCGGTACGAGCGCCTCGGACTTCCGCCCCGCCGCGCTAGGCCTGCTGCGCCTGCTGGTGGACCAGCACCCCGCCGGCGCCAGCCGCGTGGCCGTCGCGCTCGGCCAGCTGGTCGAGGGCGCCAACCAGCCCATCCGCTTCGAGCGCTACCTGGATCGCAAGCGCACGCCGTTGCAGCGCCTGCTTGCCCGCTTCTTCGGTTAGGGCGGCGTCGATGAGCTGGCTGGAAATCTACGCCGACGACGCCGAGCGTGCGCGCCGCTTCTATTCCGACGTGTTCGGCTGGCAGTTCCGCGCCCTGCGCTCCTTCCACGCCGACTACTGGTTCACGGACGGCCGCCGCCAGGCGGGCGCCGTCTTCCCGCGCCCTGCCGGTGCCCGCCCGGGCGCGATCATGCACGTGGAGGTCAAGGACCTCCCGGCCGCCCTGGCCCGCGCGGCGGCCCTCGGTGCCGCCCGCGAGCTGGAGACCGACGCCTACGTGGTGGTCCGGGATCCGGACGGCAACGCGCTGGGGCTATGGGCGCGCTAACCTTGTTGCGCGGCTGACGATGAACAGGCCATGGCGCTCGCGCAGCTTGTCGAGGGCCGTGTTCAGCCTGCGGTGCTCGTCCTTCTCCTCCGGCGCCAGCCAATTCAGTTGCGCGACGGTGTGGAAGTTCGAAAGCCGCACGCCGAGCAACCGGATCGGCCGGCCCGGCTCCGCATACTCGCGCAGCAAGGTGAGCGCCATGGCGGCCAGCGTGCCGTCGTCGTCGGAGGCCTGGGGCAAGGTGCGCTCGCGTTCGAGCGTCTCGAAGCCCTGGTAACGGATCTTCACCGTGACGGTGCGCGCGAGCACACGCGCCTGGCGGCCACGGTACGCCACCTCCTGCACCAGGTCGTAGATGATCGCCTTCAGCGTGGCGGCATCCTGCACGTCCGCGTCGAAGGTGCGCTCCGCGCCAATCGACTTGGCGTGCCCCGAGCCCACCACGGCGCGGCGATCGATGCCGTTGGCAAGGTCTGCCAGGTGCTCGGCCCCTGGCCCTAGGAAGCGGGCCAGCTCCTCGCGCGGAATGGCCTGGAGGTGCGCCACCTGCGTCAGGCCGAAGCGCGCCAGCCGTTCCACGGTCTTCGGCCCGATGCCGTGGATCTGGCCCACGGGCAGCGGCGCGAGCCAGGCCAGCTCCTGGCCCTCGGGCACCACGCAGACGCCGGACGGCTTGGCGCGCTTGGAGGCCACCTTGGCGAGCAGCTTGTTGGGCCCCACGCCCACGGAGCAAGGCAGTCCGGCGCTCGCGACGATGTCGGCCTGGACGGCCCTGGCGACCCCCTCGGGTGGCCCCAGCAACGCGTCGCAGCCCGTCAGGTCCAGGTACGCCTCGTCGAAGGAAGCCGTCTCCACCACCGGCGCATGGCGGGCCCAAATCTCCTTGAGCAGCTCGTGGACTTCGCGGTAGCGCGGCATGTCCACGCGCGCCAATACGGCCTGCGGGCAGCGGGTTAGCGCCTCGAAGAGCGGCATGCCGCTGTGCACCCCGAAGACGCGCGTCTCGTAGCTGCAAGCACTGACGACGCCGCGGCGGAGGCTGTGTCCCCCCACGATCACCGGCTTTCCGCGCAACGAAGGGTCGTCAAGCTGGGCCACGGACGCGAAGAAGGCATCCATGTCCACATGCAGGATGGCGCGCGCGCCCGTCATTCGCGCCCGCCACGCAACCAGGCCAGCTGGTGAGCGTAGGGGCCGACCAGGTGCGCCAGACGCGCCTCCGGCAAGCCGCGCAAGTCCGCGACCCGGCACAGGCCTTCCCGGCCCAGCAGCTCGACCGTGCGGGGCCCTATGCCCGGCAAGGCGGCGATGGGCAGGGCCGCGAGCCAGGCCGCCTCGTCGGCCGGGCCCACCACGCAGCGGCCGCCCGGCCGGGCCCGGCCGGCGGCG
>JAQBPE010000505.1 GCA_028287685.1 Cyanobacteria bacterium RYN_339 | reverse complement strand
GGCACGGGGCACTCGCCGCGCACGGCCTCCAGCGCCAGCGCGGAGCTGGTGTTACACGCGATCACGATCAGCTTCGCGCCGCCGGCCACCAGCATCGCCACGATTTCGCGGTTGAACGCCACGATCTCGGCGGCCGGGCGCGGGCCGTAGGGCACACGCGCGGTGTCGCCGAAGTACAGCACCGGCTCGCCGGGGAGCTGGGCGAAGACCTCCCGGACGACGGACAGGCCGCCGATGCCGGAATCATAGAGGCCGATGGGACGGGGATCGATCACGCCCTAAACTGTAGCATGGTCGGTTAGAGCGGGGTAGGACGGACGTCACAGGGCAGTTCGTTCACATGCCTTACAATGGGAGGGCGGTATCGAGGTTAAAGGGGTATAATCCCCCAGGGGCGCCGGAGGGCGCCGCCGCGGATTCAGGAGATCACATGGCCGACAAGTACGAAGACGAAGAGTATTACGGCGAGGAAGAAGAGTACGCCGAAGACGGGGACCACGAGTACGACGAGGACGAGGGCGACGTCGCCCAGCCCGCCAAGCCGAAGTCCAACATCGTGCGTACCGCCCTGTTCGGGGTAGCCGGCGTGCTGGCCCTCAGCGGTATCGCCTACTTCGCGGCCTCGATGCTGATCCCGGATACGCTGAACGACATCGTCAACAACCTGCCCTTCGTCAGCCATGAAGACCAGGCCGCCAAGACGGATGGCGGCGCCAGCTCCGCCGCGATGCCCAAGGGCTCCCGCGCCGCCAAGGGCGACGCCGGCGCCTCCGGCACGGACGTGGCCGCGGTCCCGCCGGATCCCGCCAAGGCCGGCGCCATGAAGCCCAAGCCGGGCGGCGCAACCGCCGGCGAGGAAGGCGCTGCGCCGGGCACGGAGGGCATGCCGCCCGCCAAGGCGCCCAAGCCGCCCCGCATGCCCAAGCCGGGCATGAAGCCGATGGCCGCCGCCGCGGGCCAGCCCAATGCCGCGCCGATGGAAGGCATGCCCGCCGAGGGCCTGCCCGCGACCAAGCCCGGTGCGAAGCCCGCTGCCAAGCCCATGACGAAGCCCGCGGCCAAGCCGCTGGCAGCGGCCAAGGGCGCCACCGCGGCGCCCATGGCTGCCGCCAAGGGTGCCAAGCCCGCGTCGCCCGCCCAGATGGCGGCGGCCCGCAAGGCCTGGCAGAAGGCCCACGCGCGCAAGGGCGCGGCCGTGGCCGGCGTCTCCAAGGGCGCCTTCCTGGGCTACGGCTCGCGCGTCGTCTACGTCCACGGCCGGGCGCGCCGCGTCTGGGCGCCCATGTACGCGGTGGTCCACCACCGCAAGGGCGTGCTGCCGCTGGCGAAGCACACCTCCATCGCCGCGCTGCCCGCCTCGTGGAAGCAGCCGCCGCACGGCTACGTCGTCCAGGTTGGCTCCTTCGCCAACTCCAGCAACGCGTCCCAGCTGGTCAGCCAGCTGCGTACGCAGGGCATCCAGGCCTACGCCGCGCCGCGCTCCGGCAAGTCGCGCGTCTTCATCGGCGCCTTCCCCAGCCGCCAGGCGGCCGCGGTCAAGATGCAGCAACTGCAGAGCCAGGGCATCCCGGCGGCCGTCACCGCCAACTAAGCAGACGACGATAAAATCGACCCCTTTTCCCGCTGCGGGAGAAGGGGCCTACTTTTTGGGAAGCGCCGGAACGTCAGGCGCGCTTGGTGACGTGCCGCAGGGGCGCGCGCACTTCGACCGCGACGTCGTGGGCGAAGGTCTCCAACATGGCCAGGACCTTGGCCTCCAGCGGGGCGCGGCGCGCATCGGCGGCGGGCAGGTCCACCACCACCAGGTGGCCTTCGCAGAGCACGGACTCGCCGTCGGTGTAGAGGCGCGTGGTGGTTTCTTCCCAGACCACATGCTCGGCGCCTTCGAAGTCGAAGTCCTGGCGCACCCACAGGGCCGCGATGATCTCCTGCAACTGGCCGTCGGCCACCGCGAAGTAGGGCAAGATCTCATCTTCCATGTCGGCATCGGAACGCAGGTAGTACACCCGGTAGCCGCGCTGCGCGAGCATCGGGAGGATGTTCTCGGGCGTGGCGCCCTCCAGCAGGTCGTTGTCGAGGAAGCCGATGTCTACGGCCTCCTCATCCTGGAAAATGAGGCCCTGGTTGACGATCGGGTCGATGACCAGGATGAACGGGAAGCGGTAGACCACCTGGCCTTCTTTGTCACGGTACAACGCGGTCGTCACGGGGGGATCGTCCTTTCTGGGCTGCCTCATTTTAGCATTTCGCCGAGGTTAAACAGCCACGAAATCCGCGTTGGGCGGGTAATCGATATTACATAATCATGGTCGGGTTTTACGTGGGCAACGTGATCGCCTTTACCGGAGCTTTACTTATTTTTCTGGATAACGCGATCCTGGAAGTCCGCTTGGGGAGGGCGAAGAGGCGCATTGATGCAAGCATGTACGCTTGGTCGGTAAAGCATATTTACCAAATCTTTAATCTTTCTATGATGATCCGCCGACGTCCTGGATTTACAATTAGCAACATCCCAACCCCCCACATCAGAGGAGGCTTTTCCCCTATGCCGAAGGACCTCACCAAGCTCTCGTTGAAGGACCTCGACATCGCCAGCGACGGCGAGCTCGAGACGCGCATGCGCTGGAACAACGGGCATTTGGAACTCACGGTCAGGGGCGTAGGGGCACCAGACGACGAGTACCACGAAGAATAGCTCCTCGGGCCGGCCTCGCAGCCGGCCCTTTTTCTTGTTCTTCCGGCCCCGATTTGGTAACTTGAACGCCCATGCCTAATACGTATTACGTCAACACCGCCATCGACTACACCAACGCGCCGCCGCACCTTGGCCACGCGTACGAGAAGATCGCTGCCGACGCGATCGCGCGCTACCACCGCCTGCGCGGCGACCAGGTGTTCTTCCTGACAGGCGTGGACGAGCATGGCGTGAAGATCGAGAAGGTCGCCGCGGCCGAGGGCATCACGCCCCAGGAGTTCGTGGCGCGCATTTCGCCCCAGTTCATCAGCACCTGGGAGAAGCTGGGCATCTCGTACGACCGCTTCATCCGCACCACGGACGCGGACCACGAGGCCGCCGTGGCCAAGGCCTTCGCCCAGCTGGTGGACGCCGGCCACATCCACAAGGCGACCTACGACGGCCTCTACTGCGAGGGCTGCGAGGAGTTCAAGAACGAGCGGGATCTGGTGAACGGCAAGTGCCCGCAGCACGACACGCCGCCCAAGCCCTTCAAGGAAGAGAACTACGTCTTCAAGATCTCGACCTTCAAGGAGCGCATCCGCCAGCACATCGAGGCCAACCCGGACTTCATCCAGCCGGAGACGCGCCGCAACGAGATCCTCAACTTGATGGAGACCTTCCCGGACGTGTCCGTGTCGCGCCAGAAGGTGAAGTGGGGCATCCCCGTGCCCGGCGACGAAGGCCAGGTGATCTACGTCTGGATCGACGCCCTCCTCAACTACCTCACCGGCATCGGCTGGGGCTCCGACGACGCGCTGTTCCAGCGTTTTTGGCCCGCCAACCTCCAGCTGGTGGGCAAGGACATCACGAAGTTCCACTGCATCATCTGGCCCGCGATCCTGCTGGGCCTGGGGGTGGAGCTGCCGAAGCAGGTCTACGGCCACGGCTGGGTCAACATCGGCGACCAGAAGATGAGCAAGAGCCTGGGCAACAGCGTGGAGCCCAACGAGCTGGCCGACACCTACGGGGCGGACGCGCTGCGGTATTACTTGTTGCGCGAGATCACGTTCGGCAAGGACGGCTCTTACACCTTCGACGCCTTCAAGCTGCGCGTGAACGCGGACCTCGCCAACAACCTGGGCAACGCGCTGAACCGCACGCTGGGCATCCTCGAGAAGAACTTCGAGGGCGCGGTCCCGGCGGACCTGCCGGAGCTGACGGTGGAGCTGGCCCGCAAGGTCGCCACCACCACCACGGCGGTGGAGGGCCACATGGCCCGCCTGGAGCTGCAGGAGGCCCTGGAGGTCACGTGGAGCCTGATCGACGCCGTCAACAAGTACATCGACTCGCAGGCGCCCTGGGCGCTGGCGAAGGCGGGTGACATGGAGAAGCTGGGCGGCGTGCTCTACGGCGTGCTGGAGACCTTGCGCTGCGCCACGATCCTGGTCTCCCCCTTCATCCCGACCCTGGCCGGCAAGCTTTGGGAGCAAATCGGCGTGCCCAAGGCGCTGGCCGACCAGCGCTGGAGCGACCTGACTTGGGGCGGCCTGGCCACCGGCACCGTGACCAAGAAGCTGGGCCCGGTCTACCCGCGCATCGAGGACGAACTGGCCGCCGGCAAGAAGAAGTGATGCTGGAGCTCGTCGACAGCCACTGCCACCTCGACGTCGAGCAGTTCGATCAGGACCGCGCGGCGATGATCGAGCGCGCCTTCACGGCCGGCGTGCGGGCGATGGTCGTGCCGGGAATCCGGATGCCCGACATGCCGCGCGTGTTGGCGCTGGCGGAAGGCTACCCGCAAATCTACATCGGCGTCGGGGTGCACCCGCACGAAGCGCACAACTGGACGCCCGACGACGCGGCGACGCTGCGCGAGTGGGCCAAGCACCCCAAGGTCGTGGCGATCGGGGAAATCGGCCTGGACCATTACTATCCGGAGCCGCCCCGCGACGTGCAACACCGGGTGATGGTCGAGCAAGTGCGGCTCGCGGGTGAGCTGGGCAAGCCCATCATCGTCCACGATCGCGACGCGCACGGGGAGGTCTTCGACCTCATGAAGGCGCACCTGGACCCGCAAGCCGGGGGCGTGATGCATTGCTTCAGCGGCTCGTACGAGTTCGCGCTCGAATGCATCAAGCTGGGCCTGGTGATCTCGTTCGCGGGATCCGTGACGTTCAAGAACGCGCATAACTTGCAAGAAGCGGCCGCCAAGCTGCCGCTGGACAAGATCCTGATCGAGACGGATTCACCTTACTTGGCGCCCGTCCCGCACCGCGGCAAGCGCAACGAGCCGTCCAACGTCGCGGAGGTGGCCCGCAAGCTCGCGGAACTGCAGGGGGTGCCGGTCGAGGAAGTCGCGCGCATCACCAGCGCGAACGCGCGGCGGCTGTTCCGGTTGCCTTCTTAGCGACGGAACCGGCAAGGACATGGCTTCGTCCTATGCTCGACCGATCGCCACGAGGAGGCCCGCCATGTCGCACCGTACCGCCGCCGTCATCGCCCTTGCGCTAGCCCTGTCCGGCTGCGTCGTCGCACCCGCAGGCACCATCGCCACCGTCTCCGCCCAGGTCGGCACCATCAGCAAGCCCGGCATGGTGGGCGCGCCCATCATCGACGCGCTGGACGCCGCCCCGCGCTCCATCGGGCCGAACGACACCGTGACCTTCACGGCCGTCGCCCACGACCCCGCCGGCAAGCCGTTGCAGTTCAACTGGTCCGCCACCGGCGGCGTGCTGTCCACCAACACCGGGCGCACCGTCAGCTGGACGCCGTCCGGCGCCAAGGGCGTGGCGGTGGTCTCGCTGGTGGTGAGCAACGGGACGGATGCCACCACGGGCTCCGTGAACTTGGTGATGGCCCCGGACGGCTCGGCCACGGTGACGGCGACGCCCGAGCCGACGCCCGCGCCCACGGCCGCCCCGACGGCGGCGCCGACGGCCACTCCCACGGCCGCCCCCACCGTCGCGCCGACGGCCACGCCGACCCCGGTCCCGACGCCGGCCTGCGCCGTGACCACCGTGGCGCCTTCGCTGGCGGCACCCGGGACGCTGTTCTACGTCAGCGGCAGTGCCTTCCCGGCCCAGGCCGTGGTGATGCTGGGCGATCGCCCCGCCAAGGTCGTCCAGGCCAGCCTCACCAGCCTGGCGGTGCAGGTCCCCGCGGATATGCCGCTGGGCAAGGCCGCCGTCACCGTCACAGGCTGTGGGCCCGCGGGCGAGCTCACGATCGCCAACACCCAGGACTTCGGCGGCAACGTCCAGCAGGCCGGCCAGGGCCTGTTCGCGAACGTCTACCCGCTGCCGGCGGACACCGCCAAGCTGCCCAACCTCGACCAGCTCAAGGCCACCAGCTCGCTGTTGGTCAACAACCTCGACGTGGCCGATCACGACTTCAAGCTGGGCTTCCCGGGCGTTGCCGGCGACCTGGTGGAGTGGTTCGCCATCCGCTTCGACGGCATGATCGAGGCGCCGGCCGGCACCACCACGTTCAAGCTGACCAGCGACGACGGCGCCAAGCTCTACCTCGATGATCAGTTGGTCGTGGACAACGACGGCACGCATGCCGTCGCCTCCAAGCAAGGCGCGGCGACGCTTACCGCCGGCAAGCACAAGTTCCGCCTCGAGTACTTCCAGGGCCCGCGCTACCGCATCGCCCTGCAACTGCTGTGGACCCCGCCGGGGGCCGCGGCGCCCGTGATCGTGCCGGCCACGGCGTTTTCGCAGGGCGCGTTCGCCAAGTAAATCGGCTATGATGGTGGGCCTTTCCCTTCGACAGGAGGCCCACCTTTGTTGCTCGAACACACCCTGCAGGCGGAGCTCGGCGAGCGCGCCCTGAACCGTGCCCAGGTCCTGGGCGCGGACTACGCCGACATCCGCATCGTGCACCGGCAGTACGAGACCGTCGGCACCAAGGACGGCAAGCCCGACGGCCTCAGCCGGGACGAGAGCCTCGGCTTCGGCGTTCGCGTGTTGGTGGACGGCAGCTGGGGCTTCGCGAGCTCCAGCAAGGTAACGGAAGCCGAGATCGAGCGGGTCGCGGAGCTGGCGGTGGTGATCGCCAAGGCCAGCCGCACCAACCAGCGCGAGCGGGTGGGCCTGGGCAAGCCGGGCAAGGTGGTGGGCACCTACGTCACGCCCGTGCTGGAAGACCCCTTCCGCGTGCCCGTCGAGGAGAAGCTGGCCACCCTGCTGGCCGCCGAGGCCGAGATGCGCGCCGTGCCCGGCGTGCGCTCCACCAACGGCACGATCGGCTGCCAGCGCGAGCACAAGCTCTACCTCAGCACCGAAGGCAGCCGCATCGAGCAGACCCTGATCGAGACGGGCTGCGGCATCGAGGCCCTGGCCGTGGGCGACACGGAGATCCAGACCCGCTCTTACCCCAACTCCTTCGGCCGCCAGCAGGTGACGCAGGGCTACGAGATGGTGCGGGCGGTCAACCTGCCCGCCAACGCGCGTCGCATCGCGGAAGAGGCCGTGGCGCTGTTGAGCGCGGACCAGTGCCCTTCCAAGGTCACGACGCTGATCCTGGACCCCACCCAGCTGGCGCTCCAGGTCCACGAGTCGATTGGCCACGCCATCGAGCTGGACCGGGTCTTCGGCTACGAGGCGGCCTTCGCGGGCACCAGCTTCCTGAACCCCGGCATGCGCGACACCTTCACCTACGGCTCCGACATCGTGAACGTGACCGCCGACGCGACCCTGCCCGGCGGCCTCGGCACCTTCGGCTGGGACGACGAGGGCACCCCGGCCCAGCGCGTGCCGATCATCGAGCAGGGGCAGTTCAAGGGCTTCCTGAGCTGCCGCGAGACGGCCAGCAAGCTCGGCATGGAAAGCGCCGGCATGGCCCGCGCCGATGGCTGGAACCGCATCCCGATGGTGCGCATGACCAACGTCAGCCTGGAGCCCGGCACCTGGACCTTCGACCAGATGGTCAAGGACACGGAAGACGGCATCTACATGATGACGAACCGCAGCTGGAGCATCGACGACAAGCGCCTGAACTTCCAGTTCGGTTGCCAGATCGCCTGGGAAATCAAGGACGGCGAGCTCGGACGCTTGCTGCGTAACCCCACCTACACGGGCATCACGCCGCAGTTCTGGGCCGGCTGCGACGCCATCGCGGACCGGGACCACTGGCAGATTTGGGGCACGCCCAACTGCGGCAAGGGGCAGCCCTTGCAGGTGGCCCATGTCGGCCACGGGGCGAGCCCCGCCCGCTTCCGCAACGTCCAGGTAGGAGTGCTGTCATGATCGACCAGTCCCCGCGCACCACGGGCTTCTCGCCCGATCAGCTGCACGAAGTCGCCCGCAAGGTCCTGCGCGCCACCGACGCCGACGAGGCGCAGGTGACGTTGGATGGCCACACGGAGCACCTGACGCGCTTCGCCAACAACTACATCCACCAGAACGTGTCGGAGAGCGACCTCACGGTCACGATCCGCGTGGCGTTCGGCACCAAGGTGGGCCAGGCCATCACCAACGACCTCTCCGACGACGCCCTGGCCCGGGCCGTCGAGAGCGCGGAGCAGCTGGCGAAGCTCCAACCGGAGAACCTGGAGTTCCCGGGCTTCGCGCGGCCGCAGGCGGTGCGCGGCGTCGACGCGACCAGCGACCGCACGTTGGGCTTCACGCCCGGCGATCGTGCCCGCGTGGTCAAGCACGTCACCGACGACGCCGCCAAGGAAGGCCTGACGGCCGCCGGGTCGTTCAAGACCGGCCTGCGCCAAATCGCCATCGCCAACTCGCACGACCTGTTCGCCTACCACCAGCACACGTTGGCGGACTTCAACACCGTGGTCATGGGCGACGACAGCTCCGGCTGGGCGGCGGACGTGCACCTGGACGCCGGGCTGGTCGACGGCGAGGCGCTGGCCGAGGAGGCGATCGACAAGGCGATGCGCTCGCGCAAGCCGCAGTCGCTCGAGCCCGGCCACTACACGGTGGTGTTGGAAGAGTACGCGGTGCTCGACATGCTGATGTACCTGGGCATGCACCTGGGCGCGGAGGAGGTCCGCGAGGGCCGGTCCTTCCTGACGGGCCGCGCCGGCGAGCAGCTGATCCACCCGGACATCAGCATCTGGGACGACGGCCACGACATCAGCGGCATCCCCGCGCCGTTCGACTTCGAGGGCACGCCGAAGCAGCGGGTCGAGATCTTCACGCGCGGCAAGGCCGGGACGGCTTGCTACGATATGCGCACGGCGAAGCTGGACGGGCGGCTGTCCACCGGGCACTACTCCGGCGGATCGCCCTTCTGGGGCGCGGGCCCGCAGGCTTGGAACCTCTTCATGGGTGCCGGGCGCCACACCAAGGACGAGATGCTGGAAAGCACGGAACGCGGCATCTGGGTGACGCGCTTCCACTACTGCAACATGCTGGATCCGCGCAAGACCACGCTGACGGGCATGACGCGCGACGGCACGTTCTTGATCGAGGACGGCAAGCTCACCAAGCCGTTGTTGAACATGCGCTTCACGCACGCCGTGCTGGACGCCCTGCGCGACGTGGTGATGGTAGGCAGCAAGACCAAGTTGGAGTGCAACTACTTCGGCGGCGGCAACCGCGCCCCGGCCTTGAAGATCGAGAACTTCCGCTTCACCGGGAAGACCAGTTTCTAAGGGGGCTTCCCCTTACCGCTGGTCCATCCGCTTGACCGCCTGGCCGCCCTGCGGCCCGGGGATATACGTGCTTGGCAACAGCGCCTTGAACATCGAAGCAAACTTGTTCGCCCGCACGACCATCTCGTCGCTCTCTTTGCGCATGGTGTCGAGCTCCTTGTCGAAGGTCTTCGAGAACTCGTCCTCCGCTGCATGCACGCGCGCCGCCTCGTCAACGAATTCGCCGCGGATCCGCCGCAGCTCGTCGGCATCCAGCCAGATCCCGCCGCATTGGCCGCACTCGTCCACCTCGATCTTCCGCTTCACGCTGAAGAAGTGGCGGCGCAGCGTGATGGTCTCGCAGACCGGGCACTTGCGCTTGGAGGCCATGTCGATCTTCAGGGCGGGGTCGCGCGGGATGTCGAGGAAGGCCTGGCCGGCGTCCTCGTGCTGCTCGTCCACGCGCTTGAGCTCGAAGTTGTCGAACCAGACGCCCCCGCAGTGGCCCACGCAGGCGTCCACGACCACGCTGCCGGAATCCAACAGTTGCATCTCGTTGTGGCAGGCGGGGCACTTCATGGGCAGTCCTTTCGTGGTGGGGCTTACGGGGCATGAACCCCGGCCGGCCCGCTTCTTAACATTCAAGGGGGTATAATGGGCGGTGATCCCCATCCCGTCTCCTCAAGGAACCCCACGCATGGCCAGACTCTTCGGCACGGACGGCGTTCGCGGCCTCGCCAACAAGGACCTCACCCCGGAGTTGGCTTTCCAGCTGGGCCGCGCCGGCGCCGCCTTCCTGCGCGCCCACAGCCCGTCGGCCCATCCCGTCGTGTTGCTGGGCAAGGACACGCGCCGCTCCGGCGACATGCTGGAGGCCGCGCTGGCGGCAGGCATCTGCTCCGTGGGCGTGCAGGTGAAGCGGCTCGGCGTCGTGCCCACGCCCTGCGTGGCCTGGTTGACGAAGCACGGCCAGGCCGCGGCCGGCGTGATGATCTCGGCCAGCCACAACGCCGCGCCGGACAACGGCATCAAGTTCTTCGGCAACACCGGCTTCAAGCTGCCGGACGCCGTGGAGGACGACATCGAGCTGCTCATGAACGAGCCGGAGCGGATGCCACGGCCCACCGGCAGCAGCCTGGGCTGCATCGAGGAGTCGCGCGATCTGGTCGACCACTACATCGAGCACGTCGCGGCGCTGCTGCCCGGCGGCCTGAACGGCATGAAGGTGGTGGTGGACTGCGGCCACGGCGCGGCCTACGAGCTCGCGCCCGCCTTGCTGCGGCGCCTGGGCGCGGAGGTCATCGCGCTCAACGTGGAGCCGGACGGCGACAACATCAACCGGGGCTGCGGCTCGACGCACCTGGAGTCGCTGCAAGAGGCCGTCGTGGCCGCCCACGCCCGCCTGGGCCTGGCCTTCGACGGAGACGCGGACCGGCTTCTGGCCGTTGACGAGCAGGGCCGGCCGGTGGATGGCGATCGCATCATGCTGATCTGCCTGGAGCACCAGGTGAAGACCGGCCGCGTGAAGACGCCTTCCGTCGTGGCGACGGTCATGAGCAACCTGGGCTTCGAAGAGGCCGTGAAGGCCCTGGGTGGCGAGCTCGTGCGCGCCAAGGTGGGCGATCGTTACGTGCTGGAGGAGATGCAGGCGCGCGACATCCGCATCGGCGGCGAGCAGAGCGGCCACCTGATCTTCCTGGACGACAACACCACCGGCGACGGCCTGATCACCGCCTTGCGGCTGCTGGAGGCCGTGCAGGCCAGCGGCGATCCGATGTCCGCCCTGGCCGGGCGCATGGTCAGCTACCCCCAGCTGTTGCACAACCTGCGCGTGGAGCGCCTGACGGGCTGGCAGGAGAACGCCGCCATCCAACGGGCGATCGCCGAGGCCAGCGCGGAGCTGGACGGCACCGGCCGCGTGCTGGTGCGGGCGTCAGGCACGGAGGCGTTGCTGCGCGTCATGATCGAGGGCAAGGACCAGGCCCACATCGAGGAGATCGCCCGCCGGCTCGGCGCCGTCATCTTCGCGGAGCTTGCCCCCGCCCCCGTGCGCTGATGCGGCAAGAGCCCGTGATCCATCGATTGAAGGAGTGCCTGGACCGGCAGGAGCCATGTGCCATGGCGACCGTCGTGGGCATCAACGGCTCGATCCCCACGGAGGTCGGTTCGAAGATCCTGGTGTCTTCCCAGGGTCAAATCCTGGCCGGCACCGTTGGCGGCGGCGCGCTCGAAGCGGTGGTGATCCACCGGCTGGTGCGGGCGATCGCCGAGGGCAAGAGCAGCGAGCTGGAGCACCACCTGACGGACGACGAGGCCTCGACCCTGGGCATGACATGCGGCGGCTCGATCAGGCTGTTCTTGGAGCCGTTCGGCGTGGCCGCGGAGTTGGTCCTGATCGGCGCAGGCCACGTGAACCAGGCCGTCGCGAAACTGGCCAAGGACCTCGATTACCGGGTGACCGTCGTCGACGACCGGCCCCAATGGGCCACCGGAGATTACTTCCCGCACGCGCACAAGATCGAGGTCGTGAAGACGCTGAAGCAGCCCTTCGACAACATCCCGCGGCCGGAGCAAGTGTACCTGGTGGTGGCAACCCGCTGCCACGCCACGGATGAGCTGGTGATGCGGGCGGCGGCAGGTAAGGACTGGAAGTACCTGGGCATGATCGGCAGCCGCTTGAAGGTGGAGCGCCTGCTCGAGAAGCTCGGCGAAGACGGCATCACGTTCGAGGGGCTGCATGCCCCGATCGGGCTGGACTTGGGCGGCAAGAGCCCGGCGGCGGTGGCACTGTCGATCGTGGCGGAGCTGCAGATGGTGCGCAACGCGCGCACGGGGCGGCCGCTCGGCGCCCCCGTGGACGTCCATGTACCCCGGTGACGTCGTCGCCGTCCTGACGGCGGCCGGCCGCTCCAGCCGCATGGGCCGGCCCAAGGCCCTGCTCGAGTGGCGGGGCATGCCCCTGATCACGCACCAGATCCGCGCGCTCCAGCACCTGCGCGAGGTGGTGGTGGTGCTGGGCCATGAGGCCGACGCCATCCGGCCCTTCCTCCCCGTGGCCGCCAACGTGCGCGTCTTCGAGCACCCAGACTACGATCAGGGCCGCACCAGCTCGCTGCTGGCGGCCTTCAAGGTGATCGGCGGGGAGCCCGCCGGCGTATTGGTGGTGGCCGTCGACCAGCCTCTGATCCCCGGCGTGTTGGACCGCCTGTTGTTCGAGCACCGGCCCTGCGCGCCGATCGCCGTGCCGGCCTACAACGGGCAGCGTGGGCACCCGGTGCTGTTCCGCGGGGATTTGCTGCCGGACCTGCGCGCCATCTCGGAGGAACGGGAAGGGTTGCGCGAGGTGGTCCAGCGCCACCGGGCGGACCGCCAGGAGGTGCTCGTGGACGATCCCGGCATTTGCCTCGACCTCAACCTGCCCCGGGAGTATCACGCGGCCCATGCGGCGAGGGGTCCATTTCCAGGACACTGACGGCCTGCACGTCCACGCCCCAAGCCAGCGTTGCCTCGTTGGCGATCTTCTTGATCGCCCGGCCCAGGCGCACCGGATCCGCCTGGAGCTCCACGGCGTCCATTTGGGCGGCTGCCTCGCGCACGATGGCCACCAGCAGCTCCTGCACGGCCGAGCGGTAGTCTTCCACCCCGACCACGGCGCGCTCGGGCTGGAGCACGCAGCAGCTGGCCTCCAGCCGGGCCGCGAAGACGGCGTGGTCCTTGCTGGTGACGGCGGGGAGCTCCACCGCGAGGGTGAAAGGCCGTAAGTCGACGCGGATCAGGCGATCGATCAGCGGGATCACGAAGACGCTGCCCGGGCCGGCCACGCGATGCAGCCGCCCCAGGCGCAGGATCACGCCACGTTCATGCTCCGCCAGCCTCATTTCTTCGGCTGCGTCGCCACCTTGTCCTTCTTGGTGTCTTCGGCGCTCTTGGGCATGGCCTCGTTGGGCAGGCCGCCCTTGGCGAACATGGTCACGCCGGAGAAGCCGGTCTTGTAGCTGTTCTCCGCGTTCCACAGCAGCCAGCCGTTGGCCTTGGCTTCCGCGTTGGCCTTCAACTGCACCGCCACGTACTGCGGGCCGTAGTTGCGGATGCGGTAAGGGAAGGCCTGCAGCCACGGACGGATCGAGCAGTTCGTGCCCTCGAGCTTCTTGGCGGTCTTGCGCACGCCCTCGCCGATGAAGTACTGGGGGTGGTCCGGCGGGTAGCTGAAGTGGTCGAAGTCGGCGTAGAAGTGCGACGGGTAGAGCATCGGGCTGATGGCGTCCAGGTGGTGGCCCAGCTCCTCCAGCTTCTGCCCCGTGATGCGCACGTCGATGCCCTGGTCCCAGGCCACCACGCCATAGACGTCCGCGGAGAGCAGCGCCTTGGACGGGGCAATCTCTTCATGGGCGCGCTTCACGTAGGCGGTGATGACGTCCTTCTTCTCCTTGTGCACGGTCTTGGCCGTGGACCAGGTGATGTCGTGCGTCTCGCCCATGGCGGGGAAGCGCACGTAGTCCAGCTGGATCTCGTCAACGCCGTTGGCAATCAGCTCCTTGGCCAGGGCCAGCTGGTAGTCTTGCACGGCCGGGATCGAGGCATCGACCCACACCAGCTCGCCGGACTCGCGCCAGGGCCTGCCGCTCGTCTTGGAGAGCAGCGCGTACTGGGGCTTGTGCTGGGCCAGCAGGGTGTCGTGGAACTGGGCCACGCGCGCCACGGCGTGGATGCCCTCCTTGTGCAGGCGCTCGATGAACTTGGGCAGGTCCTGGATCATGTCGCCCTTGTAGGCCTTGATCTCCTTGGCGAGCGGCACCTGGGTCTTGTAGGTGATCACGCCGTTCATGTCCTTGGCGTCGAAGACCACGGTGTTGCCGCCGTGCGCCTTGAGGTCCTTGACCAGGTCCCACACCTCGCCGGAGCCCGCGATCGTGCCCGTCACGTAAATGCCCTTGGCCTCGAAGCCCTTTTCGCGGGCCACGATGGTCGGCTTGGGGGGCGCCGTGCGGGCCTTGGGGATGGAGATGACGTCGCCCACCGTCAGGCCCTTTTCCAGGTGGTTGTCCGCCCGGATGGCCTTGGCGAGCGACGGGTAGGTGTAGAAGTCCGTGAACTTGATGAACTTCCAGGCGATGTCCTCCGTGGAGTCGCCGCTCTTGATCTTGTAGGTCAGCTTGCCGTCCGCGTACGAGCCGCCCGCGGGCAGCTTGGCGGTGTAGCCCGGGATGGTGTCTGCACCCTGCACTTGCGGGGAGGCGGGAGCGGACGCACCGGGAGCCGCCGAGGTCGCGGGGGAAGGGCTCGCGGAGGCGGCAGGGGCCGCGGCCTTCGGGTCAAAAGGGTTGGCGGTGACTCCCGCGCCCAGCGCATCCTTGTTCAGCTTGTCCGCCAGGGCCTTCGGGAAGGTGACCTTGGCCGGGTCGCCGTCGCTCACGTAGGGCACCCACGGCTCCTTGACCTTGTCGGTGCTGCCGGGCTTGCGGTTGAACCAGTTCTTGAACTCGCTGTCGATGGCCTGGATGCGGGCCACGGCGGTGGGCTTGTACTTCTTGTCGAAGGGCGAGACGTTGGGGTTGGCGCCCACCAGCATCAAGGCCTTGAAGTGGTGTGCGTCCGCGCCCGTGCCACCGTCGGAGACGGCCTTGAAGGCGGCGTCGGCCTTGGGCCCGATGCCGAAGGGCAAGGCGAGCGTCTTCACCTCGTACTGGTCGCCCAGCTGCTGGTGGATGAAGTGCTGGCACTTGCCGATCTCGAGGTTCACCTTCTCGACGGACATCGTGGACATGTTGTCGTGGGACCAGGTGTGGTTGCCGATCTCGCGGCCGGTCGCGTCCAGGTACTTGAACTTCTGCTGGATCACGCCGTCTTGCTCGAAGCCGCTGGGCAGGACGTAGAACGTCGCGCCCGTGCCGCTGTCGGCATGCTTCTTGTGGAACTCGTCCAACATGGCGACGGCGCAATCCGGATCGACCTTGGCCGGGTCGGGCTTGCCGTCCGCGCCCTTCATGTAGCGGAACTGGGCGTCGGTGGCGTCATCGAAGGTCAAGACCATCGGCTTGCGGCCGGCGGGCACGTCCAGCTTGCGCTCCGCGACGTCGCGCGCGTTCACGAGGTAGAAGCCGTTGTTGTAGTAGTACTCCAAGTCCTTGCGGAAGTTGGCGGGCGTGCGGGTCCAGCGCTCCTCCTTGGGGCCGAAGCGGTGGTACTCCATCACGGGGATCAGGCCCAGCTCGTTGGCATTGGCGTAGTCGGAGGTGCTTGCCACGTGGGAAGTTGTGCCCGCGGCTGCGCTGGCGGGCGCGGTGGCGGTGGCGGCTCCGGAGGCGCCGGTTTCGGCGCCAGCGCTGGCCGTGCTCGCGGGCTTCTGCTCGGCGGGGCAGCCCGTCAGGGCGACGGCAAGCACCAGGGGAAGGCTACGGTTGAATGGCGACATCTCACACTCCTAGGGATCAGTTGGACCGGCGCTATTCTGGCATGACTCGCGCGGCCTGGCGAGTCTGGTGGACATAACGTGGGGGACGGCACGAAAAAAAAGGCGGCCCCTCGCGAGGCCGCCCATCGAGGGGCTTACTGGACGGTGATCGTCGCCTTCATGTTGGTGGGGTGCGGAATGCAGTGGTAGCTGAACGTGCCCTTGTTCATGAACTTGTAGCTGAACGTCTTGCCGGCGCCCATCACGGTGGAGTCGAACTTCTCCGTGGAGCTGTCGTCGGAAGTGGCGGAGTGCGCCGTGGGGCCCTTGAAGGTCCAGGTGACGGTGTCGCCGGCCTTGATCGTGGTGGCCGCGGGCTCGAACTTGAAGTCGGAGACGGTCACGGCGGCGGCGCCGGCCGTAGGCGCGGTCGTGGCGCCGGGCGCGGTGCTGGCCGTGGGCGCGGTGCTGCTGCCGCCGGCAGTCGGCGTGGTGCTGTTGCACGAGATGGCCATGGCGGCGGCGGCAAGCACGGTGGTGATCTTCAGAATGCGCAAGGCGCGGTCCTTTCTGGAACGATGGCGGGTTCTTGGGTCAAACAGCTTACCATTGAAATCCGACCGACGCGACGCATCGTATGTATAATGTGCCGGCGTACCAACCCAGCGGGAGATCCATTCGGCGGCGATGGCAACGGAACGACAAACGGAAGACCGAGACTTGCTCTCGAAGGTAGCAGGACGTGACCAGTCAGCACTGGCCACGCTCTACGATCGCTACCATCGGGTCGTGTTCGGGCTGGCGTTCAAGATCGTGGGCACCGCGGAGGAAGCCGAGGAAGTGGTACTAGACGTCTTCAACCAGGCCTGGCGGACGGCCGCCAAGTACGATGCCACGCGTGGACGCGTGGACGCCTGGCTTTTCCTGATGACCCGCAGCCGCGCCCTGGACCACCTGCGCGCCCGCCAACGCGCGGACCGCAGCGCGATCGCGTCCGAAGAGGAAGCGGCGATCGACATCCAGGTGAAGGTGGCGGACCCGGAAGCCGAGGCGTTGGCCTCCGAGCGCCGCGACGCCGTCAAGGGCGCGCTGGGCACGCTGCCCGAGCCCCAGCGCAAGGCGCTGGAGCTGGTCTACTTCGAGGGCCTCAGCCACAGCGAGGTGGCGGACCGCACCGGCGAGCCGCTGGGCACGATCAAGACGCGCGTGCGGCAGGGGCTGATCAATCTCCGCGAGGTGCTCACGCCGGCCTGGGGGATGGTGACGCCATGAGTAGCACCGTCGTGATGTCTTGCGAGGAGTTCCAGGATTTGGCCGCGCTGCTGGCGCTCGACGTGCTCGAGGCGGACCAGCGGCCGCAGGTGGCCGGCCACGTGGCTACTTGTCCTGCCTGCTCGGGCGTGATGGCCGACCTGGTCGTGGCGACCGGCGCCCTGGCCTATGCCGCGCCGGCCCGCTCGCCACGTGCCGACCTCAAGGACCGTTTGATGGCGGGCCTGGAGACACGGGAGCAAGCGGAAACCCAACAACCGGTCCGCAAGGCCGAGATCCTGCCGTTACCGCGCCTGGTCTTCGTGGCGCAGAAGCAGATGGTCTGGACGGCCGCGGCCGTCGTGCTGGCGACGGGCTTGTTGCTGACGTCCACCGGCTTATACCGGGAGCACCAGGAACTGGGGATGTACCGGATCCAGCAAGCGGCTTTGGCCGATCAAATCGGGTCCATGATGAACGAGGAGCAGGCCGCGCGGCGCGATGCGGAGATGCTGGCGGGCACGGACGTGCGCATGGTGGCCATGCAGACCCAGCCCATGGCGAAGTCCGCCGAGGCTTGGGTGTACTGGAGCCCGACGCGCCATGCCTGGCTGGCGACGTTCAAAGGCCTGCCGGATGCCGGGCCGAACAAGACCTACCAGCTCTGGGCGGTGACGCCGGGCAAGAAGGTCAGCATGGGGACCTTTGTGACTGACAAGCAGGGTGTGGCGCGCGTGCGCGGGAGTTTGCCGCAAGATGGCAAGCCTGTTGCTGCGGCGGTGACGTTGGAGCCGGCCGGTGGGATGCCGGGGCCAACGGGGCCGATGGTCATGGTGGGGCCGATCAAGGCGTTGTAGCCGTTGGTGGGCCGCCGGCATTGACCTGTATGGTG
>JAQBPE010000487.1 GCA_028287685.1 Cyanobacteria bacterium RYN_339 | reverse complement strand
GCTGCTTGAGGATGGGCTTGGCGAGCAGCCCCAGGATGAAGTCGCCGTCGCAGAAGACGCCATCGCCATCCACGAAGAAGGCGCGGTCGGTGTCGCCGTCGAGCCCGATGCCCAGATCGGCCTTGGTCTCCTTGACCTTGGCGATCAGGTCGAGGCGGTTCTCCTCCACCAGGGGGTTGGCCTCGTGGTTGGGGAAGGTGCCGTCCGGCTCGAAGAACATCGGGATGATTTCGCCCGGGTAGCCCACGAAGAGCTTCTCCATGATCGGGCCGCCCATGCCGTTGCCGGCGTCGATCACGACCTTGGCGGGCTTCAGCTTCTTGGGGTCGACGAACTCGTGCATCCAGGAGACGAAGGCGTCCAGGACGGGCTTCTCTTCGTAGCCACCCAGGGTCGAGTCCAGCGGCGGGAACTGGTCGGCGCGGACGATCGCCTCGATCTTCTCCAGGCCGCTCTCCAGGCCCATCGGGATGGCCTTCTCGCGCACGAACTTGAAGCCGTTGTACTCCCCCGGGTTGTGGCTGGCCGTGACGGCCACGCCGCCGTCCACGCCCATGTTGATCACGGCGAAGTACATCATGTCGGTGGAGGCCATGCCGATGAAGGTGACATGGGCGCCCGCCTCGCGCAGGCCGCGGATCAGCTCCTCGGAGAGGGGCACGGAGCTGGGGCGCATGTCCCGTCCGACCACCACCCGCTTGGCGCCGGTGAGCTGGACGTAGGCGCGGCCGAGCTTGTAGGCCAACGCTTCCGTGACGTCGTCGCCGTAGATGCCGCGGACGTCGTAGGCCTTGAATGGGGCTGCCATGGGGCTTCTCTCCTTCTTAGCGAGCAGGGGTCAGATAGTATGCCATAACTTGTGTTAGACTGCGCCCCATGCGCACCTGCCTTGCCTTCGCCCTCGCCCTTTCGGTAGCCGCCTGCAGCGGCACCCCCCAACCGGCGCCCAAGGCGTCGGCCTCGGCCACGGCGAGCCCGGCCGCATCCGGCTTCCGCTTGACCAGCTCGGCGTTCGTCGCCAACGCGACGATCCCGCCGAAGCACACCTGCGACGACGTCAACGTCTCACCGGCCTTGGCCTGGGAGAACGTGCCCGCCAACGCCAGCCGCCTGGTCTTGATTTGCGACGATCCGGACGCGCCCAGCGGCACCTTCACCCACTGGGTGCTCTTCGACATCCCCGTCGTGGCCGCCGGGATGGCCGAGGCCGCGGAGCCGGTCGGCTCGCAAGAAGGCGCGAACGGGAAGGGCACCAACGGCTACACGGGCCCCTGCCCGCCCGCGGGTTCGCCGCACCACTACCACTTCAAGCTCTACGCGGTGTCCGCGCCGTTGGGCCTGCCGGTGGGCGCGAGCAAGGACGAGGTCATGACGGCCATGACGAACGGCAAGCTGATCGTGGGGCAGACGGAGCTGATCGGGACGTACGCGCGGAAGTGATCAGGTGCCGAAGAGGAACTTAAGGGCCAGCGGCAGGCGGTAGGCCCAGGCCTGCTCGTTGTGGCCGCCTTCCTTGTCCTCGAAGTAGCCCAGATCGCCGCCCTGCTTGTAGCCACGGGCAACCAGCGCCTTGTCGAGGTCACGGGCGTTGGCCAGCTCCTCGTCGGGCGAGTTGCCTTCCTTCCAGCCCATGTCGAGCCAGATTTTCAGGTTGCGCGGGTACTTGGGGGCTTCCTTGAGCATGGCGCGGTCGCTCCACCAGATGGAGGCGGACATGCAGCCGATCTTGCCGAAGGTGTCCGCGTTGTAGCGCCCCAGGTAGAAGCTTTCGAGGCCGCCCAGGCTGGAGCCCAACACGCCCGTGTTGGCGCGGTCCGGCTTGGTGCGGTAGGTCTTGTCGATCAGCGGCTTCAGCTCCTTGGTGAGGAAGTCGGCGTACTTGGCGCCGCCGCCGCCCACCTGCTTGCCGTCAAGCTTGCCCGGCACCCAGGTGTACTCGCTCATGCGGTCCTGGGTGTTGCTGGCGCCGACGATGATCAGCGGGGGCAGCTCGCCGCCCTTGATCAGGCGCTCCGCGGTCTCGTCGGCCTGCCACTCGTGGCCGCCGAAGGCCTGGGAGCCGTCGAAGATGTTGTTGCCGTCGTGCATGTAGAGCACGGGGTAGTGGGCCGACGCCTTGTCGTAGCCAGGCGGCAGGTACACCCACACGTCGCGCGGCTGGTCCACGTAGCGAGAGGTCACGTGCTTGATCACGCGCACGTCGCCCGTGATCGAGCCGCCGCGGGCGAAGGCGGCGCCGTCGTTGACGAGGCCGGCCGTAGCGCCCGGCACCAGCATGTTGCTGGCGACCATGGGCGTGCCGCAGGCCGTGGCGGCGAGGCTGGCAAGCAAGACAAGGCCGAGGCGGGTGGGCGTCTTCATGGGTGGATTATCACCCTCGCCGAGGAAAATCTTGCTTATGGTTCGCTAAAGGTTAGTGTGACCAGATCGCGAACTCCGCGGTCTCCGTGGGGGTCGTATCCACGCGTTGCGGGTCGGATTGGGGTGACGTCAGCTTCAGCACGTCGGCCACCTGGGGGTCGTGCAACACGAAGTGGGCCGCCACATCCCACTGGCCCGGGCCGGCGGTCGTCAGCTTGATGGGCTCCCAAGGCTCGACGACCACGCCGGCCTGGTCGACCAGCACCGCTTGCAGCTTCGGCACCACAGCCGCCGCGGCCGCCACCGCCTGGGCCTGGTCGGCCCCGCCGTCCACGGTCAGGTGGAGCGTGTAGTGGATTTCGTACTCGCCCGGCTTCGGCGTGAGCGGGTTCAGGGGCCGGCCCGCGTGGCCGCGGGTGATGGTGGCCTTGCAGCCCGCCACGGGGAGGGCCGGGTAGCCGTCCGGGTCCGGCAACGCCTCGGGCCCATTCCCCTTGGGCTGGTCCCGAACAGGCTGCTCCTGGGCAGGCTGTTCCTCGGCAGGCTGCTGGGGCGCCGGGGTGGCGCCGCGCCCTTGCAACAAGGGGGCCTGGGCCGTCAGGTGCGCGGTGGCCCAGTCCCAGCCGGCCAACAGCCGCGCGCGGCCGAATTCCGTCTGCCAGGCCAGCCCGCCCAGCACGGCCACGATCGTGCCCAGGAAGAGCGCGTCCTTGGTCAGCGACCAGCCCAGGCCGCGCAGGCGGGCGCCAAGCGTGGGCTTGGGCGGCTCAGCGGGGCGCTTGCGGCGGCGGCGGCGTTTCGCCGGGGGTGGGGTGGCCATGGGGGTGTTATCCCCGGAAGCTGGCCAAAGGACTCGGGGAGGCCGTGAGGCCTCCCCGGATGCCGGTGGATGTAGGAGCAAAGGGCGCTTGTTGAACGACAGTAACGTCCTTCTGGGGACCTTTGGTTTTGCGCACCGCACCACCGGGCTTGCATGGTTCTCACGATAGCGGCCAAGGGTTTCAGGAATTTGTCAGCTGTATGAAGCGTTTGTTACAAACCGTTTCGATCGCCACCCGCCCTGCGGGTGCCCGGCGCCCGGCAACTCCTCAACGGCCCGGGCTGCGGCGGGACGATGCCATGAAGAAGACCTCCCCCGTTGCCGGGAGAGGTCAGGTTTAAGCGGAGGTTGGAGGTTACTTGCCCGCGGGAGGCGCCGGGGGCGCAGGAGGCGCGGGAGGAGCCGGGGGAGCCGGCGGGGCGGGAGGCGCGGGGGGCGCCGGAGGAGCCGGGGGAGCGGCGGGGGCCAGCGCGCCGACCACCAGGTCGACGTACATGTCCTCGAACTCGCCCTGGCCCAGGCTGCCGTCCTTGGTCTTGTCGGCCGCGGTGAAGGCCGCGTCGTCCACCTTGCGGACGGGCACGTGGATCTTCAGGCGGCTGTAGTCGAAGCTCAGCTTGATCCGCTCGAGGGCGGTCGGGTTGAGCTCCTTGCGGCTGACGAGGCCGTCGTGGTTCTTGTCCAGGCGGTCGAACACGTCGGCCAGGTCGCGGCGGAAGTCGTTGGTCCAGTCGTTGGCGTTGGTGTGCCACCAGAGGATCACGTGCGTGGACCACTGGGTGAACTCGTGGAGGCTGAGCTTGCCGCGCGACGCCCACGCGTCGTTGGTGTTGGCAGCTTGGAACTCGGCCATCGACATGTACTTGCCGGCTTCGTACTCGTCCACGAACTTGTCGTGGTTGGCGTCCATGTGGTCGAAGACCGCCTTGTGGACGCGCTTGAACGCGCCGTGCAGGCCGGTGGTCGACATGATGTCTACGGTCTCCGACTCGTAGTTCACGTCAGCGACCTGGGCAACCGTGGTCGCCGAGGTGGTGGCGATGGTCTTGCCGCAACCCGCCAGCGACGTCAACAAGACGGTGGCCGCTACGAGGGTCGTCAATTTCTTCAAGGTAATGTCCTCCTTAAGAGCCGCTTAACCTTGAATTAATATACGACGGAGATCCGGGGATTGCAAGGGCTATGCGAGCTGTTAAACGAGAAACTTGATCGCTGGCATGGCAAAAGGCCCCCCGCAGGGGGCCCAAGCCCAGTGTTTATGCGCTGATCGGCTTAGTCGTCGTTGCCCTTCCCATTGTTGCCGTCGGTGTCCTTGCCATGGTTGGTGTGGTGCTTCTTGTCGTAGTCGTCCCAATACTCGTCCCAGGTCTTCCAGGGGCCCGCGGGGAGCTGGGATGGGCTGGGGGTGGGGGTAGCCACCGGAGCGGGCGTGGCCGTGGGCCGCGGGGTCGGCGTCGGGGTGCTGACGGGCGCCGGGGTAGTCGTGGCCGCCGGGGCCGGCGTGTGGGTGGGCGTGGCCTGGGGCACGGGTGTCGGGGTGGGCTGCGGCGACGTCGACGCGTGGGGGACCGGGGTCGCGGTGGGCCGGGGCGTAGGGGTCGCCGTCGCCTGGCCGGTCGGGCTGGTGGTTGCCTGGCCCGTCGGGCTGGTGGTTGCCTGGCCCGTCGGGCTGGTGGTGGCCTGGCCCGTTGGGCTGGTGGTGGGCTGGCCCGTTGGGCTGGTGGTAGCCTGGCCCGTCGGGCCGGTCGTCGGCTGGCCCGTCGGGCTGGTCGCCGGCTGGCCGGTCGGGCTGGTTGTGGCCTGGCCGGTCGGGCCGGTCGTGGCCTGGCCGTTGGGCTGCGAGGCAGCCGAACTGCCCGCGGAGCCACCGGACGAACCACCCGAAGCCGGCGCGCTCGCCGGGGGGGCTTCCTGACGGACCTGGTGGGTGATTTCCTCGTCCGTCGCGCCGGGGTGGCTGGACAACGCGGCCATCATGGCCCCTGACACCTGCTCCTGCGGCATCTTCAGCTCGCTCGCCAGCGCCTGCACCTTGAACTGGATGTCCTTGGCGCGGCTCTCCAACGCCTGTTGCTGGCTCTTGAAGCTGCCGATCGCGGCCTTGACCGCGGGGTGCGCGGCCTCGAGGCCGGCCAGGCAAGCCTCGGGGCTCCAGCCCGCCGGGATGTCGGCGTCCGTGAGGGCGTCTTGCACCGCGACGACGGTGCGTGCGAAGGCATCCATCTCCAGCACGGCCAGGCCGTCCGGGTGCTCCGCCAACAGGCGCGTCGCCACCAGCGTCGTGGCCAAGTTCAGCGGCGACTCCGCCGGGGCCGTGGCGCCGACGGCCACCAGCGTGAGGTAACGGGCGTCGCCGTGGCAGGCTTCCAGGCGGTACACGCCGCCGGAGGTGCTGCCGGTCAGGAAGAAGCGGCCGCCCGGGTCGGAGGTGGTGGTGACGCCCGTGGCGGCGCCCGCACCCGTCAACAAGGCCACCGGGGCGTTGCCCACCGGTTGCTCGGCCACGGCCTGAACGCGGTAGTGGCCGGTGCCGGTGCTGACCAACGAGCCGGACCCCGTGCTCACCAGCGAGCCGGAGCCCGTGCTGACCAGGCCGCCGGAGCCCACGCTGATCAAGGTGGCGGGCAAGGTGAAGGTGCCCTGCGCGAGCATGCGGACCGCGAGCGTGGTGCGGCCCTGGCCGATCGTGTCCACGCCGATGCGCGACTGCGGGACGGTGGGCTTGGTAGGCGCGCCCAGGTGACAAGCGCCGGTGAACAGCGCGGTGACGAGAACAAGGGGGATCAGGGGACGGAACATTACGATACGGTCTCACGGAAAGGCATCGGCGCCGCCGGCACGCGCAGTTCGAGCGCGCCGGTGCCGCGGCCGGATAGCGCGTCGCGCCGCTCCGGCCAATTGAGGAACTCCTGCCGCGCGCGCGGCGGCAATTGCTGGAGGTAGAACTGGATGTGGGTCGCGGCCCGCAACCGCAAGGTGGTGCCGTCCGGGCAGAAGCGGCTCTGGGCCATCCACGCGATGGCCTGCCAGTGGGGGCTGGGCAACGCGGCGGCGATCGCCTGCGCGGCGGCGAGGCTGGCCTCCGTGGCCTCCGGCCGTCCCAGCTGCCAGGCGGTTTGGGCCACCAACAGGTGCGCCCGCAACAGCGCGACCTGGGCGCCCGCGGCCTGGGCCAGGGCCAGCGCGTCCTGGGCGCGGGCGTGGGCCACGGCAATCTGGCCGGAAGCCAGCGCCACCTGCCCGAAGCCGAGCGCCACGCGGGCCTGCGCGACCTGGTTGCCGGAGCGCTCCGCGGCGATGCGCGCCAGGCGCAGCTGCTCGATCGCGGCGGCGGTCTCGCCGGACAGGGCGTACACCACGCCCAGGGAGAGCGCGATCGCCCCGTCCTGGTCAACCGCCCGCTTGCGCAGCGCCACCGCTTGCTCTTCCGCGCCGCCCAGGCGGCCCAGGAACACCGCGGCTTCCAGGCGGGCGGCGCCGACTTGCAGCAGCACGGCCTCCAGGCCCAGCTCGTCGGCCACCGCTTGCGCGGCGCGGCCGGCGTCCTCGGCTTCCGTCAGGTAGCCCAGCTGGCAACCCGCCAGCGTGACGTAGGCCAGGCCGAAGGCCTCGTAGATCTTGTTGCCCATCTCGCGGGCGGCCTGGGCGCCGGCACGGGCGCGTTGCCAGCTCTCCACGAAGCGGCCCTGCTCGTAGGCCACTTGGGCCAGGTTCAGGCTGGCGCAGAGCGCCTCGTCCGGCAGGCCCAGCTCCTGGCACAGCAGCGCGTAGCGCGAGAAGTCGTCGCGGGCGGGGTCCAGCTGGCCCAGGCCCAGGCGCGCGTTGCCGGCCAACATGCAGGCGTTGGCAAGGGCGAGGCGATCGCCCGTGGCCTTCGCCAGCTGCTGGGCGCGGCCCAGGTGCTCCAGGCCCTCGCGGGTGTCGCCGCCGTGGTTCACGCAGACCAACCCCAGCAGGCCCAGCGCTTCGCCGCGCTGGATGCTGCCCGCGCCGGGCAGCGCCAGCACGCGGCGGC
>JAQBPE010000447.1 GCA_028287685.1 Cyanobacteria bacterium RYN_339 | reverse complement strand
CGCTGGCCGGAGCATCGCCTGGCGGCTCCTGCCGTCCAGGGCCCCGCGCCCGGGCTGGCGGAGGCCCTGGCGCTGGTGGACGACATGCGCCATGCCAGTTCCGTGCATGATCTCGCCAACCGCCTGTTGCACCGCCTGGTGGACTTCACGGGTGCCCAGGCCGGCGCCCTGCTGGTCTACCGCGACCTCCAGGTCGACGCCGTGGCGCTCGCCTTCCTGGAAGAGGCGGCCGCGCTGGAGCGCCCGGAGGTGGAAGCTGCGCTCTGGGACCGCCTGCCCGTGTTCGACGGAGGCCACTGGGCCCTGCCCGTGGCGGAGGACGGCGTGCTGCTGGCCATCGTCTACCTGGAAGACGCCGACGCGTCGCGTCAGGCCACCTTCGCCGCGATGGGCGAGGCCCTGCGGCTCTCGCTGGCTCAGTTCCTGCGGCTGCAGGCCTTCGAGGCCCAGGTGGAGCGGCTGGCCCTGTCCGAGCGGCTGGCCCGCCTGGCGCTGGAGGGCCATGCCCCGCGGGAGGTGGTGCGGACCGCGCTCGCCGTCGCCTTGGCCGTGACCGGCGCGGAGCGCGCGCTGGTGGTGCGCGGCGAGGACCTGGCCATGGGGGTGGATGCCGCCGGCCGGGAGCTGCCCGCCGACACGCCCTTCAGCCGCACGATCTGCCGCTGGGTGCACAACACCCGCGAGGCCGTGCGCCTGGTCGACGCGCAGGAGATGGAGGGCTGGCAACAGGCCCAGAGCATCCTGGCCCTGGGCCTGCGCACGCTCGTGGCCGTCCCGCTGGTGGCCGGCGACGCCGTGTTGGGCGTGCTCTACGTGGACAGCACGGACGTCTTGAAGATGCTGGGCGCGCGCGAGCAAGGTCTTTTGGAGGCGGCCGCGCGAGTGCTGGCGCCGATGCTAACGGGCGTCTAGGCCGGCGGTAGGATGCCGTTCGGGGCTTAGCTCAAGTATTTCAGGGCCTGCTCGGCGGCCGTGGACCAGACCTGATTGGTCGACCCCACCGCCGTCTGGAGTTGGTTCTTGACGCGCTGGAGCACGGTATCTGCTGGCGGGCGCGCGGCCTCGTCGTTGATCAGCCCCAGCAGGGATGTCGAGACGCTGCCGGCGGTTGCCGGATCCAGGCCGGACGTAATCGCACTCAAGAAGCCGTAGGTCTTGTCGGCTTGCACGGGTTGCAGCTCGTTGCCCGGGAACCTGGCGTTCAAGACCCTCTCGAGCGTGCCGAGGTTGGAATTCGGGCCGCCCTGGTCGTCGAACAAGATGTGGGTGAGGCCGGCGTCGCCGAGCTTCGAGATCTGGTCGGGCTTCAGGCCCAGCTCGGCCAGGCCGAACCAGGCCGAGCTTTCGTTCCAGTCGAAGGACTTGCCCGGGTTCATGGCCTCGAGGTGGTCTTGCAACTGGACATCCGTGCCGTCCAGTAGGGACTGCTGGAGCTCTTCCGCGCTGCCGCCCACGTTGAGCGTGTAGGCCTTGAACCCTCCCTTCTGCTTGTCTAGCAGCATCGACACCAGCTTGGTGGCCTGGGCGTCGTCCAGCGGGTTGGACGACTTCTTGATTGCCTCGTACAGCTGCTTGGTCTCTTCCGCCTTGAACGCGTCCTGCTCCTCCTTCTTGCCATCGAACAAGTCCGAGCCCAGCTTCAGGAGCGTGCCCACGGCGACGGCCCCCGCGGCGATCGGCGCGATGATGGGCGCGGCCGCGGTCCCCACGAAGGCCAGCGGGAGGGTGAACCCGACCGCGGTCAGCACGTCGCCGACACCCGCGACGACCTTGCCCTTCGAGAAGTTGTCGTAGGCGCTGAACTCCGCGGCGATCGAGGAGAGGCCGGGCACGATGGTGGCGAAGCGCTCACCGGCGATCTTGGCTGCCGCGGAGAGCTCGCCTTGCACCGACCCGGAATAGGCCTTGCAGGTTGCGGCCAGGATCTCGCTCACGTCGGCGCCAGCGGTTGCGGAGTCCTTGAAGCCTTTGATCCAGTCGCCCTTGGCGAAGTCGGTGGCCCCGCTGACGGAAGCCGAGACGAGGGCGAACGAGGCCATCGACTTGGCGACCGGGCCCGTGAACTTCTTGCGCGCCTCCTTGAAGAACTCCTCGGCCTTCTGCCCCGGACCCTTGACGACGTCGTTGATCTCCTTCAGCTTGCCGTTGAGGTCTTTGAGCTTGCCGGCCAGCTCCTTGCCGCCTTTGCCGGCTTCGACGGCCTTGGCGACGCCCTCCAAATCGGGCTTCTCCTTCGCGTGGCCCGTCTCCAGGACGGCGTCCCAGAGGGGGGCGTCGCCCGTCGCCGAGGTGGCCTTCTCCGAGGCGGCGCCGGGGATGATGACGCTGGCTTCCAGGACCTGCAAGTCGAGGTCGTCGAGCTTGCCGTCGACTTTCCCGTCCATGGTGGTGAGGGTGGAGACGAAGGACCGGGCGCTGTCGGCGAACGGGGTGGTCGCCACTTCGGCGTAGAGGCCCATCACCTCGTTGTTGGAGAGGACCTGTCCGGCGCCCGTTTGGGACTTGTTGGCCTTCGTCAGCATCCCGTACGCCAACAGGTGCTCGTTCTGCTCGAGGGTCTTCGCGAGACCTTCCTGCGCGGCCTTCACGGCCTCCTTCGCCGGGGAGTGCGCGTACTGCTCCTTGAGGGCGGTCTTCTGCGGCTCCGTCAGGAAGGCGCCCTGCTCCTCCAGGATCTTGGCGTAGGTCAGGTTCTCCTTCTCCGCCGCGGCCTTGGCGGCGTCCAGCTTCGACTTCGCCGCACGGACGTCGTCCGCCACCTTTTGGAACTCCTCGGGCTTCGGCTCGTCCAGCTTGCCGGAGCTCGCGGCGTCCGCGGCCGACTGGCTCAGGGCCGTGAACTCTTGCTCGTCGAACTGGCCGTCGGCATCGAGATCGACGAGGTCGTCCAGCTTCTCGAGGTCGAAGTGGAACCCGGCGTACTTCTCGTGGAGGACCTCCTTCACGACTTCCTTCGAAACCGTGGCCGGCACGGCGGCGCTCGCCGCGTCGTTCGCTGCCGCTTGCTTCCGCTGCAGCGCCTGTGCCTTGGCGAAGTCGGCCTTCGGGTTGATGCCATTGTCCATGGAGGTGCCTCCGTCCTGGGATTGCGGTCAATGGTTCCCTTCTACCCGAGCTGCCTTTCAACCGGCTTACAAAGCGAGGGAGGCCAACTGCAAGTTGCGTTGTAAGTCCTCTGTAGCCCCTTGCGCCGCGGCCGTTAGCATCTTCGGCGCGTTGAAGCGGGCACGTCCTACTTTTGCTGCTGGCGCGCCTGCAGCGCCTCTCGCCGGGGGTGCCGCGGCGGCCGGTTACAACGCCCTTACAGCACGGTTGTAACCGGCCTGTAAGCGAGCGCCACCATAGCCATGGCCAAGAAGGAGGGCTCGAGATGACGATGATTGGTGGCGCCCGCGCGGAAGAGCTGGTGCAAGGGTTCCTGAAGAAGTGGGTCAAGCCGGAGGCCTCGGTCATCCCGCCTGGTCCCATGCTGGACCGCTACGTGCGGGAGATCCGCCGGGGTGCATGGACCGACGGCGCGAAGCTGGCGGAGATGGTCAAGCAGGCCCAGGCGCAGACCTTCCCCGGCGACTTTGCTGGGCTGGCGGGCACCATGAAGGTGTACCTCGCGGGCCGCGACGCGGCGGCCAAGCTGCCGTGGTGGCAGAAGCTGTGGCACCCCGATCCGATCCGCCGCGCCACCAACGACGTGCTGGACTATGCGGCCTACGGGATGGACAAGCTGGCGAAGGACGGGACGGCGGGGACGTTGGGCCTGGCCAAGCTGGCCGCCGTGCTGGGCGATCGCGACGGCGCCCGCACGGCGATCGAGAAGGCCCTGCTGAAGCTCGACCTCGAGGCCGCCGGCGCGCGGGCCGCGGGCCGGCCGGTACCGACGCGGGCGCGGCTGTTCGACGTCATGGTGACGGCCCGGGCCATCAAGGTGAAGCCGTCGCCATTCGCCCTGGCCACGCTGGACCCGCCCGCGCCCGTGTTGCCTTGAGCCAGGTTTCCTCCGGGGGCCCGCCGGGTAGGTCGGTGATGAGATGTCCCTTCCCGTGATCCTTGCGTCCAAGCTCACGATCCCGCGGTTGCCGGCCGGCGGCATCGTGCGTGCGCGGCTGGCCGGCGCGGGCGCGCCCGTGCTGCTGCTGTCGGCAGGGCCAGGGTACGGCAAGAGCATGGCGCTGTGGCAGCTGGCCGACGCCGCCCGCCAGGCCGGAACGCCGGTGGTCTGGTATGGTCTGGATGCGCTGGACGTAGACGTGGCCGGCTTTTTCCAGCACCTGGCGGCCGGGCTCAAGGCGTACGTGCCGGCGTTCGGCGATCGCCTAGCCGCCTTGCTGGCAGGCGGCCACCGCGATGCCCGCGCGCTCTGGGGGGCGCTCTTCGAGGAAGTGGCCGCCTACGACCTGCCCGGCCTGCTGCTGGTGCTGGATGACGCCCACCATCTCTCACAGCACCAGCCGGACACGCTGGGCGGGCTGCTGTACCACGCCGACAAGCTGCCGGCCGGCGTGCGCGTGGCGCTGGCCACGCGCCGCAAGCCGGACCTCCCGCTGGCACGCGCCGTGGCGGCGGGCGCGCTGGAGGTGATCGAGGCGGAGGCGCTGGCCTTCACCCCGGCCGAGCAGGAGGCCTTCCTGCAAGCCCGCGCCGATGCGGGCGCCATCCCGCCAGCGTGGCGCGCCCGCGCGGAGGCGCTGCAAGGCTGGCCGCTGGGCCTGCACTTGGTGGCCGCGGGAATGGGCGGCAGCCCGCGCGCCGACGTCACCGGCACCGACGCCCTGATGGCCTACGTGGCCGAGGAGATCTACCGCGTGCGGCCGGCGGCGGAGCGCGCCTTCATGCTGCGCGCGGCCCTGCTGGAGGAGCTGACGCCGGACGCCTGCCGCGAGGCCGCCGCCGCCCCGGACGCGGTGGCGCTCTTGCAGGCGCTGGAGCAGGACCACCTGGTGCAGCGGCTGGGGGCTGGCGAGCGCTACCGCTTTCCCGGCTACCTGCAAGCGTTCCTGCGCGCGGAAACGGAGCGCGTCCACCCCGAGCTGGAGCGCATGGGCTGGCACGCCGACGCAGCGGCCTTCTACGTGCGCCAGGCCCGGCCCGAGGCGGCCTTGCCGCACTGGCTGGCAGCGCGCGAGTGGGAGCTGGCCATCGCGGCCGGCCGGGCAGCCTTCCCACGCCTGTTCGCCGCGGGGCGGCACGACCAGGCGCTGGCATGGGTGAACCTCTTCCCGGCCCCGCTGGGTCCCGGTGAGGCCTGGCTGCGGCTCTGGCGCGGCCAGGGCCTGGAGCGCGCGGGGCGCCACGAGGAAGCCGTGCTGATGTACGAGCGCGCCCGCGCGGGTTTCCAGGGCGCGGGCGACGCCGCCGGAGAGCTGACGGCCACCGTGCGCCTGGCGACCCAGGCCGTGCGCCAGGGCGCGCTGCAACAGTTCGCGCGGCTGGTGCAGCAAGCCACGCCGTTGCTGGTGGACGGCGGCGACGCGGACCGGGCGGATTTGCTGCTGGCCCGCGCCCACGTCGCGGCCACCCGCGGCGACGAGGGCCTGGCGCGCGAGTGCTTGCAGGGCGTGCTCCAGCTGTCCGGCGCGGACCTGGCCAGCCGCCATGTGGCCGCCCGCTTGGCGCTGGCAGAAGACGACCTGGTGCGCGGCGAGACGGCCGCCGCCCTGGGCCATGCCGAGGCCGCGGGCGCCCTGGGTGCGCAGGCTGGCCTGGCGCCGGCGCTGGTGGAGGCCGACCTGGCACGTGCGCGCGCCTTCGC
>JAQBPE010000444.1 GCA_028287685.1 Cyanobacteria bacterium RYN_339 | reverse complement strand
GCGAAGGCGCTGGCGGACGTGCTGCCCGGCGCGCGGTATCAAACCCTTCCCGGCCAGACCCACATGGTCAAGGCACAGGCGATCGCCCCGGCCCTGGCGGCCTTCTTCGGTGCGTAGCGCGAAAGTGCGCCTGTCGCAAGCCCATGTGGAGTGGCCCGACGCGGCGGACGGAGTTCAAAGAAGTTCAACCCTTCGACGGGTATCTGCCCGCCGCCGCCACCGCGCTCCAGGTGCCGTTATCAGGCGGCATCCGGCCTCGGCGAACTCGCCTTCGGGTATGATGGAAACGTAGCGCTTCGAGCGTCGGGAGGCCAGCGTGACGGACAAGGACCGGTTGAAGAGACTGATCGATGAGTTGCCCGACGCGGCGGCCGGCGAACTGCTGGACTTCGCCGAGTTCCTGCGGGCAAAGCAGGCGCGGGCGGGCATGTCGGGTGACCAGACGAACGGCCCCGGCGACGAGGACTGCGCCTGGCTCGATGCCGACCTTTCCCGCATGGGCGAGGCCGAGCCGTACGAGTGGGGTGATGCTGACCCCCTCGCAGGCGAGACCGTGAGCTGGGATGCTAGGGCCGGCGCCGTCATCGTCGGAGATGGTCGGTGAGCGTGATGCCACCACCTCGAAAGTCGCTCGCGCCGGGGGACGTGGTGACGGTCAACCTGCCGAGCCACCAGCCCGCCGGCCGCGAGCAGGAGGGCTATCGACCCGCCGTCGTGGTGGGGGTGCCCTCGCTGGCGGGGCCCGTGCGCTTTCCAGTAGTCATCATCGTGCCACTGACCACCGACAGCGGGCAGTCGTGGGCGGTAGCCCACCCTGTACTTTATCCTGTGTTGGCCGCGGGTGCGGGTGGCTTGCCGGTCGCGAGCATTTGCCTGGCCGATCAGGTTCGTTCTCTTGACCTGGCGCGGGTCCACGTTCGCCGCGGTACTCTGTCTAACCCGGAGTTCGAAGCTGTGTCTATGGCCGTGAGCCGGGCGCTCCCGTCCTGCTGATCGGTTCGAAACACGCCATCGCGCTCGGGCTCATTGGGATGGCTGGATCTGGCCCTGGATGATGGGGATCGCTTTGAGCTTCTGCTCGTCCTCCGCGTGGTAGCTCGAGAAGGTCTCCACGAGGTTGGTGATTGAGTCGTCGCCAATCGTGGTCAGGATGGTCGTGCCGTCAGTAAACCGGTAGGTGAAGCCGCCGGGCAGCGCTGGCACCTTGGACGCGACCGATCGCGGCGCGGCCAGGACCCTGGCCAGCTTGTCCTGGTTTACTTCGTCTGGAGACCAGCTTTTCGGTCCAGGCACCCAGGTGACCCGGACGACGGTGGGGCCGTCCATCCAGCAGAGGGCGATCGCCAGCCCTTGGGCCACCGACAACTCACGGACCTCCGCAACGCTCGGAGAAGGTGGCGAGGGGACGGAGCTTGGTACAGCAGCCGCTACCAGCAAGAGCGCCAGGAACGAGTGCACCAACGGTTACCTCCTTGTTCGGGCTGGTGTCTTGGAGCCACCTGGCGATCTTGGGATTATACGTTGAATCTGAATTCCATGACGTCTCCGTCCGCCACGACGTACTCCTTGCCTTCCATCCGCACGAGGCCCTTCTCCTTGGCGGCCGGCTTGGAGCCGCACGCCGTCAGGTCCTTGTAGGCGATGGTCTCGGCCTTGATGAACCCGCGCTCGAAGTCCGTGTGGATCACGCCGGCGGCGCCGGGGGCCTTGGTGCCGGTGGTGATGGTCCAGGCGCGGACTTCCTTCTCGCCGGCCGTGAAGTAGGTGCGGAGGTTGAGGGCGCTGTAAGCGGCGCGGACCAGGCGGCCGAGGCCACCTTCCGTGACGCCCAGGTCGGCCAGGTAAGCCGCTGCTTCTTCCGGGCCCAACTCGCGCAGCTCCGCCTCGATCTGGGCGGAGATGGTGGCGACGTACTGGCCGTGCTCGTCGGCGTAGGCCTTCACCAGCTTGACCAGCGGATGGTCGTCGGCGGTGGCGAGGTCGCTTTCCGCCACGTTGGCGGCGAAGATCACCGGCTTGTCGGTCAGGAGGTTGAGCGGCCTGAGCAAGTTCTTCTCATCGGCCGTCAACGTCATCGTGATGATGGGGATGCCGCCTTCGAGGACGGCCTTCACGCGCTCCATCAGTTCGTATTCTGTCGCCGCGTCCTTGTCGCCTTTCTTGGCATCCTTGGAGAGGCGTTCCATGCGCTTCTGGACGGTAGACAGGTCGGCCATCGCCAGTTCCAGGTTGATCGTCTCGATGTCGCGGACGGGGTCCACGCTGCCCTCGACGTGGGTGATGTCATCGTCGTGGAAGCAGCGCACCACATGCACGATCGCGTCGACTTCGCGGATGTGGGCCAGGAACTTGTTGCCCAGGCCCTCGCCCTTGCTGGCGCCGCGCACCAGGCCCGCGATGTCCACGAACTCGATGGCGGTCGGGATGATCTTCAGCGTCTTGGAGAGCTTGGCGAGCACGTCCAGGCGTTCGTCCGGCACTTCCACCACGCCCACGTTGGGGTCGATCGTGCAGAAGGGGAAGTTGGCGGCCACGGCGCCGGCGGCGGTGATGGCGTTGAAGAGGGTGGACTTTCCGACGTTCGGAAGGCCGACGATTCCGGCGCGAAGCATGGGGGGTGGATCTCCTGGGCAGTGGGAACGCGCCAGTATACCACCCGGCGGTTTAAGGCAGGCCGGCCGCCACGCTGTTGGCGTAGGTGGCCGCGCTGGACTGGCCCGCGGTGGTGGCGGCGGCGGCGACGGACTGGGCGTTGGCCTTGGTGGTGCATTGGTCGGCCGACTGCCGGAATGCCGTGCTGGCATGCGAGCCGTCGCCCTGGTTCGCCGCGTAGGTGGCCACGCGCAAGGAGGCCTGCCAGTCCGTGGCCTTGCCCAGGCCGGTGTCTTCCGCGTACTGGCGCGAGCTGATTTGGCCGGCCGTGTTGGCGGCGCGGGCCACGTCCAGGCAATCGTCCGAGGTGGCGGCCTGGTCCGCCGCCTGGTGGAAGCCGGCGCTGGCGTGGGTGCCGTCGCCCACGCTCGCGGCGTAGTTGGCCACGGTCAGGGACAGGGCGGAGGTGTTGGCCTTGGCGAGCGCGGCGCTCACGGCGTAGCCGCGCGAGGTGGTGCGGCCGGCGGTGGCGGCGGCGCGGGCGACGTCCAGGCAGGCGGTGGTGTTCTGGCCCTGGTCAGCGGCCTGGTGGTAGGCGGCGTCGGCGTTCGTGCCGTCGCCGATGGTCGCGGCGTAGTTGCCCACCTGGAGGGAGAGCGTGGTGGTGGAGGCCTTGACGAGGGCGGCCGTGGTGGCATAGGCGCGGGAGCTGGTCTGGCCGTAGGTGGCGGCCGCCCGGGCGACTGCCAGGCCGTCGTCCACCGTCACGATGATGTCGGCGGCGTCGTGGTAGAAGCTCGCGGCCTGGGTGCCGTGGCCGGCGGCGGCCTGGGCGTTGCCCTGGACGATCAAGGCCTGGACCGCGGCGGTGGTGCCGGCGGGCGGCGCGGGCGTCGCCGTGGGGGCGGGTGTGGGCGTTGCGCCACCGGGGGTCGGGGTGGGCGTCGCGCTCAGCGGGGTGGGCGTTGGCGTTGCACCGACCGGCGCGGCAGTTGGCACGGGGGTCGGGGTGGCCGCGGTCCCCTTCGAGGGGCTTGCGCCCGGCGTGGCGGTGGTGGTGGCAGTCGCGGCCGGCGTGCCCGCGGGCTCCGGTGGTGGCGTCGGCGAGGGAGGCACGGCCTTGGCCACCTCGGGCACCCTGGCCTGCAGATCGGCATAGGTGGCGGCGGCGGCCTTGTCGTCCAGCAGGGCGGCGGCCACCACGGTGCGCGCGTCCATGGCGGCGCCGGCGGCGGCCACCGCGCGGGCGATGCCGGCTGGGTCCAGGCTGTCCAACAGGCCCGGGGCAGCCAGCGTCTGGGTGGCGAGCTGCTTGGCCACCAACGAGGTGGCGGGGTCCACCTGCGCGTCCTGGCGGCCGCCGTCGCGCGGGGCGGGCACCAGCGCGACCAGCTCCACGGCCATGCCGTTGCGCTCGTAGCGCGCCCGGATAAAGAACAGCGCGGCGGTGCTGGGCAGCTTGGAGAAGGTGGCAAGGCCGTCCGCGCCCGTGGGGCCGTCGGCCCTCGCCAGTTCGACGCCCTTGGCGTCCACCAGCACGGGCGTGGTGCCGGCGATTGGCGTGGTCAAGTCGTCCAGGGCGAACAGGCGCAGCCGCGCGCCCTGGTTGGAGATCACCCCGGCGCTGTGGTTGGAGACCAGGTTGCCAGCGTTGTTCGCCACGATCGCCGCGCCCTCCCGCGCCAGCAGCCCCTCCGCCGGCCCGCGCACGGTGATGCTCAAGGAGCCCGCGTTGGCGGTGGGTGGGGCGGCCACGGCGAACGGCTGGGCCGTCACCCGGGCCGCGGGCTTGACCTCGGGAGCCACCAACTTGGTGGCGCGACCCTGACAGGCGGCCACGGTCAGAGCCATCATCAAGACAAGCAGGCGGCGAGACATGGGGGATCTATACCCAGTCACTTCAACCAGGCGTCCGCCACCGCCACCTCCACGTCCACGGGCACCTCGCGCAGGAAGTCCGCCGCGGCGGCCACCATGGTCGCGCGCACCAGCTCCGCGGCTTCGTCGGCCCGCTCCGTGGGCGCCTCCACCACCAGCTCGTCGTGCACGCAGTTCACCAGCCGCGCGCCCAGCGGCGCCAGCACGGGCGGCAGCATCGTCATGGCCTTCTTGATGATGTCGGAGTTGGTGGCCTGGATCGGGAAGTTCTTGCCCTGGCGCTCCACGGCGGCCACGGCCCCACGGTCGTGCTCGTCGAAGCGGAAGATGGCCCGGCGCCCGGCAATCGAGCGCAGCTCGCGCTCGCGCACGGCGGCCCGCCCGGTGCGCTCCAGCCACGTGGCCACGCCCTTGTAGGTCTCGAAGTAGCGCGCGATCAGCTCGCGCGCCTTCTCCACCGTCACGCCCAGCTGGTCTGCCAGGCTGGGGGCGCCGCGGCCGTAGACCAGCCCGAAGTTGATGCCCTTGGCCTGGTTGCGCTGCTGCTTCGTGACCTCGTCGTAGGGCACCCAGAACATCTCGCTGGCCGTCATTTTATGAAGATCTAGCTTTTGCTCGAAGGCGCGCCGGAAGGCCACGTCCGCGCTGATTTCCGCCAGGATGCGCAGCTCGATCTGCGAGTAGTCCGCCACCACCAGCTTGAAGCCGGCCGGCGCGGTGAAGCAGGCGCGGTACTCCGGCGTGGCCGGGATGTTCTGCAAGTTGGGGCTGCTGCAGCTGAAGCGCCCGGTGGTGGTGACCAGCTGCTGGAAGTTGGCGTGGATGCGGCCCGTGGCCGGGTGGATGTGGGCCAGCAGTCCCTCGCCGTACGAGCTGATGGCCTTCTGGAGGCCGCGGTACTCCAAGATCTTGGGGATGATCGGGTGGCGGTCCTTCACTTGCAGCAGCGTGCCCTCGTGCGTGTCCGGCACGTCGATGCCCAGCTCCGCCAGGGCCGAGCGCATCTGCTGGGTGGAGTTGAGGTTGATGCCCGGCGCGACCTCCGGGATCAGGGCGAGTTGCTTCCGCGTGGGCAGCAGCAGCTCTTGCAGCTCGCGCGACAGCGCCTCGTGCTGCACCTTCATGCCCGCCAGCACCGCGTGCCAGCCCACCACGTCCAGGTAGACGCCGGCGTTCTCCATCGCGGCGACCACGCCCACGACCCCGAACTCGATCGCCGCCACGCGCGCCAGGCCCGCGTCGAGCAGCTTCTTGCGCAAGACCTGCCTCAGGGGCAGCAGCACCTCCACGTCGCGCGCGGCGTAGGTCAGCTGCAGCTCCGACAGCTCGCGGCTCCAGTCGCTCAGCTGCTGCGCCTTGTCCAGGGCCTGGCCCAGCTCGTTGCCGACCACGGCTACCAGCGAGTGCTCGTGGTGCTCCCCCAACAGCTGGCTCGCCAGCATGGTGTCGAAGACGCCCGCCAATACCAGGCCATGGTGGTGCAGCAGCCAGCGCTGGTCGAACTTGGCGTTGTGCAACACCTTGAAGGGCTTGGGCGAATTGAAGACGCGGGCCAGGGCGGAGAGGTCCGGCACGTCGAAGGCGTCGATCAGGAACGTCTCGTCGGGCAAGCCCAGCGAGAGCAGGCGCATGCGGCCGTCGAAGGGTGACAGGGCCGTGGTCTCCGTGTCCACGGCGATCGCCTCCGCCTCCAGCAAGCGAGGCACCAGCGCGGCCAGGGCCTGGCCGTCGCGGATGATCGTGCGGGGTGGGGCGCTCATACCTGATTATACCCGCCGTTGGCGGTCAAGGGCCGTAGAGGCGGTGCGCCGTAGCGCTCTTGGGCACTTCGTCCAGGCGCTTGTACGTGCCCGCCAGCATATCCATCAGCGGGCTGGTCACGCCGAACCAATAGTGCTCGTTCCGGTGGTGGTGCCACATGTGGTACTTCTTCTGGAACTTGCCCAGGCGGGTGCGCGGCACGTACGCGGCGTGCGCCATGTAGTGGACCCATTCGTAGTAGAGGTAGCCCGCGAGGTTGCCCACCAACAGCGGCACCGCGGGCAGGCCCAACAGCGTGTAGAGGATCGCGAACGCGCCCACCAGCGGGATGCCCAGCCAGAGCGGCGTGAAGTAGCGCGCCACGTTGGCGAGGTCCTCGTGGTGCTCGTAGTGGATCACGTCCTGGAAGCGCCTCACCAGCCGGATCCGGCTCGGCGGCGTGTGCAGCACGAAGCGGTGGAAGACGTACTCGTTGACCGGCAAGACCAGCAGGCCGGCGAGGATCCAGGCCGGCGTGGCCCAGCTGGCGTGGCCGGCCAACCAGGCCGCCATCCCCACCAGCCCCACGGCCATCGCCGTGTTGCTGCCGTGCCGGGCGAACGCGCGCAGGTGGTGCCCCATCGTCGCTTCCTCCAAGGAAATCGTACCCATGATCGGGGGGGCGCGCCACGGCCAGCGTGCACGAAGTTAGCGCGGCTCGGGCTTGGGGAACGACGACTCCATGATCAAGTACCTGCTGATCTTGGCCGTCATCCTCGCCGCGATTTACTTCGTGAAGCGGGGCCGCGGCGCCGTCTCGCCTGTCCTGGAGCCGCCGAAGCCGCGCGCCAAGGAGCCCGCGACGGTGGCCTCCGCCGGCGACGTGCAGGCGCTCTACCAGGTGGCGCTGCAGGCCCTGAACCAGAACCGGCCGGAGGAGGCCATGCGCCTGATGGGGCGCGTCTTCCTGGAAGCCAGCCCCAACGACGCCGTGATGCTGGGCGGCAACCTGGCGCGCACGTGGCTGGTGGAGGTGCGGGTGCCGCCGCCGTTCAAGCCGGTGTTGAAGAACCTGATGGAGCAAGCGATCGGCGCCGTCGGCAAGCAGGACTTCGGACGCGCCTTCCAACTGGCGATGGACGCCCACAACCGCGCCGGCGACCCCGAGAACCAGCCGATCAGCGGCGTCTTGTTGTTCGCCGGGCTGCGCGCGGCCGCGGACACCCTGCCGGAACCCACCATCGACGAGCTGCTGGAGCAGGCCCAGCGCCTGATGGAAACCGATCCGACGGGGGCGCTGGCCGTCTTCGGGCAGGCCTGCGAGGTGGCCCCGGACGACGCCGGCGGCTGGATCGGCAAGGCCGGCATCCTGCGGGCGGTGGGCCGCCATGAAGAGGCCATCCCCGCCTACGATCGCGCCCTGCAGCTGGCGCCACACATCGCCGACCTCTGGTTCGATCGCGCGGACAGCCTCGAATGCACCGACCGCCTCGAGGAAGCCCTGGCCTCGTATGACGGAGCCCTGGCCCGGCAGCCGCACATGTCCAACGCCTGGGTGGACCGGGCGCATGTGTTGAACCGCCTCAAGCGCAACCCCGAGGCCCTGGACAGCCTGGTGCACGGCCTGGAGATCCACCCCGACCACGCGATCGGCTGGTCCAACCGCGCGGAGCAGGAGCTGCTGCTCGGCCACCCGGCGGAGGCCGTGACGTCGTTCGAGCGCTTCCTGTCGCTGGTGGTGCCCGGCCAGCTGGCCCCCCAGCAGGAGCGCGCCCGCACGATGCGCGCGGTGATCCTGCATCACCTGGGCCGCTTCGAGGAGGCCTTGACGGCGTTGGGTGCAGTGGGTTCCCTCGATGCCCACCTGACGTGGCTGCGCGGCAGCTGCCTGGTGTCGCTCGGCAAGCCGGAGGCGGCCCTCGAGGCGCTGGCCGTGGTGCCGGACGACCACCCCGACGTCTGGATCGAGCGCGGCCTCTGCCTGGAGCGCCTTAAGCGCGTGCCGGAGGCGCTGGAAGCTTACGGCCACGCTTCGCCGCTGTCGGGCCGCCGCTGGTGCCATGAGGCGCGGTTGCGGCCGGAACAGGCCGCGGAATACTACGGCCGGGCGGTCGAAGCGTTGCTGGCCGACGATCGCGTCCGCCGCCTGGACCGCTTGCGCGGGGCGGAGCTGGCCTACGCACGCAAGAAGCTGGGCGAGCTGGACCCCACCTACCTCGCGGAGCTCGAAACCGCTACCAAGCCTGGGAGCTAGCGGAGGCGGGCTCGAACAGGCGCGCATACAGCTTCAGCGCATACGCATCCGTCATGCTGGAGATGTGGTCGCAGACCACGCGCAGGCGGGCGTGCTCGTCGTGGCGCACGATCTCCCAGGCCTCGCGCACGTCCTCCGGCAGCATGTCGCCGGAGTCGTCCTGGGCTAGCGCCTCGAAGAGCCGCGTGATCACTTGCTTGCCCTTGTACTCGTGTGTGGTGACGCGCGGGTTGCGGATCATGAGCACGAACTCCACCCCCATCAGGATGGCGACCTCGCGCTCGAGCACCGGGGCCTTGACCAACGCCAGGGGGTAGCCCGGCGTCTCGGGCCGCTCCAGCAGGCTGGTGCCCACGATGCAGCGGTGGATCAGGCGCGACGTGAGGTTCTTGCGCAGCCGGCGCAGTTGCAACTCCGTGCCGTCGCCCAATTGGCGGAAGATTTCCAACATCAGCGTGCGGACCTCGTCGATGTCGCAGCCGGGGGCACCCTTGCGCGCCGCGTACTCCGCGATGCGTCCGACCACGGCCGGGTTCTGGAAGTGGTCCGGGCGGATCAAGCCGCTGTGGAGGCCGTCTTCCAGGTCGTGCACGGAGTAGGCGATGTCGTCCGCCCACTCCATCACCTGCGACTCCAGCGTGCGGTCGGTGCGATCGCCCCCGCGGATCCACTCCACGATGGCCTCGTCGTCGTCGTAATAGCACTTCTCGACCTTGTGGGCCTGTTGGCTGGCGGCCTTCTTGCGGGCGTAAGGCTGGAGGTACTTCAACACGCCTTCCAGGGTGGCGCGCGTGAGGTTCAGGCCGAAGCCCTCGCGCTTCGACTCCAGCCGCGTGAGGATGCGCAGGTTCTGGGCGTTGCCCTCGAAGCCGCCGTGGGCCTGCATGCAGCCCTGCAGCGCCTCCTCGCCGTTGTGGCCGAAGGGCGGGTGGCCCAGGTCGTGGGCCAGGCAGGCGGCCTCTACCAGCTCCAGCTCCAGCGGGGCGCCTTGTAGCTGCGGCTGCTGGTTCAGGAACAGCGCCAGGCCCTTGCCCACCTGCGCCACCTCCATGGAGTGCGTCAGGCGCGTGCGGAAGAAGTCGCCCTCGCCCACGCCGAAGATCTGGGTCTTGCCCTGGAGCCGGCGGAAGGCGAAGGAATGCACGATGCGCGCGCGGTCCACCTCGAAGGGGCTGCGCGGGTCGATGCCGTCCTGGGTGTCGCTGGCGTCGCGGCGCGCCACGGCATGGGGGTCATATCGGCGGCTGAGGGGGTAGGCGGTCATGGCGGTTCATCGTACAAGATCTCGGGCGATCCGTGATCCGCGCCCCAGCTTGAGACCCGGCGATCGTGGTACATAACCACCAGAGATGCAGGCCACCGCCCCCGCCAACCCGATCTTACAGTCGCCCCGGCCGTTCATGGAGCCGGGGCGCCAGGTCTCGTGGCGCGGGCTCCACGTCGCCGTGGGCCAGGAGATGTTCGGGCGCCGCGCCGGCCCCTGGGGCATCGTGTTCGCGCCCCTGCCCGTGGCCGCCGTCTTGCTGGGCCTCTACACCTTGCTCGCGCCGGAGGCCCTCCTGGGGCCCTGGCTGACGGGCCGGCTGGCGGAATTGGCCTGGGTGGCCTGGGCGCCCTTCGTGCTGGCGGCTGCGGCGCAGGCGCTCATGCTGTATGCGTCCGATTTCGTGTGGAAGCTGTCCGAAGGGCAGCGCCACCTCGATTACTCGCCGCGCGCGTGGCACTACCACGTGGGCGTGGCGATCGCGCTCTTCCCCCTGGTGCTGCTGCAGTGCTCCGACACCTGCCTGGACCTCTACTTGCGTTGCAGCCTGATGCTCAACACCGCCGTGGGCTCGCCGCATGCCGGCTACAGCCCGGGGCTCGCGCACCTCTTGGTGCTGGGCGCCTTGCCCGCCATCCACTGGCAGGTCCGCCGCGTGATCGTGAAGATCCCGTGTGGCCGCGTGTGGGGGCTCCAGCGCGAGCTGGCCCGCCTGCGCGGCTCGATGGCGTTCCAGCCGGACGCCTGGGCCCAGGTCGTGGGCGAAGCCTTCGACCGCTGGCTGGAAGACCTGGCCCCGCCCGAAATCGACGTGTCCGGCGAGCGCGCGCGCCAACACCGGCTTCGTTGGGGTGGGCTGCGCAAGGAGTTGATCGAGGCCTGGCGCGAGACGCCGCCCGATCTGCCGCGTGCCAACCGGGCGCTGTCGCTTTACCGGAACGGCTGGTAAATTAGGCCAGCGCCTGCGGCCAAGACGGGGTGCCAACAATACGGAGCGCCCCATGATCAAGTGGCCAAACGACGTCGTCTACCAGATCTTCCCCGACCGGTTCCATTGCCATGACCCTGCCGCGCGCCCGAAGTCCGGCTCGTTCGAGTGGAACGGCATCCCTATCCGCGTGAGCGCTCGCAAGGACGAGGTGACGAACCGCGAGCACCACCAATACACCTTCTTCGGCGGCACGCTGGAAGGCGTGCGCCAGAAGCTGGATCACATCCAGGACCTGGGCGCCACGGCGGTCTACTTCACGCCGATCTTCAAGGCCAAGTCCACCCACCGCTACGACACGGACGACTACATGCAGGTGGACCCGATGCTGGGCACCCGCGCGGACTTCGACCGGCTGGTGGCCGACCTGCACGCGCGCGGCCTGAAGATCATGCTGGACGGCGTCTTCAACCACACCAGCTTCGATCACGCTTGGTTCCGCGAGCACCCCGAGTACTACATGCGCGGCCCCGGCGGCAAGCCCGAGACCTGGATGGGCTCCGGCCGCCTGCCCAAGCTGGACCCCCAGAACCCGGAGCTGGCGCGCGAGCTGCTCGCCATCATCGACCACTGGTCCAACGTGGACGGCTGGCGCCTGGACGCGTCGCATCTCCTGGCGCGCGTGTTCCTGCGCGAGCTGAAGGCGCATGTCGGGCCGAGCCGCCCGGTGATCGGCGAGGACTGGGACGATGCGCGCTTCGATCTGCACGAGGGCATCTACGACGGCGTCACGAACTTCGCCTTCCAGCGCAACGTGCTCGCCATGATGATCGGCGACTGTTCGCCGGAGACGTTGGCGCGGCGGCTGCGCGTGGTCTACGAGGGCTACCCGTGGAGCGGGGTGGTGCAGAGCTGGAACCTGCTCGACAACCACGACACGGACCGCTTCTTCGACCGGATCGGGCGGCGCGAGTCGCATTACCGGCTGTCGCAGGCCTTCCAGTTCTTGCTGCCGGGCACGCCGCTGCTCTACCAGGGCGACGAGTGGGGCATGACCGGGCGCGGCGATTGGGGCGCGCGGGCGCCCATGATCTGGAAGCCGGATGCGGAGCAGCGCGCTCGCTACGATTACCTGCGCGGCCTGGCGTCGCTGCGGCGGGAGCACCCGGTGCTGGCGACGGGCGGCATCCGCTTCGTGCACGCGGACAACCGCGACCGCACGCTGGGCTTCGTGCGCGAGGACGCCGAGGAGCGCGCGCTGGTCTTGTTCAACCTCGGGCCTGAGCCGAAGGCGATCGACGTCGAAGGGCGGCGCCACGTGATCCCGGCCTTCGACTGGGGGCTTGATTGGCTGTGAGAGCAAGCGGGTAGAAGGGTGCCATGAGCGAGATGGCGACTTTGCGGCCCGGCGATCCCCCTCCGTTTTGGGAGGGGCTTTGGCATCCCGAAGGGAAGGCCGAAGGGGCGGTGATGGTGCGGCCC
>JAQBPE010000387.1 GCA_028287685.1 Cyanobacteria bacterium RYN_339 | reverse complement strand
GTCACGATCATGTCGACGCAGGCCTTGCCCGTGAGCGGCAGCTCGCAGCGGTCCAGCAGCTTGGGCTCGCCGTTCTTGCTGGTGTGCTCCATCGCCACGATCACGCGCTTGGCGCCCGCCACCAGGTCCATGGCCCCGCCCATGCCCTTGAGCATCTTGCCGGGGATCGTCCAGTTGGCGAGGTCGCCGTTGGAGGCGACCTGCAAGGCGCCCAGGATCGTCAGGTCGACGTGGCCGCCGCGCACCATGGCGAAGGAGTCGCTGCTCGAGAAGAAGCTGGAGCCCGGCAGCGTGGTCACGGTCTGCTTGCCGGCGTTGATCAAATCTGGGTCTTCGTCGCCGTCGAACGGGAAGGGCCCGATGCCCAGCAGGCCGTTCTCCGACTGGAGGATCACGTCCACGCCGGCCGGGATGTAGTTGGCGACCAGGGTCGGGATGCCGATGCCCAGGTTCACGTAGTAGCCGTCACGCAGCTCCTGGGCGATGCGCTTGGCGATTTGGTTGCGGTCGAACGGCATACTAGGCCTCCACCTTCTCGCGCACGGTGCGCTGCTCGATGCGCTTCTCGTAGCGCACGCCCTGGAAGATCCGGTCCACGAAGATGCCCGGCGTGTGGACGTGGTCCGGGTCGAGGTGGCCCACCGCCACCAGGTGCTCGACCTCGGCCAGCGTGACGGTTGCGGCCGTCGCCATCATCGGGTTGAAGTTCCGCGCGGTCTTGTGGAAGACCAGGTTGCCCAGCGCGTCGCCCTTCCAGGCCTTCACGATGGCGAGGTCGGCCTTGAGCGGCATCTCCAACACGTACTCGACGCCGTCGATCACCCGCGTCTCCTTGCCGTCGGCCACCATGGTGCCGACGCCGGTGCGGGTGAAGAAGCCGCCAATGCCCGCGCCGCCGGCGCGGATGCGCTCGGCCAGCGTACCTTGAGGCACCAGCTCCACCTCGAGCTCGCCGTCCAGGAACATGCGCTCGAAGGTCTTGTTCTCGCCCACGTAGGAGCTGACCATCTTCTTGATTTGGCGCGTCTGCAGCAGCAGGCCCAAGCCGAAGTCATCGACGCCCGCGTTGTTGCTGATGAACGTGAGGTTCTTGGCGCCGGAATCGCGGATCGCCATGATCAGGTGTTCCGGGATACCGCACAGGCCGAACCCACCTGCCATGATCACGAGACCGTCACGCAAATGGCCCGCGAGCGCGGCCGATGCGTCGGTCACCACCTTGTTGATGGGCATCGACTTGTCTCCTTGAAGCTCTAAAAGCGCCCGGATTGTACCACGCGCCAAGAAATCGCTTGACAGCGGCTCCTTTCGAGATTATATTCGAGTTAAGACCTTTACCTGGCCTTAATGGCTGATTAACAGCGTCCCCTCCCCCCTTGAGAGGCATGAACGATATGGGCGCCCGCCTGACCCAACCGTTCCTGAACGCCCGCCGCACCGAGCACGGCCTCCGCGCCGGCATCGATCCGGCCGACACCCTCATGGGCGCCGTCAAGGCCTTCAACCAGCGTGCCGTGGGCCGCGCCTACGAACAGGGCCAGACCGAGGCCCTCTTCGACGCCGTCAAGGCCTTCAACACCCGCCGCCTCGGCCGCTAGGGGTGTTCCGCCATCGCGGCGGCCGTTGTTCTACCCTCTTGCCGGCATTGCTGGCCATCTCGGCCTGTGGCAACGGCATCGTCATTCGAGACGATGACCCAATCAGCACGGCGCCCATCGTCTACCCTTCATTCCAGCCCCTCGAGACTTGCCAGCCGTCCATTTCGAGCGATGTCTGGGTGGCCGCTACGTCCGGCGTGTACCGAAACACCGCCATCCCGGCGGCCTGGAAGCCGATCGCCGCTGACGAGGCCAAGATCACGGAGCAAATCAGCAACCTCGCGGACCAGCAGCGAGAAGCTTGGAGCACGTTCAAGCACACGCCAGCCTGGACCACGTTCAAATGCTACTTCCCCGACACGGCAAAGGCCTGGCGCCAGAAGACCGGCCGGACCGACTAGCGCCGGCTCTCGAACCCTTGACCGCTTCTTCCGAGCCGTGATTCACTGGGGCGTTCCCCGACCCGAAAGGATGTTCGAAATGGCCCAGCCCGCAACCTCGCTTGTGATCAACCTGACAACCTCGCCTTGCGACGAGAGCATCGCGTTCTACAAGAAGGCGTTCGGCTTCCAGGAAATGATGAGCATGCCCGGGCCCGGCGGCAAGATCATCCATGCCGAGCTGATGCTAGGCGACATCCTGATCTTCGTGAACGACTCCTTCCCCGAGCACTCCGGCGGCGTGAAATCCCCGCAGGAACTGGGCGGCACCACGGTCGTGTTGAACCTGAACGTGGCCAACGCCGACGAGGCCTTCGACCAGGCCATCAAGGCGGGCGCCAAGTCCTTCATGCCGGTGGAAGACACCTTCTGGGGCGCGCGCTACGGCCAGGTCATCGACCCGTACGGCCACTACTGGGCCCTGAACCAGAGCGTGAAGACGCTGACGCCCGAAGAGATGATGGCCAACATGAGGGGCTAATGGGGCCTCGAGCGGCTGCCGGTCATTCAGGCTGCCAGCCGCTCCCGTCCCGACGAAACCGCTCCGTGGCCGTCACCGCGAACACCCCGGCCGCGGGATCCCAGGTGTGGCGCTCCACGTGGATCGTGGGCAACTCCACGTGCAGCACGTTGAACGAGTTGGCCTCCCCGCGCACGCGGCTGGACGTGGCCGTGCCGGCTTGCACCACCAGCGCGGAGTGGCCGCCGATGGCGTAGCGCTCCGCCGTCAACGACGCGTGGATCACGTGCAGGTGGCCCGCCAGGAACAGGTCGATGCCGCAGGCCGCGAAGACCTCCATCGCCTCGTCCGAGCGCCCCACCACCTCCTCGTGCGCGTGGCTCTCGGGCAAGTCGAAGGGGTGGTGCGTCACCACGATCTTCACGACCTCGGGGCCGATGCCCGCGAAGCGCTCGCGCGTACGTTGCAGCTGCTCGTGGTTCAGGCGGCCGCCCTTGATCGTCAACGAGCGCGCCGTGTTCAGCCCCAACACGGCGATCTCCCCATCGGCATAGAACGGTTCCAGGTCCGACGTGATGTAGCGACAGAACTTCTTCAGCGGCCGCCAGAAACGGGCCAGGGGGTTGAACAAAGGTACATCGTGGTTCCCGGGCACGACAATCTGTGGCCGCGGCAGCTCATCCAAGAAGGCGCGCGCCTCCTGGAACTCCCGCGTGCGGGCGCGCTGCGTCAGGTCGCCGGACACCACCACCAGGCTGGGTTGGGCCGCGCGCGCGCTGCCCACCAGGGGCGCCAGCGTGGCGTGATCGAGGTGCCCGAAGTGGACGTCGGAAACGTGGACCAAGGTGCGCATCATTCCCCTACCATCACGCGCAGGGCCCCCGGCCGCACGCGATACCGCAACGGCGGCGCGAGCGCCACCACCTCGCCGTCCATGGCCACGCGCAGGTGCGATCGCCGCGACTCGATGCAGGCTTCGAGCACGCAGGCCTCTTCCAGCACCCAG
>JAQBPE010000386.1 GCA_028287685.1 Cyanobacteria bacterium RYN_339 | reverse complement strand
GCGATCCCCGGGCCACGCTCGCCCTTACCTAGCTGTTCAGGGGCGCTTCGGCACGCCGCCCGCGAGCTTGCGGACCTGGTGCTTGCCCGTGTCCGCCACGTAGATCGTCCCGTCCGCCCCCACGGCCAGGCCCTGGGGCGTGGCGAGCCCCGTGGCCAGCTCCAGCGTGGCGGGTGTCTGGTCCTTCGCGGCCGGCGGGATGGCGAGCACGCGGTTGTTGCCCACGTCGGAGACCACCAGCGTCCCGTCCGCCAGCCGCCCAACGCCCGACGGCTGGAAGGGCACGTTGCCGCCCACCGGGCCCAGCTGCACGCTGGTCACGGTGCCGTCGGGCGTCACCTTGCGCACGCGCCGGTTCCCCGCGTCGCCCACGTAAGCGTTGCCCTGGTCGTCCACCGCCACGCCCTGCGGGCTGTTGAAGGAGGCCGCGGTGCCCTTGCCGTCATGCACGGAGAAGTCCCCGTTGCCGGCCAGCACCGCCAGTTGGCCCGAGGCCAGGTCCAGCCGGCGCACGTGGTTGTCCAACGCGTCCGTCAGGAACACGCCGCCGCGGCCATCGAACGCCAGGCCCGTGGGCAGCTGCCCGGCGGCCTTGGCCAGGGTGGTGACGGCGCCGTCCTTGATCATGCGGACCGACCGGTTGCCCGCGTCGGCCACGAAGATCCGGCCATCCGGCGCAGTAGCCACACCCAATGGCCCGTTGAAGCGCGCGTCCAGGGCGGCCCCGTCCGTGGCGCCTGCCACAGGCCCGCCGGCCAGGGTCGTTACCGTGCCGTCGGCGGCCACGCGGCGGATCCGGTTGTTGTCGTGGTCGGCCACCACCAGCGACCCGTCGGCCATGACCGCCAGCGACGTGGGCCGGGCGAACATGGCCGCCACGCCCGCGCCGTCGGCAAAGCCGGCGGCCCCGCTGCCCGCCAGCGTGGTGATAGTCAAGGCGGGCACCGCCGGGGCCGGCGCCTCCGGCTTGGTGGGGAAAAGGCCCGTGGCATCGGTGGGCAGCGTCGGCTGGCTGGGGTCGCGCGTGACGGCCGAGCCCGCGGGGCGCGGCGTCGCGACGAAGGTGCCCTGGCTGGGCGCCTTGACGACCTTCTCGCGCACGGGGGCCTTGGTCGCGGCGCCGGGACAGCCGGCCAACAACAGGGCCAGGGGCAACAAGAGCCTGAAACGCATGGGCTGTCCTTTAAACGACCTTAATTCACCCTTAACTCGAACTTAAGATTAAGGACGCAGGATCGTTCGTTAATTCTCCCATAACCAGAATATTACGCCACCTTGATGTTGGGAGATCCTATGCGCCTGAACGTCGTCGCGCCCCCCGCCCTTGCTCGCCGCGTCGTGCCTGCACCCGCCGCCAAGGCCGTTGCCACGGCGCCGGTCGCGCTGGCCCAGAGCGTGCGCGTCACCTCCGCCTCTTCCCAGAACCCCTTCGCCACCTTCGCCCAGGGCATCGTGGACACCTTCCGCGGCTTCTTCGTCAGCTTCGTGGGCTTCAAGACCCGCAAGATCGAGGACGACCCCTCGGACGTGAACCACCCCAATTACGGCGAGGACATGGACGCCCGCAAGGCGCTGGCCGCCCAGCGCGGCGCCGAGCAGTCGGCCCTCGGCAAGCTTTCCCAGGCGCAGCAGACGCAATACAACACCGTGGTGAAGGCGATCGGCGATCGCCCCCAGGCCCGCCAGGCCCTCCAGGCCCTGCTGGTGGCCGGCACGCTGCCGGGCAGCGCCCCCCTGCGCGGCCAGGGCGATGCGCTCACCGCCCTGGCGACCCTCACCAACGCGCCCCTGGCCGACGGCATCGAGCGCGCCAAGCTGCTCTCCGAGATGCTTTGCGAGCTGGAGAACCCGGTGCGCATCAACCAGCAGCACAAGGGCACGTGCGCGGCCACCACGGCCCAGATCCTCTTGATCCGCCGCCACCCGGCGGAGTACGTCCGCCTCGTGACGGACCTGGCCGCTCCCGCGGGCACCGCCACCATGGCGGGCGGCGGCACGCTCACGCGCGACCCGGACTGGGCCAACGCCAACGACGGCGACCGCTCCACCGCCAGCCGCCTGATCCAGCCCGCCATCATGGACGCGGCGGAGGGCATCCCCTTCGCGCACTATAAGAATGCCAAGGACATGCCCTTCATCGGGCCCGTGCCCATGCTGCTGGGCGGCATGACCCCCGGCGGCGCCGCCAAGGTCAACACCCAGCTCGAGGGCGTGAAGTACAAGAACGTGGGCTTCATGTTCGGCAACCGCGAGGCGCACTTCCAGAAGGTCAAGGACGCGCTGGCCGCGGGCCTGGGCTCCGTGCCGGTGGGCGTGATGTGGAGCGCGGACGGCGCCCACGGTGGCCACGAGCTCCAGGTCGACAAGGTCGCGGATGGCCGCGTGTACTACACGAACCCCTGGGGCCAGCGCGAAAGCATGGAAGAGCACGAGTTCCTCGACCACATGACGGCCGCCGCGATCCCCACGGCCTGAGCAGAAAAAGTTCGGATCGGCCTCCCCCATAGCTTGGGGGAGGCCGCTTCTTTGGTTATGGATCGGCAGCTGGTGGTATCTTGGAGGTCCGATCCCCCATCCAGGAGTATGTTTGCTATGCTGAATTCTTGCGTCCGTTACGCCCTCGCGTTTTCCGTTTCGCTGCTGTCCGCGTGCGCCGCGACGATGCCGGCTTCGGCTCCGGCCCCTGCCGCCGCCGCTCCCGCTGCCGCCACGGGTGACGAGGATTCCCGCGCGATCCACGGGTCGACGATCAAGGTCGGCGCCGGGCTCCCGTCCAACGGCATCACCGGGACGGCCGGCTTCCAGCTCGCGTCCGACAGCCTCGGCGTCAACCGCATGGGCTTCTGGAACCCCGTCTCCGTCGACGCCAACGGCGGCTCGAACACGAACTTCGGCCAGGACTACCACGTGCAGCTGATCCTGCCAACGGTGACCGGGTCGGTCACGGTGTCGAAGGTGACGCTGCGGAACAACGCCACCGGCGGCACCTGGGACTCCATGGGCTACCCCGCCCACCAGTTCGTGGGCGTTTACTCGAACGACGGCCTCACGCAGCTGCTTGCCGCGGGCAGCACCACCAACGCCACTGCCGTCTCGAGTGGGCAGTACTTCAACATGTACATGGACACCGGCAACCCCGACACGCCGAACAACGTGGTGCGCGCGGGCGACACGTTCGACGCGACGCTCGAGACGAGCGCGGGCACGGTCTCGTTCCCGGGCTTGCGCCTCTAAACCGCACGCCCCGATAAACGCGCGCCGTTCTGCACGAGAAGCGTCGGACAACCCCGCCTAACTTGGGGCGGGGTTGCGGATTAACATCAACCCGTCTTCCAGCCAGGCCGAAACGGCTGCCCTCCCTATCGAAGCTTCCACGTACCTGCCGCCGTCGCCCTTCTGGGAATGCCGGCCTGGCGCGAGGAACCCGAATCGCTTCGAGGAGTAGATCATGAAGATTGTTTTGAGTGCGGGCGCCCTGGCGCTGGCCCTGACGGGTTGCGCGACGACCGCCTTGCCAACCTCGCCTGGGCAACCGGGCGAAATGATGGCGGCGCCCGCGGCGTCCGCCCCGACCTACCACGTGATGGCCGGTGGCGGTGGCGGCGGTGGCGGCGGGAACCAGCCGGCTGCTGGCGGTGGCGGCAACCAGCCGGCCGCTGGCGGTGGCGGCAAGGTCCCCCCGCCCACCAACGGTGGCGGCAAGACGCCGCCTCCGCCCGTCAACGGTGGCGGCAAGACCCCGCCTCCGCCCGTCAACGGCGGTGGTAAGACCCCGCCCCCGCCCGTCAATGGCGGTGGTGGCGGCGGCGGTGGCGGCTGTACCTGAGCCTGATAGGAGGCCTCCCCCAACCCGGGGGAGGCCTCTTTCTATAGGGTATGCCCCGCAGCTTCCTCGCGCCCGGCGGCGGTGGTCAGCAAGACCAGCAGGCCGCAAGCCAGCGAGGTCGGGGTGGTGAACGGCGGGATCACGAGGACGGTCGCTTCCATGGGAAAGCCTCCTTGGCCGGTAGGGCCGACGGCATGACGGGGCATCCCTCGCGCTTGTTCCATGACGGCTGGCCAGATCACGATTTGGCCACGTTAACCATGGGTTAACCATGCCTTTCCCAAAACCCCAGAATTAACCGCTGCTTAACAAGCCGCGAACAACGTTAGCCTGTGATTTATTTACTTTTTGATGTTCGTTTAACAATGGTTTCACAGAGCGACCCAGGGCAGGGGGTATTAATTGATTACGGTAAGGACGAGTTAAGGCGAAACCGAAATTCGTAACCGGGCCGTTAATCAACCCCCTCCCCTGGAAGGAAGTCCCCGATGCTGAACCGCCTCGAGAAGCTTGCCGTCACCCTGACCACCATCGCCGCGATGACGATGACCGGTTGTGGCAAGGTTTCGCCCAACGGCGCCGCCAACCGCCTGATGGGCTCGGCGTCGGCCGCCAGCAAGGCGAACGGCTTCCTCTGGGGCGTTTCCACCGCCGGCTACCAGTACGAGGGCAACGACAACACCTCGAACTGGGCCGCCTGGGACAAGGCCGGCAAGACCGTCGAGCGCAACCTCAAGGCTGCCGACGGCCTGCACATGTACAAGACCGACATCGAGCTGACGCAGGGCCTGGGCTGCAACGCCTTCCGCACCTCCATCGAGTGGGGCCGCATCGAGCCGGTTGAAGGCACGATCGACCCGCAGGCCGTCGCCTACTACCACGACATGCTCCGCGAGATGCACGCCCACGGCCAGACGCCCGTCATCACGCTGCACCACTTCTCGCACCCCCAGTGGGTCGCCGAGCAGGGCGGCTGGGAGAACAAGGAGACCGCGCAGAAGTTCGCCCGCTTCGCCGGGTTCTGCGCCAAGGAGTTCGGCGCCGACGTCGACACCTGGTTGACCTTCAACGAGCCCAACGTCTACCTGGCCGGCGCCTACCTGGCCGGCGGCATGCCCCCGGGCAAGAAGAACCCCATCGCGGCCTTCATCGCCACCAAGAACTTGATCAAGGGCCACAAGCTGGCGTACGCCGCCATCCACGCCAACGACAGCAACGCCAAGGTTTCCTTCAACTGGTACACGGCCGAGTGGGCGCTCCGTTCGGTGATGGCCGACAACAACCAGACCGAGGGCGAGAAGGCCATCGGCTCCGACAACTGGATGCTCGACGAGGCCGTGAAGTCCGACGACAACGGCGGCCGCACCCTCGACTTCGTCGCCATCGACTACTACTGCAAGCTGAGCGTCGCGAACGTGCTGAACCTGCCCCGCCAGGACAAGTGGACCGTCTACCCGGAAGGCATGTACAACGCCCTGAAGCGCTTCAACAAGCGCTACAACCTGCCGGTGCTGGTCGCCGAGAACGGCGTCGCCACCTGGGACCACACCAAGCGCGCCGATGGCTGGAACCGCGCCTCCTACACCGTCGCCCACGTCGCCCAGATGCAGCGCGCCATCAACGAAGGCGTCCCCGTTATGGGCTACATCCAGTGGTCCATCACCGACAACTACGAGTGGGGCACCTTCTCCCCTTGCTTCGGCCTCTACCGCGTCGAGTGCCGCAACCAGAACTTCACCCGCGTCCCCACCGAAGGCGTCCAGGCGTTCAAGGACATCATCGCCAACGGCGGCACCAACCAGGCGATGCTCGCCAAGTACCTGCCCGGCACCACCGGCGGCATCAACATCCCGGTCCCGGTGGCCGGCAACGGCAGCCACGGCTCCAGCGTCAATGGCTGGTAAGCGGCTCGCACTCTTCCTTCTGCTCCTGGCGCCTGCCTGCTCCCCCCCGGGGACGCCGGCGGGCGCTTCGGATCTAGGTGGGACGGTGACGGGGCTGGACGGCAAGCCCGCCCCCAACGTGCGCGTGGTGGCCTACTTGCTGGCCGATGCCGGCGCGGCCCTGGTCTCGAACAACGCCGCGACGTTGATCGGCAAGACCAAGCGGCAACTGCTGGACGTGGCTAACGACGTGCGGACCGACGCCGCGGGACGCTTCCACCTCGCGGTCGCGGGGGCGGTCAACATCGAGGCGATCCAGGCCGACGACGTGCGGGCCATCCAACTGGGCGTTGCGGCTGGCGGGCAAGTGGCGCTCACGTTGGACCATGCGGGGGCGATCGCCGGCCGCGTGACGGCTGTGGGCGTGGCGGACCTGGAAGGCGTGGACGTCTTCGTGCCCGGCACGGGCTACCTCGCCAAGGCCGCCAAGGACGGACGTTACACCATCCCCAACGTCGCTGCCGGCAGCTTCCCGCTGGTGGCCTCGCGCCAGGGCCTGGGCCGCGCCCGCCTGGAAGGCGTCGTCGTCGCCCCCGGCCAGGCGACTGCCGCCCCGGACCTGGCCCTGGTCGCGGACACCGCGACGATCACGGGCACCGACCCGATGCCGGTGCTGCCCGGTGCGGACTTCCAGCTCGTCGGCCAGGGCTTCGGTGCCACCCGCGGCGCCCCGTTCCAGGTGACGTTGGACGGCACCGTGGCCGTCGCCCAACGCGTGGACGACCAGCACCTGCGCCTGCAGGCCCCGCCGGCGGGGTCCAGCGCCCCCACGGTCCAGGTCGCGTTGGACGGCGTGCCCGGCAACGCCTTCAAGCTGCCGCTGCTCGAAGCGTTGGGCCTGGAGCCGCTGGCCGGCCACCTCGCGCCCGGCGCGACCCAACGCTTCACGGTCCTGGCCCATGACCTCGCCGATGGCGTGACGGCCGGTTACGCGGCCCAGTTGAGCCTCACGGGCGATGCCGCGACGCTGACGAACGGCGAGGTGCGGGCGGTGAAGCCCGGGGTCGTGCGCCTGAAGCTATCGGCCGGCCCGTTTACCTACGAGCGCCCGCTGGTGATCACGGCCGGCGGTCCCTACATGGAACCCATCGCCGGCGTGGGCGGCCCGGGCAAGGCCGACGGGCCCGCCGCGCGCGCCGCCTTCCGCACGCCGCATGGGCTGGCGCTCGACCCCGCGGGCAACCTCTATATCGCGGATGCCGGCAACAACGCCATCCGCCGCCTCGCGCCCGACGGCCAGGTCACGACCCTGCCCGTCACCGGCTTGAAGCAACCCCAGGCCCTGGCCTGGTCCGCCAAGCTGGGCCAGCTGATCGTCGTCGACCAGGGCAACAGCCGCGTCTGCGCCGTTGCGACCGACGGCAGCTTGAAGACGCTCGCCGAAGGGTTGGCCGTGCCGACGGGGCTGGCCGTCGAGCCCGGCGGGACGATCTACGTCACGGAATGGAACGGCAACGACGTGCGCCGCATCGAGACCGACGGCCGCACCACGGTGGTGGCCGGCGCCGGCACGGCCGGCTTCGCGGATGGGCCCGCAGCCTCCGCACGCTTCCGCTTCCCGGCCGGCCTGGCCTCGGATGGCAAGGGCCACCTGTTCGTGGCGGACGGCCAGAACCACCGCATCCGCAAAATCGATCTCGCCACGGCCACCGTCAGCACCCTGGCCGGCAGCAGCCCGGCCGGCGCCGAAACGGGGGAGTTCGCGGACGGCCCGGGCGCCCAGGCGGCCTTCTACTGGCCGATCGGCCTGGCCATCGACGCCGCCGGCACGCTCTACGTGAGCGACACCGGCAACGGCGTGCTGCGGACCGTCACGCCGGCCGGCGTGACGGGCTCGCTGGTCTCGCCTGGCAGCGCCGTGCCGGCCACCTTCAAGGAGCCCGGCGAGGTCTGCGTGGGGCCGGACGGCCGGGTCTACGTCTGCGACCCGACCGCCCACCAGGTGGCGGCCTACTTCTTGAGGTAGCGGGCCGGGTTCACGGGCGTGCCGCCGCGGCGCACCTCGAAGTGGACATGCGTCTGGCTGCTCGACAGGCCGGACTGGCCGACGGTGGCGATCGCCTGCCCTTGCTTCACCGCGTCTCCCTGCTTCACCAGCAGCGTGTCGGCGTGGCCATACATGGTGGTCAGCCCGTTGCCATGGTCGACGATCACGGACTGGCCGTAGTTGCCGTACCAACCGGAGAAGATCACCTTGCCCGCGGCCGCGGCCACGATCTGGGTGCCCGCCTTGGCGGCGTAGTCCTGGCCGCTGTGGTGGGTCAGCTTGTGGACCTGGTTGTCCATGCGCTCGCCGTAGGGCGAGGTCAGCGGAACGTTGACGGGCGCGACCAGCGCGGGGGTGGCGGCGACGGCCGGGGTGGCCATCAGCAAGGCGGCCAGGCAGGCATAGAACTTCATTAAAAAATGCTCCTCAAGTCGGGGACGTGCAGGCGATGTTTATCATGTCCGGCCGTCAGATGCCAAGCTCGGCCGCCACCCGTTCCATCAACGGGCCCAGCAGCCCGGGCGTGAACGGCGAGCGCAGCCCGGCGCCCTCGAAGAAGGCGACCAGGGGCTTCGTGCCGCCCAACGCGCACAAGGCCATGAAGGCATCCATGGCGGCCTTGTGGTCGGTGCGGGCCAGCTCCCACAGCTGCAGCGCGCCGCACTCCGCGAGCGCGTAGTCGATGTAGTAGAAGGGATACTTGAAGAGGTGCAGCTGCCGCATCCAGCGCGTGCGGTGCTGGCCCTGGTAGTCCACGCCCGGCATGAACTGCCGCCAGAGGTCGTCCCAGGCCGCCTCGCGCGCGCCATGCGTGTGGCCGGGATGCTCGTAGACCCAGTGCTGGAAGGCGTCGACCACCGCCATGTAAGGCAGGCGGTTGAGCACCGTGACCAGTTGGATCCGCCGGAAGCGCTCCACGTCCTGCCCGAAGAAGACCTCCATCTCCGGCAGGGCCAGCAGCTCCAGCCCCATCGAGAGCACTTCCGCGGCGTCCATGCCGGGCCAGCGCAGGTCCATGGCCGGCAGCGGCATGCTCTCCCACACCTGGATGGCGTGGCCCATCTCGTGGATCAGGGTGATCACGTCGATCACGCCGCCGGTGCTGTTGCAGAAGATCGCGGCTTCGGCCGTGTCTTCGAAGTTGCTGCAGAAGGCGCCGGTGGCCTTGCCGGGCCGGGATGGCAGGTCGATCAGCCCGCGGTCCACCATGCGCCGGAAGTGGGCGGCCATGCGGGGGTCGAGCCGGTCGAAGAGCTGCTGGGCCTTGGTAAGTTGCGTGTCGACGGGCGCCACGTCCGCGGGCAGGGCCACGCCGGGCAGGAACTCCACATCGGCGGCCGGCACGACGGCCACGCCCAGCTCGCGGGCCTGCCAGGCGCGCAGGCGCGCCATCACGGGCACGACGTGGGTGCGGATCTCCTCGCGGAAGGCGGCCACCTCGGCCGGGCCGTAGTCGCTGCGGTCCATGCGCCGGTAGGCCAGGGGCACGAAGGTGGCCTCGCCGAGGTTGCCCGCCATCTCGTGGCGCACCGCCGTGAGCCGGTCGTAGATCCCGTGGAACTCCTCGGCATGGGCTTCCATCCAGCCCACCACGCCCGTCCATGCCGCCCGCCGGCGCCCAGTGTCAGGGTCCGTCAGGCGGGCGGTGCCCTGGCTCAGCGTCAGGGCCTCACCGCCCGCGTCGAAGCTGGCGCTGGCCAGGAGGCGCATGTAGTCGGCCACGATCTGGCCTTCCTGCACGCGCAGCGGGATGTTGGCGGGCTCGTAGGCGTCCTGGGCGGTCTGGTAGCGCACGAACAGCTGCTCGCCGAGCGCTTCGGCCATTGCCGGACGGCAGGCGGCCGCGAGGAAGGCCGCGCGCAGGTGTGCTTCATGGGGCTCGACCAGGGGGTCGATCGCCTCGCGTACGACGCGGTTGGCCTCGCGGGCGGCTTCGTCCCGCGTGTCCTGGGCCTCGCGGAAGCGCCGGCGCACGGTCTCGCCGTCGACCCAGCGCTTCAGCTCGTTCCAGCGGCCGAAGGCCGCCAGCCAGGCGTCCGCGGGGGCGTCGGCCGCCGGAAGGGACGCCACGACGGCCTGGTAGGCGGCGTCTACGTTGGGCGGGGTGAAGTCGCGGGTGGCAGTCGTCATGTCTCTAAAGGTAGCATAAACCAATCTTAACTCTGGGACCCTCGATTGTGAGAGCTTTGTTAGTGGGTTAAAGGATGACCTTCTTGTGAGCGCTCCCGGAGGTCGGGAGCCGGAGTGGAGGAGAACCCAATGTCCAACTTGACGACCAAGCGCGCTTTCACCACCGACCTGTCGGAGAGCGAGTGGGCCGCCGTGGCCCCGCTGTTCGCCCAGACCGGCGGCCGTGGCCGTCCCCGCACCTTCAACCCCCGCGAAGTGATCGACGCGATCAGCTACGTGCAGCGCCAGCGCATCTCGTGGCGCTCGCTGCCCCAGGAGCACTTCCCGGCGTGGCACGTCGTCACCAACTGCTACCGCGCCTGGCAGCGTCGCGGCATCTGGAACAAGATCGAGACCGCCTTGCCCGAGCGTTCTGCCAAGGGCCGCGTCGCTTAAGGCTGTTTCATCACCCTGTAAGCCAGCATGGTGGCGAGCCAGGCGGGGGACGCCTTCCCGCTGACGGCCATCAGGCGGTTCAAGAACCCGGGCACGATGCCCATCCGGCGGCGCACCATGGCCTCCAGGCCCGCGCGCGTTACTTCCGGGCTGGTCATCATCATCAGCCGCTGGTAAGTGGTCGGTTTCTGCCCGGACACCTGCAAGAACTCCGTCGCGGTCACGCCCGGCGACAGCACCGTGCAACTCACGCCGGTGCCGCGCAGCTCGTAGTTGATCGCGTTGCCATAACTCAACACGAAGGCCTTGGCGGCCGAGTAGCTCGCGTAGAGCGGAGATGGCTGGAAGGCCCCGATCGACGCCACTTGTAAGATGTAGCCCTGGCCGCGCGCGACCATGGGCGCGGCGAAGAGCTTGGTCAGGTGGACCAGGGCCACGATGTCGAGCTCCAGCATCTGGTGCTCCTTCTCCCAGGGGATCTCGAGGAACTGGCCGTAGGCCCCATAACCCGCGTTGTTGATCAGCACGTCCACCTGCTTGCCGGCCGCCGTGATGGCGGCCAGCAGCTTCTCCGGCGCGTCGGGAGCCGAGAGGTCTTGTGGGACCAGCAGGACCTCCACGCCGTGAGCGGCCGTCAATTCATCCTTCATGGCCTGTAACTGCGCCTCGCGGCGCGCCGTCAGCACCAGGTGGCAACCGGCCGCCGCCAGGTGCCGCGCGAAATCGGCCCCCAAGCCGCTCGAAGCGCCCGTCACGAGCGCGGTCTTTCCCTTCAAGCTGGCAAGTGTCATGCAGGGCTCATACCCGGCGTGCACCGGGGTATAAGCCAGCCAGGGGAGAGATAATGCGCACGACCCGCTTGATGCTGACGATTGCCGCGCTGGCTGCCACGGCCTGCCAGCCTAACGTGGCCCAGACCCCGCAAGGAGTCAAAAGCGCGGCGCCTCGGCCCGCCGCCAGCGTGACGACGGCCGCGTCCAGCCCCCTGCCGACGGCCAGCCCCTCGCCCGCCTTCGCCAAGCTCCAGCGCCCGACCGGCGAGGTCTCCGTGCTGAGCGGATCGATCGTCATCGATGCGGCCTACGCCGTGGCCGCGGGCAGCAACCTGATTTCGAACAACGGGGCCAAGGTCCTGGCGGCGGGCGGCGGCACGCTGGCAGCCGACGGGGGCGGCGCGTTGATTTCCGACAAGGGCGCCGGCGTGGTCGCGAGCGGCGCGGGCAACGTGATCGCGGGCAATACCGGCAACGTGATCGCTGGCAACACCGGCAACCTCATCTCCGACAAGGGCGCGGGCGTCACCACCAAGTTCCTGTTGGCCGCGGACGCCCTGGCGACGGGCACGGTGCTGCCCGCCGCGGGCATGCGGGTGCAGGTGCGCAACCTGGTCGACGGCCAACCGGTTTCGCTGGGCGTCGGGCCCGACGGGACGCCCGTTTATGCCATCTACTCGAACGCGGACGGGCGCTACGAGGTCTACGTGCCCAAGTCCCTGGCGCGCAACGTGCTGGTGGTGGCCGAGGTACCGCAGGCCACCGACGCCCGCCTGGCCTACAACCTGGTCGTCAGCCCGCAGACCACGGCCAGCCAGGCCATCGACGAAGACACCTCGCTGGTCTCCAAGTTCATGCGCGAGTCCTTCCGCGGCAAGGTGCAAGAGCTGCTGGCCGCGCCCAACTTCGACGACCCCGCCTTCTTGCTGGAGACCTTCCCCACCATCGCCAAGTTCCCGGCTTACGGGGAGCTGATCAAGACCGCCGCGACCCACATGCGGGCCAAGGTCTCCCAGAACAAGATCCCCGCCGCCAAGCTGGATGCCGTGGCCGCCGCCGCCGCGGATGCGATGATCGCGTTCGTCGACCTCTCCAACGTCAAGCTGATCACGGATGGCACGAAGTGGACCGGCTCGGTGGACGAGGCAGCCTTGCCCGCGATGGCCGTCGTGCTCAAGCATGTGCGCGAGGCCGTGATCAAGAAGGGCCTGCCGTTCGTGGCCAGCCAGCCTTACCTCGCGGACGCCAAGACGCCCGTCGAGCTCAAGAAGCCCACGGACGTGGCGACGTTCATGGTGGGGACGTACCTGTCGTCCACCAAGCCGGGGCTCTTCAACAAGATCCGCGACGTCTTCGCCAACCTCGAGGTGCCGGCGGAAGACGTGGACCACCTCTTCGCCGCGGACAACGGCGTGGTGATCCAGCTCGGCGTCATCTTCGCCACGGACGAGGCCGCCCGGGCCGCCGTGGATGCAGCGATCGACCAGGTCGCCAAGGAGCCCTAAGTGTTGATCGAGGCTGCTCCCGGCATCTTTGCCTGGCAAACCAAGGACATGACACGCTTCCGCGCCTATGCGGTGGCCTGGGCGGGCGAGGTCGTGCTGATCGATCCCGTCGAGCCGGACGCGGAGGAAGCCGCCGCCCTGGCCGGCCTGGGCAAGGTGGGGGCGATCGCCCTCACGAATGCCTTCCACGAGCGCGCGTCCGCGAAGCTGGCCGCCCATTACGGCGTGCCTGTTTATGCCAGCCGAGAGGCCCTGGCGGAGCTCAAGAACAAGCAGGCTCAACCGCTTCCCGACCTGCTGCCCGCCGGCATCGAGGTGCTGCCCGCGATGCACGGCCTGGCCGGCCAGGTTTGCTTCTACGTGCCGCGCGACGGGGGCTCGCTGCTGACGGGCGACGCCTGGCACAACGAGGATCTGGCCGCGCTTCCGCTGCCGGTGCGCCTGTTGCTCAAGCATGTCGTGAAGCTGCGGCAGGGGCTGCAGCCCACGCCACCGTCCAAGTGCAAGGACCTGGCCGCGTTCCAGGCCCAACTCAAGGCGATGTTGGACCGGCCGGTGGAGCGCATGCTGACGGCGCATGGCGAGAACGTGACGGCCGGGGCCGGCCCGCGCATGGTCGCGCGCCTGGCCGAGGGACCCTGATGCGCCCTCCCACCCGCGCGTTGCCCCGTCGCTGGGACCTGGGCGTGTTCTTCGCCGGGCTCACGGATCCGCGCATCGAGGCCGACCTGGCGGAGGCCGGCGCGTTGGGCCTGGCGCTGCGCGAGCAATGCCGGGGCCGCATCGCCGACCTCACGCCCGCGGAGGCGCGCGCCGCGATCGAGTCGTTCCAGCGCCAGCTGGGCCTGCTGCTCGGGGTGATGGACTTCGCGGAGCTGCTGACCTTCCAAGACACCGAAGATGAGGCGCCGCGCGCGTTGCTGGCCCATGCCCGCGCGGTAGCGGCCCGCGCCCAGGCCGACACGGCCTTCGTCGTGCTCGAGCTGCAGGCCGCGAGCCCCGAGCGCTTCGCGGCGCTGGTGGCCGCGCCGGAGCTGGCGCCCTTCCGGCATTACTTGCAACGCCTGCGCCGGCTGGCCGCCCATGCCCTGGACGAACAGGCGGAGCGCATCGTCACGCTCAAGGACGTTTCCGGCGCGCAGGCCTGGCGCCGCCTCTACAACGTGCTCACCGCCGGGTTGGTGGTGCGCGTGGGCCCGCGCGAGCTGGGCGAGGCCGAAGCCAATGCGCTGCTGGTGGACGCCGATCGGGGCGCTCGCCGCGAGGCGTCGGAGGCCCTGGGGATGGCGTTCGTGCCGCATGCGGAGGCGATCGCCGCCGCGTTCGGCGCGTTGGCCGACGACCATGCCCGCACCCTCAAGCTGCGCGGCCACACCTCCCCGCTGGGCCCTCAGCTCCTGGAGGACGACCTGCCCGCGGAAGCGGTGGAAGGGTTGCTGGCGGCCGTGGAGGCTCGCCACGAGCTGGTGCGGCGCTACTGCCGCTTCAAGGCCCGGGCGTTGGGCCTGGCCGACTTCGCCAGCTACGACGTCTTCGCGCCCTTCGACGCCCGGGACGAACGTGTGACCTTCCCGGAGGCGCGCCAAATCGTGTTGGACGCCTTCGAGGCCTTCTCGCCGGCCTACGCCAGCGTGGCGGCGGGCTTCTTCGACGGGCCCTATCTCGACGAGGCGCCGCGCCGCGCCAAGAGTCCGGGGGCCTTCTGCTTCTGGTGTCGGCCGGGCATCCACCCGTTCGTGCTGCTGAACTACACGGACCGCCCGCACGACGTGCTGGTGCTGGCGCACGAGCTAGGCCACGGCACGCACTACGCCCTGCTGGACCGCACGCAACAGCTGCTGGACGTGCGCCTGGGGCTGATCAACGAGGCCCCGTCCACCTTCGCGGAGATGCTGACCTTCGACCGCATGCTGCGCGCGGCCGAAGCGCCGGCGGCCCGCCGCGCCCTGCTCGCCACCGTGATCGAGAGCGCCATCTCCACGGTCTTCCTGATGGCCCGCGCCGCCCGCTTCGAACAGGCCGTCTTTGCGCGGCGCCAGGAGGGCATCTTGGGGCCCCAGGACCTCGCGGAGCTCTGGAACGGCCTGCGAGGCGAGCTGTATGGCGACGCCGTGGCCTTGCCCACCTGGGACCGCTGGGGCTGGCTGCGCTACGGCCTGGGCATCAACCAACCCTTCTACAGCCCGCTCTACCCGTTCGGCATGCTGCTGGCCTTCGCCTTCCTGCAGCGCTACCGCGAGGAAGGCCCGGCTTTCGCGCCGCGGTACCTCGCGATGCTGGAGGCCGGCGTGTCGATGCCGGTGGCGGAGCTGGTGGCGATGGTGGGCCTGGACGTGCGCGACCCCGCCTGCTGGCGCCAGGCCCTCGACTTCCTGGCCGGCCTGGTCGACGAGCTCGAAGCCATTTAGCGCGTCGACGCCACGTACACCCCGGCCAGGATCAACCCGGCCTCCAACGCCGTGTCCACGCCCAGGTGCTCGCCCAGCACGAAGTGCCCGCCCACCAGCGTGAACACGGGCATGAGATAGAGGAACAGGCTGATGCGCGACGCCGGCATGTGGCCCAGCGCGTACATCCAGAACCAACAGGCCAGGCAAGACGACCCCAGCCCCAGGTACAGCAAGGCCGCCAAGCTGGCCAGGCCGGGGTGCCACGGCCCCGGGAACCAGAGGGCCTCCACGATGGCACAGGGGATGATGCCCACGAAGCCCACGGCGAAGGTGACGGTCAGCGCCGTCAGCGGGGGCATCGCGTCGGCCAGCCGCTTGGAGATCAGGTTGTAGACGATGCCGACCAGCGTGGTCGCGATCATGATCGCGTCGCCCACGCCGGTGTGGGTGAGGTCCGCGCCCACCAACAGGGCCACGCCGGTGGCGGCCAGGAAGGCGCCGGCCGCCATGCGCCACGTCAGCTTCTCGCCCAGGAACAGCACCGCCCCCACCGCCGTGAGCATGGGCGAGAGCGCGATCAGGAGCGAGCCGTTGCCGGAGGTGGTGTACTTCAGCGCGATGTTCTCCAGCACGTAGGTGGCCGTGGTCCCCAACAACGCCACCCAGATGACAGGCCCCCACAGGCCCGGCGGCACCCGCAGGGGCGTGCGCGTCACGGCCTGCGCGGCCAGCATCACGGCGGCCGCCAAGCCGAAGCGCACGAGGGCGAACAGCACGGGCGGGACCTCCGCCACCGCGGCCTTGGTGGCGGTGAACGAGCCGCCCCAAACTGCGATGGCCAGGAGCATCGCCAGCACCGGGGTATATGATCTTCTGTCTGCTTGCATGGGAAGGGGGGGCTCGATGGGGAATGGTCCGGCCGGCGTCAGCTTCAAGGATATCAACAATTACCAGCGCCAGTTCGCGGCCCGCGTGAAGACGGAGCTGGAAACGCAGCGCCCCACGGCCGCCGGCGCGGTCATCGACAAGCAGGAAGAGGCCCTCGCCAAGGACGACGTGGTCTCGAGCCAGGCCATCCGCGACTACGCGAAGGAAAACGGCTGGGACACCAACGAGCTGAACGCGGCGCTGGCGAAGTACGACGGCGACCAGGACGGCCTGGTCAACGAGCAAGAGTTCGACAAGCTGGCCGGCGAGATGCAGGACCATGAAGACCGCGCTCTGGTGAACGAGATCTACGACGAGGTCCAGCACCGGCCTCCCACCGACGACGAAATGACCGCGATGATGGCCCACATCCAGCGGCTGCGCGACGCCCGGGTGGAATTCGAGCGGATGAAGAAGATCCTAAAGGGCGAAGAGTCCGAAGACGAGGGTGGCGCCGCGCCGCCAGCTCCGGGCGGATCGGCCGCGCCTTCGGGCGGCGCCCCCGCGGCTTCCGGCGGCAGTCCCGGCGCCTCCGGCGGCAGCCCTGGCGCCTCCGGTGGAAGCCCTGGCGCCTCCGGCGGAAGCCCAGCGGCGTCCGGTGGCAGCCCCACTGGCGGCGAGAGCAGCGGTTCCAGCGCCCCCGCGGCGGCAGCGGGCCCGGCCCAGGAGGCGAGCACCGCCACGACGGCGAAGGCCGGCCAGGTCCCCTACATCAACCAGTACAGCGACAGCAACTCCAACAACGGCTCCAACTGCGGCCCCACCTCGATGGCGATGATCGCGAAGGCCTTCGGCTACGGGACCAACCTCTCGAATGGCGACCTGATCGCCACGCTGGGTGCCGCGGGCGGTACCACGGAGGCCGGCACCAGCTGGGCCGGCATCAACGCGATGGCCGCCAAGATGGGCAAGCCTTGCCAGGAGCACGCCCCGGACGCGGGCTGGATCAAGCAGCAGTTGGAAGCCGGCAAGTTGGTTTGCGCCAACGGGGACTATTACTCGATGGCGCCGCACGATGCCAGCAAGCGGGGGCAGGGCGGCCACTACGTCGCCGTCATCGGCATGGACGCCAACGGCAACTTCCTGGTCAACGACCCGGCGGACAAGGGCATCAGCCCCAAAGCCTATACGGCGGATCAGTTGAACGCGTTCATGCACGGCAACAAAAACGGCGGCCAAGCCTTCGCAATCGGATAGGTAGGAGCACCCATGTCGACCCAATGCCTCGCGTGCCAACGCAAAGACCAGCCCGGACGCACCGTCACCGGGGAGAGCGCCTACGGCCTGCCGTTGGCCCCCTTCCACCTGTGCAACGCCTGCGTCGCCCGGGGCTTCTCCCAGGAGACCTGCGCGCGGTGCAAGCTGGCGGAGACGCCGGAGCTGCGAGGTAACGTCTTCACGGTCACGCACAGCGTGGGCCCGTTGTTCCTCCACAACGCCTGCGCCCCGCTGGCGGGAACGCCGCAAGGCGTCACGCAGACCTACCTGGACGACCTGGCGAAGCAGAACGGCTAAGCGCCCGCCTGGATGACTTGCTGCCATCGACCGTCATCGATCCGGAGGTAAACCGGGCCGGTGGCGGCGGGGATGCCGCGCGGCGCCAAGCGTCCGCCACCGCCACCCGCGCGCGCCTTGCCGCCGGCATCCGGCTTGATCGACCAGAGGCCGTAGCCCTCATCCGTCTGGCCAACGAAGGCCAACTGGTTCTGATCGAGGTCGATCGGCTCGCCCACGGGCACCAACTCGATGTTCTTGTACGTCACCCCGGCCGGCGTGAGCCCGGCTTGCAGCGTGCGGCCGTTGGGGTCCGCGGGCGGCAGCTGCCGCGCGATCGAGGTCGCTTGCTTCGTCTCGATCACGTAGCTCATCAGGCCGCCGAAGGCCAGCCAGTAGCCGCCGACGATCAAGAAGGCCAGGCCGATGGACTTGGCGGTGGACGGCGTTTCGGCCCGGTTGGGTGATTGGCGCATGCGGTACCTCCTGTTACTCAGAAGTTCGCCGCCGGGCTTGGCCGATCCTGCCTAAGGGGTGAAGGCGCCTACAAGTCGGCTGGTGGCGCTGCCCGTCAGCACCACCGGGCCTTGTCCCACGCGGAAGGCCAGGGCGCTCCAGGGCCGCAGCGCCCCGGTCGCCGGCGACGTGGCGGGCAAGAAGCCGGGGAGCTGGTAGCCGCCGTAGTTGGCCGCCAGGTCCAGGCCCTGGTAGTGGTTCGTGTAGTTCGCCACCGTCCAGTCGCGGAAGAGCTCCGCGAAGGGCGCGCCCGTGACGGTTTCCACGTTGGCCACCCCCACCTGCGGGTTGTCGACCAACTTGCGTAGCACCGCCTCGCCGTAGCGATCCACCAGGAAGTGTACGAACAGGTAGCTCTGGCCGAACGACAACGTGGAATGGGACGCGCTCCATTCCAGCAGGCCCGCTTCCGTGGGCCGGCGCTCGAAATCGGCCACGTCCAGGGCGACGAAGCGATCGCCGCCGGTCAACCCGTAGCCGGCCACCTGCTGGGCGTAGACCGACAGGCCTTCGTCCAGCCAGCTCTCCTCGGAGAGCGTGCGCCCCGCCGCCGCGGCCTTGCGGACGTAGTTCAGCAAGTGCTGGTACTCATGGGCGAGCACGCCGTCCACCACCACGTCCGGGTAGCTCACGTAGTCATCGGACACGAAGAGCACGCGCCGTTGCGCGCCATGGGCCTGGCCGTCGATCAGGTCGCGCGCCCAGAAGTAGCCTTCGTGCCCCTTGAGCTTGCCGAAGTTGTCGACCGCCGGTGATACGACCAGCGTGATCCGCCCGCCGCCCGGCAGCCCACCGAAAGCGGCCTCGTCGCGCGAGATGATCGGGTCCTCGAAGACCTTGGCCAAGGCGGCCAGGCCCTGGGCGGCGGCCGGCCGGGCGGCCTGGTCCAGGTAAACCTCCAGCCTGGGCGTCAGCTGCTTCAGCACGCAGGTGCGCGGGCTGTCGCCGGCGTCCGTGAAGTCACCGGTGTTGACCCAGAACTGGACGGTCCCGCCCACCGCGGGCGTGGCGGCCTGCTGGACCCCGCGCGTGCCGGCGAGCGAGAAGGTGTGCACGCCCTCCGTGGAGCCGGCCGCGCCGACCACGACCAGGCCGGGGGTGGCGGCGTCGAAGCGCAAGGTGGCGCCTTGGGGCAGGTCGAAGGGCCGCACGCCCGTCCCCGGCGCGATCGACGGCATGGGCGGCGGCGTGGGCGTGGCGGCGGGCGGGGCCGGCGTGACCGTCACCCCATCGGCCGCGGGCGCCGACGTCGCCGTCGCCGTTGGCGTCGGCGTCGGCGTCGGAACGCCCGGCGAGGCTTGCGTACTGCACGCCGCCAAGAGCAACGCCACCGGCAGAATCCCGCGCATGTCCAACCCTCCGCGTACCAGCCTAGCCGCGGGGAGGGGCAGGCGACAAGGCATGGCCGACCGGCGCTCGGCTACGCAGGCACCAAGAACAACTGCTCCAACACGACGTGGCCCTTGAAGCGGTGCGGGAAGGTGCCCAGATCCGCCAGCAACTTGCCGGCCTGGGCCCGCTGGGCCGGGCTATTCGGGGGGATCACGCCGCGGGCCTCCAGGTAGAGCTGGATGAACTGCCTGGCCAGGGGCTGGAGCTCCGGCGACGCTTGCAGCTCCGCCGCCACGTTGCGTGCGGTCTTCTGGGCGGGCACGGGCAGCAAGGGTGAGGTGGCGCGCTGGCTGCCGCACGCCTGGTCGTAGGCGACCTGGAGGATGGCCACCTTGATCTCCAGCGCCTTCAGGAACTGCAGGCCTTGTTCGGCCATCCGCTTGGCCACCAGCTGCGGCGACGACGGCGTGGCCGGCGCGACGCCGGGCCGCTTCAGGAACTGATCGGTGCCGGGCCGGCCCAGGGGCCTGGTCGGCACGGGGGGCGGCGCGGCCGGCCGCGCGGCGGGATCGGGCCGGCGGA
>JAQBPE010000314.1 GCA_028287685.1 Cyanobacteria bacterium RYN_339 | reverse complement strand
GTGCGCGTGAACGTGCTCAAGGACAACATGGTCGACACGGAGTTCCGCGCCGGTTACGCCGGGCTGAAGTACGGCATGTTCCAGGCCATCCCTTACGTCGGCGCCCACCTGGGCCTGGGCACCTCGGCCCAGACCATCGGCACCCAGTACGACAGCTTCGTGGGCGGTAGCTACGGCGCGATCTTCAGCATCACGCCCACCGACATGCTGGAGCTCCACGCCCAGGCGGGTCAGACCCAGCTCTTGTCGGCGGGCCGCTTCAACTCGGCGTTCCAGCCGCTGGCTTACCCCAACGCGCTGGGCAGCGTGCTCACCAACTACGGCGTGGGCGCGGACTTCTACGTCGCCCGCAACATCTGCCTGAGCCTGGGCGTCAACAGCTGGCAGGACCCCAGCAGCCTGCGCGTTGGCGACCAGACCAACATCCAGGGCGTGATCAATACGCTTGGCGGCACCGTGGGTGTCGGTTCCAAGTTCTAAGCTCCCCCTACGTAGCCACGTAGTCAGGCGACCAGCCCACCACCTTCGGGTGGTGGGTTGGTCGTTGGTGCCTATAGGGGCAAGACCAGGTAGCGCTTGACCTTGTTCCCGGCCACGGCCCACATGTGGTCGAGATCGAGCACGGCCATCGCCGTGGCGTTGTAGCCCGCGTCGAACTTGGTGGCGCGCCAGGTCCGGCCGTCGTTCTCCGTGACGCTGTAGGTGTTGCCGTACAGCATCACGCCGCTCTGGGCGTCCAGGAAGGTCATGGCATAGCCGTTCACGTTGCCCGAGATCCAGTTCTTGCCACCGTCCACCGTCCGTTCAACCGCGCCCTGGTTGGAGTTACGCCAGCCCTCCTTGGCGCTGGTGAACGTCATGGCCTTGATGCCCTGCGACATGGTCGTCGTGACCCAGCCGCTGCCGTCCGGGTTGGCGTAGGACTTGGCCGTGACGCAGGTGTAGTAGCTGTTGGTCTGGAAGTTCTTGCAGCTCTGCTCGTTGAGGTAGGCGTAGTGCAGGCCGCCGCCCGGCGCCGCGGCGATCGGGCCCCAGGTGGTGTTGTTCTGGAAGTTGTAATCCAGCAGCTGCAGCGCGGCGGCGGGCCCGGCCACCGGGGACCAGGTCTTGCCCGTGTCGGTGCTCTTGAAGAGCTTGCCGGTGGTGGTGATGGCAACGGCCTCCGTCGCGCTGGTGCGCGCCACGTCGGACAGGCTCTCGCTGTAGGCGGCCTTGAAGTCCACCACGGCCGGGAAGCTGGTGCCATCGACGGTAGCGAAGATGCCGGCGTCCGTGATCAGCCAGCCGTCGCCGGCGCCTTGGAGCAGCACCTTCTTCACGCCGGTCAGCCCGGTGGCGTGTTCGGCCCACGTCTTGCCGCCGTCCGCCGTGGTGGCGAAGGTGGTCGGCCCGGCCAACACGCCGGCCGTCTGGCTGAAGAACTTCATGGTCGTGAAGTCGGAGGCCGTCAGCATGGTCTGGTCCACCCAGGTGCCCTGTTGGCGCAAGGCCACGGTGTCCGGGCCGCCCGTGTCCGCGCTGGCGGTGGGCGTGGGCGAGGCCGCCACCGTGCCGTTGGTGGCGGTCACGCGCACGGCGGCCTGCCCCTTGAAGTTGGGGTCCTTGGCGTAGGAGGCCAGGATCTGGACCGTGCCCACGGCCTTGCCGGTCACGGTGCCGCCGGCGTCGACGGTGGCGATCTTGTCGTCGCTGGAGCTCCAGACCACCTCGCTCTTGACCTCGCCGGTGCCCAGCGTGACCTTGGCCAGCAGCGGCTGGGCCTCGCCAATGGCGATCGTGGCCTGGGCGGGCGTGACGGCGATCGCCGTGACATCGCCGCTGTTGCTCACGTTGACCGTGATCTGGGCCTTCACGGAGGGGTCGGCCTGCAGGGCGACCGTCAGGACGGCGGTGCCCTTGGCGGAGGCGAAGGCGTCGCCGGTGGTGGGGTTCACGCCCACGACGGCGTCGGCGCTGGAGGTCCAGACCACGCCGGTGGTGGGCACCAGGCCCTTGCCGTCGAGGAACAGCGGCGCCAGGGAGCGCTTCTCGCCCACGTTCATGGCGGTGGTGGCGGGGCCGGCGTTGCGCAGCTGGCCGAGCGGGCCGGCGCTGGCCTGGGTGTTGACGGGCAGCACGGGCACGGGCAGGCCTGCGGGCGTGGGGGTGGCCTCCGGCGCCAGCGGGCCAACGGGCGGGATCACGCAGCCCGACAGGGCCAGCAGGGCGACGAGCAAGGGCAGGCGGTTCATGGGGATACCTCTAGCGGCCATCGAAGTGGAACATGACGGAGCGGGGCACGCCGGCGCTGGACGGCGCCTGCCCCAACAGGAAGAAGTCCTTGGGCCCGGCCGCCTGGATGCGCGTGACGGGATAGGCGCCCAGGTCCTTGGGCTTCCAGGTGGCGCCGCCGTCGGCGGTGGTCCAGGCGTTGTTGTTGGTGGCCACCAGGCCGTGCAAGTCGTCGGCGAAGGCGATCATGGCCCCGGCGTTGGCGCCGGCCGGCTTCGTGCCAGGGGCGAGGGTCCAAGTCCTGCCCCCATCGGCCGTGACCAGCAGGCCGCGGTCGGCAACGGCCCAGCCGCGCTGGGCGCTGGTGAACGATGCGCCGGCGCGCGCGGGCTTGCCCAGCCCCACCGGCCCCGCCGTCCAGGCCCCGCCCTCGTAGCCCCACACGCCGGTGGCGCCCAGCAGCCAGGGCTTGGCGCCCACCAGCGCCAGGCCATCGAAGGTGGCCTCGACCGGGGTCTTGACCTGGGCCCAGGTGGCGCCGCCGTCGGCGGTCTTGAACAGCACGCCGTTCCCCACCGCGTAGCCGCTGGCGGCGTTGACGAAGGCCAGCTGGGTGAGGATCGCCCGCGTGTTGCCCGTCTCGTCGTTCGGATCGAGGAAGCTGCGCAGCGGGGACCAGCTCAGGCCGCCGTCGGTGGTCTTGAAGGCCTGGTTGCCGCCTGCGGCGAAGCCGGTCTGGCCGTCCACCATCTCGACGGCGGACGGGGCCACGCCGGCCAGGCCGTTGGAGGGCTGGGCCTCCCAGGCGGCGCCGCCGTTCAGGCTGGTGAAGACGCGCCCGCCCTCGGCCAGCGCCACGCCCACGTGGGGGTCGGCGAAGTCGAAGGCGCCGACCAGCGCGTCGGCCACGATCGTGTCGCGGGTCCAGCCATCGGAGCCGTCGAACCCGTTGCCGCCCGTGCCGGGCCGGAAGACCGTGGCGGACGGCGTCGCGTTCGGCTTGGCCGCGGCGTCCTTGAAGACCTGGATCGTGGCGGTGGCGCGGACGGCCTGGTCCTGGCTGTAGGCGCCCACGATCGTGGCCTTACCTTCCTTGAGGCCGCTGACTTCGCCGGTGGTGGGGTTGACGGCCAGGACGGTGCCGTCGGACGAGCTCCAGTTCAGGCTGCCGTTCACGGTGCCGTCCGCCAGGTGCACCTCGCCGCGCAGCGTCACGCGCTCGCCCACGGCCAGGTCGGCCTGGGCAGGCACGATCACGGCTTGCACCGTGGAGGTGTTGGCGACGACCTGGATCGGGATCGACGCGCGCACCGCCGGGTTGGCGGCCAGGGCGGCCACGATCGTGGCGCTGCCGGCGGCGAGGGCGTGGACCGTGCCGTCCGGGTCGACGGTGGCGATGGTCGGCGCCAGGGACACCCAACCGATCGTGCCGTACAGTGGCGTCTGCCCGCGCTCGTCTTGCAGGAAGGGGCCCAGTGCACGGGTCTGGGCCGTACCCAGCTGCTGGTTGCCGGAATTGAAGGTAAGACGCGGCGTGGCGGCCGCGGGGGCCGACGTGGCCTGGGGCGCGGTGGGGGCCAGGCTGACGCAGGCGCTCAACGAGGCGGCAAGCACCAGGGGCAGGACGCGGTTCATCGGGTGGCCTCGAAGCGGTAAATCTGCCCGTTGGCGCCCACGGCCCAGGCGGTGGTGGCGGTGGGGTAGGCGATCGCCGCCAGCCCCCCGTCGAGCGTGGGCAGCGTGGTGTTGCCCCACGTCAGCCCGCCGTCGGTGGTGCCGGCGATCATGGTGTCGAACACCACCTGGTTGTTGGCGTTGTAGCTGCCCCGGCCCGTGTTGATCGTCAGGCCGTGCTGGGCGTCGGCCCAGTCCAGCGCCACGTTCGCGGTGGCGATGGGCGCGCTCACGGTCTTGCCGCCGTCCAGCGTCACGGCCACGACGCGCGCCGCGCCCTCGCCCGTCACGAAGCCCACGTCGTCCGACACGAACTTCAAGTCGGCGATCGTCGAAACGGAGGTCTGGACGTTGGCCCAGCCGATGTCCGCCACCGGCCGCAGCAGCTTGGCGCCCTGGCCGACCCAGAGCTTGTCGCCCCGGCGCGCGAAGGCGGTGGCGCCGGGCGCGGGCACATCCACCTTGGTCCAGCTGGCGCCGCCGTCGGCGGAATGGAAGAGGTTGGCGTCTGCCAGCAGGTCCACGCTGGTGGCGCTCGCGAAGCGCGCCCGGCGCACGGTGCCCGCGGGGGTGGTGAGGGCCGTCCATTCGCCGCCGCCGTCAGTGGTGCGGTAGGCCTTGCCGTTGATGATCGCGATGCCGGTGCCGGCCGAGCCGAAGTCGAAGTCCGTGACCGTTTGGAAGCCCAGCGACACCGGGTAGGACGACGCCCACGCCGTGCCGTCCGTGGTCTTCAGCAGCACGCCGCCCGCGCCCATGGCGAAGCCCGTCTTGGCATCCAGGAAGCGCACGGCGGTCAGCGCGTCCTTCACGCCCGTGGCCTGGCGGGTCCAGGCGCCCAACGGGGCCGGGGTGGGCGTGGGGCCGGCCGCCCCCGGCGAGGGCGAGGGCGCGCCGCCGAAGACCACCACGGAGGGCGCGGCGCTCGGGACGGCCTGGGTCTTGTCCTTGACCACGCGCACGTCCGCCACCTGCTGGAAGGAGGTGTCCTGCGAGTAGGCGGCGCGGATCGTCACGCGGCCTTCCTTCACGCCGCTCACGAGGCCGGTGGTGCGGTTGACGGTGGCGATCGTGTCGTCGGAGCTGCTCCAATCCACGTTGGCGTTCACCACGCCCGAGGCCAGGTGGACTTCCGCCGTCAGCGACATCGTCTCGCCGATGCCCAGCACGGCCGTCTCCGGCTTGATCTGGATTTGCACCGCGCCGCCGTTGGCCACCACGTTGAGCGTGAGCTGGGCGCGCAGGGTGGGCTGCAGCTTGTTCACCGCGATCACGGTGGTGGAGCCGGCCTTCAGGCCCTTCAAGCTGCCATCCGCGCCGACGCTCGCGAGGCTGGCATCACCCACCTGGAAGGCCAACAGGCCCAGGGTCACGGCGTCGATCGGCTGGCCGGAGAGCGTGAGCAGCTGGGCCAGGCTCTTGGTCTCGCCGGTCTGGAGCTGCAAGGTGCCGGTGGCGAAAGCCAAGGTTGGGGCTGGGGTAGGGGTTGCGGGCGTGGCGACGGGGGCGGTGCCCAGGGGCACGCAGGCGGCCAGGAGCAGCGCAACCAACGCGCAGATCGTTCTTGGGGACAAGCTAGTGGCTCCTCTGGGGTTGGACAGGCAACCAGCCCAAGATTATATGCCCTACGGCACATAAGACGCCACGTGGAACGTAACGCTCGTTAGGTTGTCAGGGTGCGGGGTACGGAGGGAGTGCTATCCCCCCATGAGGAGATCCGATGAGTATCGATGCGGTAGGCTCGTTCAAGGCCGCCATGCCCACTTTGCAACGCAATCCGGCGGCCCTGATCGGCGGGTTCGTCATCATCGCCATCTTGAACGTGGTGGTCCAGGGCATCCACATTCCGGTCGTCAGCCCCATTATCAGCTTCGTAGCCTCCGCCTTCCTGATGGCCGGCTACATGTCCATGGCCCTGGCGGTGCACGACGGGCGCCCGGCCGCGATCGGCGACCTGTTCAAGCCCCAGCCGACGCTCGGCAACATGTTGGCCGTCCAATTCATTACCTCGGTCGCCATCATCATCGGCTTCATCTTCCTCATCATCCCCGGCCTGATCGCGGCCGTGCTGCTCGGCTTCGCGCCCCTGCTGGTGCTGGAGCAGAACATGGCCCCGATGGACGCGCTCAAGCGCAGCGTCGACATCTCCAAGCCGTTGCTGGGCACGCTGATCGTCTTCGCGATCGTCGCCTCCATCGTCAACTTCATCGGCGCCCTGCTGCTGGGCTTCGGCCTGCTGGTGACGGTCCCGCTGACGATGCTGGCCTGGGTCGCCATCTACCGCCAGGTGGCCTCCCCGGCCCGCCGCCACGGTACCGGCCCGGTCGGTGCCGGCGAGTACGCCGAAAACTAACTATTGTAAACTTTGCCCAAAGCCCCCCCACCCGGGGGGCTTTGTCGTTGCTATGGTCCCGAGATTTACCCGCACATAACGTTCCGAGGTTATGTAAGCCGATAACCAGCCCGCCCCGAGGCCTTAGGAAGCGCTTAAAACGCCACACTTGCCATTTGGGTAAGATCGTCCCAAGCATCGCCACCATCGTAGCCCTGAACCCCAGCAAGGCG
>JAQBPE010000269.1 GCA_028287685.1 Cyanobacteria bacterium RYN_339 | reverse complement strand
GAAGGCCAGGTCGCCCAGGAACGCGGGCGTCCACTGGATCGCGGCCGGGCCGCTGAAGACCAGGAAGTTGGTGGGGATCTGGCCGAACTTCTCGCCGATGGTCGCCAGGCCCTTGCCGGCCCACAGGGTGGAGGCCAGCAGGGTGCCCACGCCCACGCCGATCAACGGCGCCGGGATCATCGGCGAGATGCGCAGCAGCACCTTGCTGATGGCGAACGTGCCCAGGGCCAGCACGATGGCGTAGGGGTTCACCTCGTCCAGGTGCTTGATCACGCCGTGGAGCTTGTCCCACACGTCATAACCGAGCTTGGCGTGCAGGCCCAGCACCTCGCCCAGCTGCGACAGCGCGATCACGCAGGCGATGCCGATGGTGAAGCCCACCACGATAGCGTGGGGAACCTTCGCCACCAGCTTGCCGGCGTTGCCGAGGCCCAGCGCCAGCAGCACCAGCCCGGCCAATAGCGACGCCAGCACCAGGAAGCCCTGGTCATGCGTCGCCATCATCCCGGCGATCACGGGGATGAAGGCGGCCGTGGGGCCGTAGACCTGGTACTTGGAGCCGCCGAAGAGGGCGCCGATCAGGCCGGCCACGGCGCCGCCCACGATGCCCTGCTCCGGGCGCAGGCCGCTGGCCATGGCGAAGCCCATCGCCAGCGGGATGGCGACCATCGCCACGATCAAGCCCGCCATGAAATCGCGCGCCACGTTCTTGGCGAGGTTGCCCTGCTTCAAGTCCTCGAAGCGGCCGTCGATGGGGGTGAGGTAGAAGCGCAGGCGCGCGCGGAAGGAGGCGTCGGCGCCTTCGCGCCGATCGTTGGGGGTGATATGCATCTTGGGTCTCCTCGCTAGCCGGCTGCGGTCAGGTCGGGCAGGAGGTGACGGAAGCTCTGGTCGTCCGGGTCGTAGGTCTGGACCGTGCCATGCTCGAACTCGTAGACCCAGCCGTGTAGGCGCAGGTCCCCGCGTTGCAGCCGCGTCAGCACCGCCGGATGGGTGCGCAGGTTCGCGAGCTGGGCCACGACGTTGGCTTGGACGGTGGCTTGCAGGCCGTCGGCCGGCGCACCCGCGTGGCCCAACCAGGAGGCCATGGCGGGCAGATCCGCGAGGGTGGAGGGATCGAGCACGGCTTGCATGGCGCCGCAATGCGAGTGGCCGCACACGATCACGTCCTTCACGCCCAGCGCCCTGACCGCGTACTCGATCGTGGCGGAGGCGCCGCAGTCCGACGCGCCGTACGACGGGATGAGGTTCCCGGCGTTGCGGAGGATGAACAGCTCGCCCGGCGCCGTCTGCGTCAGCAGGCACGGATCGATTCGGGAGTCGGAGCAGGTGATGAACAAGGTTTCCGGGGCTTGGCCGCGGGCGAGGCGCTCGAACAGGGGGCGCTGCGCATGGAAGAGGCGGGCCTGGAACATAGCCAGGCCGGCGATGAGTTTCTGCATCTCTTAGGATGTCCTTTCGCTAGTGGGGGCCTTGGGTTCAGGCCGCGAAAGGAGGTGCCCTCGGTTGGTGCGGGGGAGCCCGGGGCAACTGGGGCCGGCGCTCGGGCTTGGGAATGGGCCGCGAGACGTAGAAATAGGGACCGGTCCGCCGCTTGGCAGGCCGGTAGGGCATGCGCCCGCGCCGGATCGCTTCCACGCGCAGCTCCGCGGGCCTGACATGCAAGGTCTCGTCCTCGCACATCCGCTCCATGCCCAGCTGGTCTTGCAGCGCGAGCACGTGGATTCGCCCTTCCGCGGAGGTCAACCCCACGAGGAACAGCGACAAGAAGATGCTCAGGAGGAACCGGACAACCATCGTCTCGACACGATAGCGCATCGGGCGCACTTCCGGTCCTGAATGTTTGCTGAAGGTACGCTAGAATCTGGAGATGCTGCTGCTTGCCCTGGCGCTCGCCATCGTCGACGGCCCGCTCGGGCCCGCCGATCGTTTCACGCAGACGTTCAACGCCGTCAGCGGGGCGCCGGCGCTGGACGCGGGCGACATGGTCAACTTCCACGGCACGTTCAGCGCCGGGATGGTGCCGCGCGACCTGCCCTTGCTGGGCGTGCAGGTGCGCGACGCGCGCGGCCACGGGACGGCGGAGCAGCTGGCGCGTGGCATCGACTGGGCGGTGGCCCACGGCGCCCGCGTGGTGCTGGCCTACCCGGCCCGCGTGTTCGAGAGGGGCGACGTGCCGGGAGACGCGGCGACGGCCGCCGTCCGGCGCGCCTTGGCCCGCGACGTCCTGGTCGTGACCTCCGCCGGCAACCTGGGCGAGGCCATCACGCCGCTGCGCTTCCCGCTCGCCACCGTGCCGGGCGTGCTGGCGGTGGGCGGGCTGGGCCGCGACGGGCTGCCCTTCAAGGAGAGCAACCGCGGCCCGCAAATCGGCCTCGCGGCCAAGGCCGAGGGCGTCTGTTCGACCTATGCCTTCGGGCTGCATGTTGGCGCCAGCTGCACGTCCTGGGCGGCCACCCAGGTTGCGGTGGTAGCCACGCAGCTGCGCGGCCGGCACCCCGACTGGACCGCCGGCCAGGTCTCCCACTGGCTCCAGCGCACCGCCCGCCCGCTGCCCGGCGTGGCGTACGGCCGCCTGGACCCCGAAGCCGCCTTGCGCTAAGTTACATTATCCCGCCGCGCATCAGGTTCCAGCGCGCTTCCACGCTGGCCGCCGGCGCGGGCGCCTGGCTGATCGTGCTGGCGAGCTCGCTGGAGCCTTCCATCGCGCGCACCACGTTGTGCAGCCAGTGCGGCTGCTCGAGCTTGTGGTAGATGTCGCCGGCCCGCGTGAAGTAGGCTCGCGCTTCCACCTCGTTGCCGCGCACCTTCTCCAGCTCGCCCAGCGCGAGCAACGAGTTGGCCTGTTCCAGCGGCAGGTCGATATCTTCGCGCGCGGCGATGGCGATCGCCTCTTCCAGGTAGCGCTGGCCCTTTGCCCAATCGCGCTCCACGGTCGCGAGGCGACCCAGTTGCCGGCCGGCCCAAATCTGGCAGAGCGGGTTGCGCGCCGGGCCTTCCTCGGCCGTGCGGTAGGCCTCCGTCAGGACCTCGCGGGCGGTGGCGAGGTCGTTGCGCGCCAGCGCCAGGCGCCCCTTGGCAACCAGCGAGAACATGACGGACAGGGCCATCTCGAACTCGCGCGCTTCGGCTTCCAGGTGGGCGATCACCTCCGCCGCCTCGTCCAGCCGCTGGAGCTGGATCAAGGCGTGGGCGCGGATCACGTGCAGGAAGTGCATGGCCTGGCGGATCTGCTGGACGTTGGGCAGCGCCAGCGCATGGTCCGCCTGGGCCAGGGCGGTGGCGGCGTCCCCACGCTGCAGGCAAAGCTGCACGCGGATCACCAACATGTAGGGGTAGGGCGGCGAGCCCACCCGGCGGCACTTCTGCACCGTGTCTTCGACGTAGGCCTGCGCCTCGCGCCAGCGGCCGGCGAAGGTGGCGTGGAAGCCAAACGGCATCCAGACCGTGAAGGGGGTGTCGTCCCCGTTCAGCTTGGCGAAGTACAACGCCTTGTCGCGCATGTCCGGGTCCGGCTTGTAGCCTTGGAAGCAGACGACGTTTTGGATGCTGTGGGCGCCCACGACCATGCCGCGCAGGTTGGGGGCCAGCTCCATCACCCGCGGTGCCAGCAAGGCGGCGATCACCTTGCCGTTGGCGATCGCCTCGTCCAGCCGCCCCATGCCCATGAGGCCGAGCGATCGCACGAACCCCCGGCCGTCGCGGCCGAGGCCGTCCACGTCGTCGTCCTTGGAGCGCTCCAGGGCCTTCTCCGCCGCGGCCAGGCTCTTGCGTGGGTCGCCCGCGAAGCCGTGCACGGACGCCAGCAGGGAATAGGCGGAGGCCAAGTTGAAGAGCGGGCTGTCCGGCTTGGGGCCTTGCCAGGCCTCGATCTTGGCGATCAGCTTCTCGATGCTCTCGAGCCCCTGCAGCGGCGCCAGCGCGAAGGAGTCGCGGCCGACGGTCCACCAGAGCTCCACCAGGTCCAGGTTGTGGGCCGGGTCGTTCAGCGCCTCCAGGGCGGCAGCGGCACGGAAGCGCAGGTTCAGGGCGATCGCGTCCGCGCCCTGGCCATCGGCCTGGATGGCCGCTTCGCTCTGGTACCGGAACGATTTGCGCAGGTCCAAACCCTTGGCGAAGTGGGCGGCCAGGCCGTGCAGCTGGTGGGCGGGGTCCGGGCCGGGGTGGGCCTCCAGGTATTCGCCGGCGCGCTGGTGCAGCGTGGCGCGCACGCCAGGATCGAGGCGCTCGTAGAGGGCCTCGCGCACGCGGTCGTGCGGGAAGACGAAGCCTTGCTCCTCCTTCAAGAGGAACTGGCGCTCGATCAGCTCGTCCAGGGCGGCGAAGAGCTCGTCCTCGTCCTGTTCGGCCACATTTTGGAGCATGGCCAGGTCCTGGTGGCGGCCCAGCACGGCGGCCACGCCGGCCAGACGGCGTGCTTCCTTGCCCAGGCGCGTCAGGCGGCGCTTGACCGTGGCTTCCACGCTGGTCAGCTGCGAGAGCGCGGAGGCATCTCCGGGGAACGACCAGCGCCCGCCGCGCCGCGTCAGCGCGCCTTCCTCCATCAGCGCGCGCAACGCCTCCGTGAGGAAGAAGGCGTTGCCGCCGGTGGCGCCGTAGAGCGCGTCCGCGAAGCTTTCGGAGATGGCATGGTCTTGCAGCATGGCGCCCAGCAGCGCGGCCTGCGACGCCGGCGTCAAGGGCCCCAGCTTCAGCGCTTCCGCGCTGCCGTCCTCGATGGCGCTCCAGACCGGGCTGCCCGGGGGCGTCTCGTCGTTGCGGAAGGTGCCCAGGCAGAGCACGCGCGCGTCGCCCAGGTTGCGGATGCAGTGGTTGAACACCTCCAGCGTCTGGGCGTCCGCCCAGTGCATGTCGTCCATCAGCCAGAGCAGCGGCATGCGCTGGGCCAGCGACTTCACCCAGGCCAGGGTGGCGTTCGCCAGCTCTTCGGGCGTCTGCAGGGCGACCACCGAATCGCAGGTGAACAGCTCCGGGTACAGGCGGGCGCCGGCTGCCACGTGCTGTTCCCGTTCCTCTTCCGTGCCGTGCGCCAGGGCCGGTCGCAGCGAGCCTGCCAACGCCTCGTAAGGCGCCATGCCAACTTCCAGGCACTCGCCATGCATCACCAGCACCTGGTTCAGCTTGGCATGCAGGACCAGCTCCTGCACCAGCCGGCTCTTGCCGGTGCCGGCAGGCGCCGCGATCATCACGGCGCGGCTCTTGCCGGCCAACGAGTCCGTCAGGGCGGCTTCCAGCAGCGCCAGTTCCTCGTCGCGGCCCACCAGCTCGCTGGTGACGAGGTAGCTGCGGCGCTGGTCCGCGCTCTCCAGCGTCACGGCCACGCCGGCCACCGCGGCCAGGTCCTCGATCACCTCGGCCGCGGAGCGGTAGCGGCGGGTCTGCTCCTTCTCCAGCATGCGCTTGAGCACGCGCACCAGGCGGTCGGGCAGGTCGGAGCGCAGGTCCGTGATGGCCGGCGGCGCCTTGTCCACGTGTGCCCGCACCACCTCGATCAACGAGCCGGAGAACGGCAGCCGCCCGGCCAGCATCTCGTAGGCGAGGCAGCCCACCGAATAGAGGTCGGAGCTGGCGTCGATCAGGCCGCCGATGGCGACTTCCGGCGCCAGGTAGCCCGGCGAGCCGGTCACCTTGCGGGTGCTGGGCTGGCCCAGCTGGCCCATCAGGCCGAAGTCCATCAGCTTGACCACGCCGTCGTCGCGCACGCGGATGTTCTGGCTCTTGATGTCGCGGTGGACGTAGAGCCGCGAGTGGATGAAGTCCAGCGCTTGCAGCAGCTGGATCAGGAGGGGGTAGACCTCCGCCAACGGCATCTGGCGGCCGCCCATGACGTCTGCCAGCTCGCGGCCGGGCACCATCTCCATCGTGATGTAGAGGGAGGTCGCGTCGAGCTGCCCGAAGTCCAACACCTCGATCGTGTTCGGGTGCTTGAGCCGCGCCATGGCGCGGAACTCCTCCTTGAAGCGCAGCCGCTGGTCTTCCGTGACGGGGCCGGCGCTCTTGATGGTCTTGAGCGCGACCTCGGCCATGTCGCCGAGCTTGTCGGCGACCCGGTACACGGTGCCCATGCCGCCTTCGCCCAACACGGAGCGCACGTGGTAGCGGTTGGCGAGGATCTGGTCCAAGGTTTCACGTCCTGGTGAGGTCATGCGGTGCCAGGGTCTATGTACCCCTGCCCGCGGGGTAGATCCACGGTATGGCCACCTTCGACGTCCACGTCCGCCCCTCCGGCACCAGCCTGGCCGCCGCCCACCAGGAGATCCTGGCCGGCGGCCGCTGGCAGCCGATTGACTGGTCCGGCATCGGGCCCTTCCCCGAGCCGGTACGCCTGGCCGGCGCGGCCTCGTGGACGCGGCGCATGGTCGACGAGTACCGCTCCACCACCCTGTTCTCCCAGCTGCAGACGTTGCTGCTGCTGGCCAATTTGCCGTTGGACGTGATGGGCGCGATGGCGCGCGTCGTGGCCGATGAAGTGCGCCACGTGCAGCTCTGCGCCGACGCCGTGACGGCGCTGGGCGGCGCGCCGTCGGGCGCGATCGAGGCGGAGTCGGCCTATCTCTTGGTGGACCCCGCGGCCGGGATGCGGCCGCAGCTGCTCGCCGCCGCCATGAACTTGCTGTGCCTGGGCGAGACCGTGTCGGCCCGCTTGATCGGCGCCACGCACCAGGGGACGCGCTGCGCGCCCTTCAAGGAGGTGCTGCGTCGCCTGCACGCGGACGAGGTCTTCCACGGGGAGTTCGGCTGGCAGCTGGTGGGCCTGCTGCTGGTCGACGCGTCGCCGGAGGAACGTGCTGCCCTGGCGGCGATGCTGCCCACCTCGTTGCGGCAGCTGGAGGCGGTCTGTACCACCTATGGCGATGCCCCGGAAGAGCTGGCCGAAGCCGACCGGGCGTTGGGGAGCCTTTCCGTGCGCGAGCACCGCGAGGCCTTCCACCGGGCGGTGGACGAGGCCGTGTTGCCGCGCCTGGAAGCGCTGGGGCTGCCCGGCCGAGAGGCCTGGGCGGGACGCTAGTGCGGCGTGGGCGTCGCGGTCGGCGTCGCTGTCGGGGCCGGCGTGGGCGATGGCGACGGGACTGGCGGGGTGGGCGTCGCTGCGGAAGTGGGCGTGGGCGACGGGTAGTTGGGGTTGCCGGTGCGATCCGGCGTGCCCGACGGCATCGGCATGACGGGGTTCGAGATGATCTGCGGCGCCTGCGAGGGCGCGACGGGGTTGCCGATCAGGACGGGCGACGGCGGCACGGAGTTGATGGGCGCCGGCGGGGAGGGCGGCGGCACGATCGGGTTGACGCTTACCGGAGGCTTGCTCGACGTCGGCGGGGCTACGTTGGCGATCACGGTGCCGCCCAGGCCGGTCAGGCCGCTCAGCGCGCAGCCGGAGACCTGTGGGGCGGCCAAGGCCGCGGCCAGCATGAAGACGGGGACAAGCTTCGGAGCATCCATACGAGCGTTATACCCTTACCGTGGCAACAACACCCTTGCCTGGTAGGGCGCCAGCGTGACGTCCAGGCTGCGGCCGTAACGCGTCCCGTCCAACGCGTCGACCCAGCGCGCCCCGGGGTTGGGGATGTGCCGCGTCACCGCGTGGTCGGCGTTGTTCAGCACCACCACCGCGTGGCTGCCCGGCGCCTGGCGGCGGTAGGCGATCACCTGGTCGTCGGCGTAGAGCGTGGCTTGCCAGCCGCGCCGGAAGGCAGCGTGCTCGCGGCGCAGGCCCAGCAGCTGCTTGGTGTAGGCCCGCAACGCGGGGTTCTGGCCGAACGGCATGTCGTGCCGGTTCTCGGGGTCGGCGCCACCCTGCAGCCCCACCTCCGTGCCCCACGTCAGGCTGGGGATGCCGCGCATGGTCAACAACGCCGCGAGGCCCAGGCGGATCTTGCGCTCGTCGCCCTTGGCCGTGGTCGCGAAGCGCACCTCGTCGTGGTTGTCGAGGAACGGGCTCAGCATGCGGGCGTCGGTGTAGGCCTTGTCCTCCGCGAAGCGCGCGGCGAGCTTCGTCATGCTCTCGCCCTTGGCGCAGACCCGGTTGAGCGTCTCGAACATGGGGAAGTCGAAGGCGCTGTCGAGGCCGGCGTCGCGCAGGTATGGCGCGATCTTGCGGGGGTCGTGGTACGAGACCTCGCCGACCGTGAAGAATGGCGTGCGGCTGGTGGCGTGCATCTTGGCATTGAAGTCGTGCCAGAAGGCCATCGGCGCGTGGCGGACGGTGTCTTCGCGGAAGCCGTCCAGGCCGAACCGCGTGATCCAGCTGCCCCAGCCCTTGATCATGAAGGCCAGCACGTCCTTGTTCTCGCTGGCGAAGTCGGGCAGGCCCACCAGGTCGAAGTTCTCGCACTGGTAGGCGTCGTTCCAGTCGACGATCGAGCCGTTGTGGTGGAACCACTCGGGCTTCTGCTTCACGATTGGCGCGTCGTAGCCGGCGTGGTTGACCACCACGTCCAGGATCACCTTCAGGCCGCGGGCGTGCGCGCCGTCAACGAAGGCGTGCATGTCCGCCTCCGAGCCCATGTGCTCGTCGAGCTTCTCGAAGTCCTGCATCCAGTAGCCGTGGTAACCCCAGTACTTGCCGGCCAGGGGCCCGTTCTGGTTGTCGTTGACGGGCGTGATCCAGATGGTCGTGACACCGAGGTCCTTGATCTGGTCCAGCTGCTTCGTCAGCCCGCGGAGGTCGCCGCCGTGGTAGGCGTGCGGGTCCTGGCGGTTGACGTGGGCGTTGTTGGTCGGGTCGCCGTCGGCGTACCGATCGGGCATGACCAGGTAAATGACCTGGTCGCGGGGATCGGGCGGGATGGTTGGCGTGGCAAGCATCCGACGATTGTAGCAAACCCGGGCCCCGGGGGGCCCGGATGGCGATCAGAGCGAGAAGGTGGTGGGCTTGCCGCCGCCGCCGGTGTTGTTGGAATCGCCGGGTTCGTAAGAGGCATTCCGCGCGCGCGTGCCGCCCTTCGAGCTGCTCGACGAGCCGTTGTCCACTTGCTGGATGGTCGGCTCCGGGGTGGACTCGGCCGCGAGCTGGACGAGCGGGGGAAGGGGGCTGGTGCCGCTCTTGATGGGGTCGATCATGACGATGCGTCCTTTCGTTTTCGAACCTAACTATCATCGCAGGCCGGGGGCCTCGCTTGCTTTACGTTTGTTTGGTTTGCAATATTTTTGCGTTAACTTAGGCCCGCGCCCGCCAGGTGTCCAGGCCCCCCAGGCCGGCGCCCAGGACGATCAGGGCGCTGGCGGCGAGGACGGCAGGCGTGGCCTGCGCCTGGCCGAACGCGATCAACAGCAACGTCGACATCAGGGGCGCGGCATAGGAACAGGCGCCCAGGGCCTTGATGTCGCCGTGTTTCACCCCGTAGTCCCACACGAAGAACGCGGCGCCGACAGGGCCGAGGCCCAGGCCCGCCACGGCCAGCCACTGGTTGCCGGCGGGCCAAAGCGTGGGCTCCCAGGCGAAGTGGACCCCCCAGGCCAGCGCGGCGGTGGCCGCGCAGAAGCCTCCCACGGCGTCGGTGGGGACCTGGCCGAAGCGGCGGCTGGCGACGGAGTAGGCCGCCCAGGTGATGGCGCAGGCCAGGGCCGAGAGGTAGCCGGGGAGGTAGCGGGGGTCGAAGGCCAGGCGGCCGCCGTGCGTGACCAGCAGGGCGGTGCCCAGCAGCCCCAAGCCAGCGCCGGCGAGGTGGAACCAGCGCAGGCGCTCGCCGGGCAGCAGGGCCGCGAAGAGCACGATCAACAAGGGCCAGAGGTAGCTGATCAGGCTGGCCTCGATCGGTGGGGCGTGGCGCAGGGCCAGGAAGTAGAAGAAGTGGAAGCCGAACAGGCCGCCCACGCCCAGCGCCCAGACGGCGGGTGGTTGGCGCAGGAAGGTGGGGCGTTGGCGGAAGACGGCCCACTTGGCCGCCGCCAGCGAGGCCGCCAGCGTGAAGGCCATGGCCGTCAGCTGCACCGGCGGCACCTGGCCGGTGGCGGTGGTGAGCAAGGCAAGGGTCGACCACATCAAGACGGCGGTGGCGCCGATCAGCGTGGCTTGTGACGATTTCAACCTCGGGTCCTCTGTATGTGCCAATTGCGCTGCGCCGTAGGATGGTCAAAGGGGTGACCCCTGCTGACAGGAGGAATTGTAGATGAACTTGGCGCGATGGAACCCACTGGAAGAGATGGAGCGGATGCAGCATGACATGGGGCGGCTGTTTGGGCGGATGGGCATGCGCGGGCTGCCGGCGCTGGAAACCAACCGGACCTTGATGCCCACGGTCGAGGTCTTCACGACGGAGACGGAGGTGGTCGTAAAGGCGGAGCTGCCGGGGATGCAAGCGGACGGCGTGGAAGTGGAGATCACGGAGGACAGCATCCACCTGTCCGGCGAGTTCAAGCAGGAGGAGGAGATCAAGGAAGACAACTATTACCGCTCCGAACGGCAGTTCGGCTCCTTCGAGCGCATGATCCCGCTGCCCAACCGGATCAAGGACACGGAGGCCAAGGCCACCTTCAAGCACGGCATCCTGGAAATCCGCGCGCCGCTGGCGGAAGAGGTCAAACGGCCGACGGCGCGGAAGCTCGCGATCGGGTCCTAGTTCGCGATAGACAATGGCCGCCCTGGGGCAATCGCCGCCACCGGGGCGGCCCTTAATTTGGCGCGGAAGGCTTCGGCCTCCCGCGCGGCCTGGAAGGCCGGCAAGGTCGCGAGCGCGATGCCCTCGTCGGGCGCGGCCAGTGGCTGGTGCCGGCCGTCGCGCTCGACCAACAGCCCCGCCTCGCGCAGCACGCGCAAGGCGGCGATCGCCGCGTGGCGGCGCTCCATGGGCTGGCGGCCAACGGCAACCGCGAGCGGCGTGCCGGGCTCGCGCGCCAGGGCCATGTAAAGCTCCGTGAGCCAGGCGGGCGTGAGGGCCTCCTCGGCCAGCTCGGGCCAGGCCAGGATCAACGGCGAGGCCTGGGCGGCCAGCGCCTCCCAGGTGTCCTGGTCTTGGGGCACGTCCGCCAGCACCATTGGGCCGGCGGTGGCCTTGGGCGCCAGGGCGTCCACCACCCGCACACGCCCGCCCGGGACCTGGCGGCCGGGCAACGAATAGAGCTGGATCGGGCCGGAGGTGGTGGCTTCCAGCTCAGCCAGCAGCTGGCCCAGGTCCTCGCCGCGGCGATCGGCCACGGTCTGGGCCGTGCGGGCCGCATGGGATCGGCCGGGCGTGACGGCGGCGGGGGCGCTGGTGGGCTCCAGGCGCTGGGCCACCAGCTCCACATGGCGGCCCCCATAGAGCGAGATCTTGGGGGTGAAGGTCACGCGCACCCAACCCGTGAGCTGGTCGGCCTCCGGGCCCTTGCCCCAGGCCACCACCTCGCGCACGTCGCGGCCGTCGTCGAGCGTCAGGAACAGGTGGTTGCCGCGCACCCGCTTGTTGACCACGCGGGCATGCAGCAGGCCGAACACCGGCAGCGGGTTGCGCTGGCCGAAGGGCTCCAGGTTGTCGAGCTCCGCCAGCAGCTCCTCCGTGGCCTCCGCGAAGGGCAGCTCCGCATCCAGCCAGATGGCGTCTTCGGGCCGCGTCCAGCCGATCTCCGCCAGGTAGTTATTGAGCGATTTGCGCACATGCGGCAGGGCGTCGCCGACGGCCGAGCAGCCGGCCGCGCCGGCATGTCCGCCGAAGCCCAGCAGGTGCCCGCGCGCGGCGTGCAGGGCTTCATAGAGGTGCACGCCGTCCGGTGCGCGGCCGGAGGCCTTCCAGATCGTCTCGTCGTGGGCCGAGAAGAGCAGCACCGGCAGCCGGTAGCGCTCCTTGAGGCGGCCGGCGATGATGCCCGTGATGCCGTGGTGGAACTCCTGGTCGCTCAAGACGATGAAGGGCTCGTTGTCGAAGTCCCACTCCCGCTCCAGGCGCGCGATCACGCTGGCTTCCAGCTCGGCGCTCATGTCGCGGCGCTGGCGGTTGACGCCGTCCAGGTGCTCGGCGCAGGCGGCGGCCTCTTCGTGGTCGTTGGTGGCGAGCAGGCGGAAGCCCATGTCGGGCGTCTCCAGGCGGCCGGCGGCGTTGAGGCGCGGCACCAGCTGGAAGCCGACGTCCTGGGCCGTGAGGCCCTCCCAATTGGCCTTGGCGACCTTGATCAGCTCCTTGACCCCGGGGTAGGGCGTGCGCGCGTTGCGGTAGCGCTCCAGCCCGGCCCAGACCAGCGGGCGGTTGGGGCCGTCGAGTGGGACGACGTCGCCCACCGTGCCCAGCGTGACGAAGTCCAGGAAGGTCTCCATCCGGGCGTTCATTCCGCCCTCCAGCGCCAGCACGAACAGGTAGGCCACGCCCACGCCGGCCAGGTCCTTGAGGTGCTTGAACTCCAGCTGGGGGTGCACGATGGCGTGCACGTCGGGCAGCACCTCCGGCACCTGGTGGTGGTCCGTCACGACGATCTCCACGCCGTACTCCTTTGCCTTCTCGGCGGCGGCGACGGCGGAGATGCCGTTGTCGCAGGTCAGGATCAGCTTCACGCCGCTCTTGGCGATGCGCTCCACGGCCTGCGGCGTGACGCCGTAGCCGTCCTTGAAGCGGTCCGGCAGGTAGGCCTCCACGTTGGCCTTGAGGCCGCGCTTGAGGTAGCGGTAGAGCACGGCGGCGCTGGTGACGCCGTCGCAGTCGTAGTCGCCGTAGATCACGAAGGGCTCGTTCTGGGCCACCGCGCGGCGGATGCGGGCCACGGCCTTCTCCATGCCGGGGGTCATGATCGGCGTTTCGAGGTAGGACAGGCTCTCGCGGGAAGCGCGGAAGTTCAGCGCGTCCTGCGGGGTGGTGAGACCGCGCAGGACCAGCACCCGGGCGATCGCGCGCGGAACGCCCAGGGCCGCTTCTAAGCGGTCGACGGCGGCCTCGTCGGCTTGGCGGAGAGTCCAGGTGGGCATGCGGCGGGCTCCTGTGGCGGTGGGGGCTTAGTTTCGCTCCTTTGGTGGGTGAATGTCAAGGTGTGACGCGGGTTCAGGGGCTGTTTGTGCTTCCGCCTTGAGCTGGTCCAGTTGCGCGGCATGGTCGGCTTCGATGGCGATCAGCTGGTTGTCGGCGCGCCCCACGGCGCGGAGCAGCTCGTCGAGCTTGAGGTGGATCGTGGAGCTGGTGTCCAGCTCGTTGTGGCGGAGCAAGGCCAGGGCCGCCAGGCGCAGCACGGGCAGGACCACCAGCCAGGCCTGGTGGCCAAGCAGGAACGGCACCAAGGCGATCGCCACCGCCAGGCCGAAGCCCAGCGGCGTCCCCATGAAATCCGTAATCCGCCGCGCTACCGGCGTGAACGTCGGGTGGTGGATCGCCATAGATCCAGCATAGCGGCCCTTCCACCGGGGCGCTCCGTGCAATGGTGCCGAAAATTACAAAAACGTCGGGGCACGGATGGCGCCCGGCGCTGCCAGGTCCGCCTCGACCCGGTTGCAGAGGCTGTAGTAATCGCAACGCTTGCAGTGGCCGCGGTTGGCCGGGTAGTGCGGGTCGTCCTCTAGCTTGGGGTTGAAGGGGTGCTGGAGGTGCGCCGCTCGCGCCGCCAGCTCCCGCCCGTCGGCCTCGTACTGGGCCTGGGAATAGGCGAAGGGCAGCGGCTTGCCGCTGCTGACTTCCCAATAGACGATCGTGACCTGCTCCGGCGCGATCGGGCCCGCGCCCAGGTGCTCGCCGGCTGCTACCAGCGCGAAGCGATAGAGCCGGGTCTGCCAGTCGCTGGCGAGCGCCTCCGGCTTCACGCGGCCGGTCTTCCAGTCAAGAATGGTCCACTTCCCGTCGCGCTCGACCAGGCGGTCGTAGCGCACGAAGGTGGGGATGCCGCCCACGAAGAGGTTCAGGGCCTGCTCGGTCCAACGCCGCTCGCCAGCGGTGGGAAGCGCGTGACTGGAGCCCTTGAAGGCGCTCCACAGCGCGGTCAAGCGGCCATCTGCATCCGGCAACGCGCCCAGCATCGGCGTCACGTCCAGGCCCAGGGCATGCACCTGTACCAACAGGTGGAAGGCCTCGCCCAGCGCCAGCGCGCCGCGCTCTTCCTCGACCTCGGGCGGGGTGCCTGGCCAGAAGGCGTGCTGGGCGTAGCGCAGCGCGAACTTCCGCTCGCAGCGGTCGAATTCCTTCAGGCTGTGCGCGCTCAAGCGCGGCGCGGGGGCGGTCATGGGCTCCTCCGCTCGCACTGCGCGATCATGGCTTGCACGTGGGGCAAGGCGGGGTCGTTGCCGTCCATGTTGTAGCTGCTCAGGTGCAGCTGGCGCATGGCCCGGGTGACGCCCACGTAGAGCAGGCGCAGGCGCTCCGCCACCGTCAGGCACTGGGCCGCGCGGGTACGCTCGTCCATCGCCAGCCCGCTGGGCTCGGCATGTTCGCGCAGGGCTTGCTCCGCCAGGAAGGCCGCCTGGTCCCAGATCTCAGCTTGTTCCAGGTCCCAGGGGAAGAAGGTCTTGTTGCGGTAGTAGCAGCCCAGCCCCGGCAACCAGACGGCGTCGTATTCGGCTCCCTTGGCGCGGTGCAAGGTCAGGATCTCGAGTTGGCCGGGCTCGGGCTCCACCACCTCGGCCGGCTGGGCCAGGATCTCGCGGCGGTCCGTGGTCTGGTCCGCCAGCTCTTGCAAGACGGCGCGCAGAGCCTCCAGCGGGTCTACGTTGCGGGCCACCAGCGGCTGGGCCAGGGCGGCGGCGCGCGCGGCGACCATGGGGGCTTCGGGCTGGTCGAGCAGCTCCGCGGCGATCGCCGGCAGCAGCTCCGCCGGCGGCAGGTGCCGGGCCTCAAGCAGCGCCCGCAGCGCCTGGGCGCCGAACACGATCGCGGCGTAGTCACCTTCCGTCAGCCCCTGCGGGCGCGCCGGCGGCAGGCCCGCGGGCGGATAAATCAGGGCTTCCAGGTCCACACCGGCCTTGAGCACGCGGCGCACGGCGCGGGCATCGTCCCACTGGTCTCCCTGGGCCTTCATGCGGGCGTCCAGCACGCCCAGGAAGGGGCCCATCGGGTCGCCCGCGGGCAGCGCCAGGAACGCCAGCGCGCGCGCCAGCAGCGTCAGGATGGGCTTGGTCTCGCCGGCCTGGCGGGCGCCGGCGTAGAGGGGCAAGCCCAGGGTGCGGGCGCGAGCTTCCAGATCCTTGGCCTGGTTGTTGCTGAAGACCAGGATCGCGGCGCGGCGGTCCGGATGGTCCTGCAGGTAGGCGCGCGCGCGCGCCAGAATGCCCAAGGCCTCGTCGTCCTTCGTGCGGTAGACCGTCCAACTGGGCGCGCCCTCGGGCAACGGGTTGCGCTTGCCGGCCGTGGCCTCCTGGATCGGCTCGCCGACGAAGGCTTGCTGGACGGCCGGGTCGGGATGCTGGCGGGCGGAGGCGGCCAGCGCGTTGGCCACGTCCAGGATCGGGGCGGCGCTGCGGCTGGACTCCTGCATCGGCACATGGCGCCCGCCGCGGTCCGCGGCGCCCAGGCAGAAGCCGCGGAAGTAGCGCGGGTCGTTGAAGGTGAAGCTGGTCATGATGGCCTGGTTCGAGTCGCCCACCCTTACCAAATTTCCGCTGCCGCCGTGCACGGGGTCCGTGAGCAGGCGGATCAGCACGTCCTGGGCGGGCGTGGAGTCTTGCGCCTCGTCCTCGAAGACGAAGCGGTAGCGGCGCTGGTAGCTCGTGCGCAGGGCGACGTCGGTCTGCAGCAGGCGGATGGCTTCGGCCACCAGCGCGTCGAAGTCCAGCGCGTGCTCCGCCAGCCGCTGCGCCTCGTAGGCGCGGTAGAGGTAGGCCAACTCCGGTTGCCCGCCCAGTGCGCCGTCAACGGCGTCGGGCGTCAACCCGAAGTTGCGCGCGACGCTGATGGCCTTGCGCGCAGCCTCGATGCAGAGCTGGCGCGGGTCGCGCCGCTCGTCGCCGCCGGCGCCCCAGCGCGCCCCGAAGTCCGCCAGCGCGGCGGGGTCCTGGAGGTACTCCTCCAGCGCCCGCGCCATGATCCGCGCCTGGTCGAAGTCCTGGAAGACCACCAGGTCGGTGTCGTCGCCCTCGCCGCCCAGGGCGCGGGCCTGGCGCACCACCGCCAGGCAGAAGGCGTGGATGGTCATGCACTGCAGGCCGTAGGCCGTGAGGCCGCGCTCGCCCAACACGGCCGCCGCGCGGCGCTTGAAGGTCATCGCCGCGCCGCGCATGTACGTGAGCACGAGGATTTGGTGCGGGCGCACCGCTAGCGCCGGATCGCCCACCAGCCGGGCCACCAGCTGGGTGAGGATGAAGGTCTTGCCGGCGCCGGGCACGGCGGAGATGGCGAGCGGGCCGCCGGTGTAGCCCAGGATCTCCGCCTGGGCCGGGCGCAGGGTCGAAATCAGCGTCATCCGTGGACCTCCGCCAGCAGGGCGTTGAGCACGTAGGGCAGCTCGCCCTGGTTCTCGCGGCCTTCTTCATCTGTCAGGCAACCGTAGATCATCAAGCGCTCGCGGGCCTTCAGGCTACAGGCCAGCAGCACCCGGCCCAGCTTCTCGTCCATGTCGGCGCGCTCCGTGTCCGGGTCGTACGGGCCGCCGCGCCAGCGCCGCGACAGCACGCGGCCGTTGGTCAGCTCGCGCCGGTCGCGCTTCCACCAGCCCTCCGAGCCGATGTCGAGCAGGAACAGGCAGCGCAGCTCGTCGTCCACGCCCTGGAAGCCGCGCTCCGCGAGCTGGCTCGGCGTCGAGAGCATGACCGCGTTCTGGTGCGGTTCGCGCTGGAAGAACGGGCGCTCGGCGATCGGGCTGTCGTCCAGGAAGGCGAAGAAGCGCTGGGCCCAGGCGGCCGCGTCGGCGTGCTCCACGCGGCGATCCACCGCCTCGAAGCGCTCGGACAGCTCGATCAGCTGGCCGATTTGGCTGATTTCGCGCATGAAGACCTCGTCGGCCGTGGCGTCCATCCCGTGCGGCGCCCGGGCCCGGGCGTAGACGTGGGCGAAGGCGCTCTGGAAGAAGGTGGGCAAGGGCAACCGCGCGCTTTGCTGCTCGAGCCAGCCGGCCAGCGCCGCGTAGCGCTTGAGGGCCGCGGGCTTGAGTTCGGGCACGGCGGCCAGCACCATGGCGGGCTCCGCCAGCTTGCCGTCCGGGAACAGGCGCGGCGCCAGGCGGCCCAGCTTGAGGGGGTTGAGGCCGGTGCACAGCTCCAGCAACTCCAACAGCTCGTAGCGCGTGGGGGCGAGGCCCCAGGCGGGATGGGCCAGCTTGGCCAGCGTCAGCAGCACGCGCACGGGCCGGTAGTCGCGCAGGCGGTTGGTGCCGGCGAAGACGTAGAGGGGCACGCCCAGGTCGCCCAGCTTCTGGCGCAGCGACCAGATCAGCAGCGGGCTGAGCGTCGGGCTGATCAGGGCGACGTGGCGCGGCAGCACGGTGTTGGTCGCTAACAGCGCGACGAGGCGCTCCGCGGCCGCCTGCAACATCTCCGCGGGCGAGTAGTGGTCCAGGCGCAGCTCGACGGCGCCGGGCGGCAGGTCCACCGCCTCCGGCACGGTGCTGCGTGGGCTGGTTAGCTCGCGCAGCAGCGCGCGGCCCAGCGGGGCGAAGGGCGCCGCCCCCTCGGCGACGGGGACGACGTGCGTGAGGTTGGTGGCCATTTCCCAGGCGCCGCGCGGGTCTGCGCCCACATACTCGCGCAGGCCGCCCATGAACAGCTCCGACTGGGGGTCGCGCTGGAGGCTGAAGCAGCCTTGGACGCCGTCCGCCAGCAGCTCGTGCAGCACGGCCTGCAGGCGCGGCGGTTGCTCGTCCAGGTGTTCGACCAGCACGTGGCGGAAGCGCGCCTTCAGGTGCTCGCGGTATTGCGGGTGCGGCCAAAGCGCGCTGGCGAAGACCTCCAGCTGGAGGGCATGGTCCAGCACGCCGGCGCGCAGCATGCCGTCGACGTACAGCGCGATCGCCTCGCCGGCTTCTTCGGCCAGGGCCGTGCCGCCGGCGTCCAGGCGCGCGGCGATCGCCCCCGCCAGGGCCAAACAAGGTGCCGCCACCGGCCGGCCCAGGCGGTCCCGGGTGGCCGGCAAGGCCGGGCCCTCGCCCAACGCGAGCCCGTTCTCCACGCCGCGTCCCAGGGCGTCCAACAACTGCACGCTCTGGAAGTGCGGCGCCGAGCGCGCGCGCTCCAGCAGCCCGGCCTCGCGCCGGTGCGCCGTGAAGTGCCCCAACAGATACTGCGCCAAATCGATCGCCGCGAAGACCGGCTGGTGAGCCTCCGGCACGGGGGCGCCCAGCCCGGCCAGGCCTTCCAGCGCCAACCCCCACCACAGCCGCAGCTCCTGCTGGATCCACGCGAACGGCGTCTCGATCCACTGGCCGCCCGTCGCCTGGGGCGCGTCCGCGGCGGTACGCCAGGCGGTCCATTGCGGGCGCGACGCGCCGTCCACCAGCACCAACACCTGGTCCGAGGGCACGCCGTCGGCGAGCAGAGTAACATAACGTTGCCAGAGCGACCGGCGGAGCCCCGGGCCAGGCAGGCCAGACAGGGATTCGGACGCTCGGACGGTCATGATGCCTCAGTGTAGGCGCGTCGAGGGGCCACATGCAAGGGCCCCTGCACCATGTACAGCACGCAAGGCCATGTTAAACGATTCTTACCCTTGCCATAACCTAAATTAAATATTTAACACTTCCCGCGTTGCTATGATGGCTTCGCAGGGTGTGGAAACGCTGCAAACCGCATCTTAACAGTGTTTGGAGTTGTGCCGTGGTCAAGTTCGCTGTCGCCGTCGCTATGTTGTTCGCCCTCACGGGTTGTGGGGCGACGCGCCACATCGGCTCCGTGACCGCGCCCATCCCACAGGCCGCTGCCGTTCAGGGCGAGGCGACCATTGCGGTGGCGGAGCGCGCGGTGCGCCAGCAGCTGGAGAAGCAGATCCCGGATTACTGGGTGAAGTTGCAGGCGCTGGTGGTCATGGCGCCCGCGAGCGGCGATATCTACACGTTCCAGGCGTACCAGACCGTGAGCGGACTGGCCGGGGCCAAGCGCTTCAAGGTTGATGGAACGTACGACGCGCAGCACCAGACGGTGAAGGTGCTGCACAAGGTCGCGATTTAGGGGTTCTTCAGCGGCGCCAGGCCCGGCAAGGTGATCGGGAAGCTGTCCGCGTTGATCTTCACGTCCGCCTTGCCGCTGGCGAAGCTCACCGTTGCGAACGGCGTCGTCGTCTGCGTGCACGACAGCGACAGCGCCGGGATGCCGCCGACGGTCTTGACCGCACCGAAGTACTTCAGCGCCCCGTTGGTCACGGCGAAGCCGTAATCGCCGCCCAGGCTCGTGCTGCCATCCAGCCCCGCCGTCAGGTCGAACTTGGTGATGCTCAGGCTGAAGCCCTGGGCCGCGTTGGTCATGGCCGTGTCCGCCAGGCTCAGCGTCAGCTTGCCCGCGTTCACTTGCTGGACCAGCGTGCTGATCGTGTTGCGGCCCGTGCCCAGGCCCAGGCTCAGGTTGTAACCCTTCAAGGTCGTCTTGAGGATCGAGCCGACGTCGAAGCGCAGGGCGGCGTCGTTGAAGGCCAACTTGCCGCTGGAGATGCCGGTGGCCTCGATCAACGGGAAGAGCGGGCCACGTGCGTTGCTCAAGTCGAAGCCGTTCGTGAAGTTGGGCGCGGTGACGTAGCTGTCCAGGCGCGCCAGGTCGGCCTCGACCGGGGTGTCGGGCGACTTGCCGGCCACGCCGTTGCCGTAGAAGAAGCGCAGGCGGAAGGAGCGGTCGTCCGCCGCGGCGCGGGTGTAGGTGCCCGTGCCGGAATAGTTGTAGGGGCCCAGGGCCTGCAAGGCCTGCTGCGACACGTCGAAGCCCTTTTGTAGCCCGTTGCCTACGGCCTGGGTCTGGCCGCCCACCTCGCCCGCGACGGTGCGGATGGCGTCGACGAACAGCGCCGGGCCTTCCGCCAGCTTGGCGAGCTCGGAGGGCTTGGCCTGGTCCCCGCAGAAGGCCAGGGCGGGCAGGTAGGCGTTGAGCGCATCGCAGGCCTGGGCGGAAGCGGCAGCCGCCAAGATCCCGGCGCTAAGCAGCAGACGTAAGTTTCGAGCCATGAAGTGTCCTCCTGGGGTGGGGACGGGGCCCACGGCGGGTATGTTCCGTCCAACTCGTGATAGCATCGGCTATCGTGTCCGGTCAACCTCCGAGGATTCGTTGCATGCGCCTTCCCCGCCTCGCCATCATCGTGCTCGCTGCCTGTCTAACTGCGTGCGCCGGCCGTACCCCCTTCCTCGTGCCAGAACCCGCGCCCGCCGCCAAGAGAGGCGACGTATCCAGCCTGGTGCGTGACGCCGGCTCGGCCGAGGACGCGGCCCTGGTCGACCTCTTGAACCGCGCCACCAACGTGGCCTTCCCCACGCGCCTGGGCGTGTTGTTCCTGAACTACACCGATCCGCTCAAAGCGGAAGACCAGCAGGCCACGGTGGATGCCCTGGGCAAGGACCTGATCGCCACCGGCCTGGTGCGCTCCGTCGCCCAGATCCCCAAGGCGCTGATTTCGGCCGGGGATTCCACGGAGACCATCCGCGCCGTGGCCGCGCGCTTCCAGGTGGATTTGCTGCTGATCATCTCCGGCACCAACGAGCTCACGCTGGCGCCGGACCAGCCCACCGGCCTGTTCAGCAACGCGGCCGCCTACGAGAGCCGCACCAAGCTCTCCGGCCTGGCGCTGGGCATCTACTCCGGCACCTACCTCACCCCGTACGAGGTCGCCGGCAAGGCCGGCCCCGTGACGGTGGACCCCACCGACCCGTCCGCCCAGAACGCGCAATACCAGGTGCGCCGGGACGCCCAGAAGGCCGCGCTGGAGTCGCTCAAGAACCAATTCAAGGACGGCCTGGCCCAGCTCAAGCAGACGCAGGACACGGCCACCCCGGGCCCCAGCCCCTCCCCGTCTCCTTCCCCCAGCCCCAGCCCGACGCCTACCCCCACGCCCACTCCGACTCCCACCCCGAAGCTCTAGCCCCGGAGGTTCCCCCATGTTCCGTCGCCTCGCCGTCCTCGGCGTGCTCCTGGCCGCCATGCCCGCCCAGGCCAGCACCATGCCCTCGGCCGACCTCCAACCGGGCCACACGCTCGACGTGGGCTACACGGGCGTGGGCTATGACTACGCCTGGAACCGCTTCGGGCTGGGCGGCGCGATCCTGTCGGACTTCATGAACCCCTCTACCTCGCAGCTGCGCTTCGGCGCGCGTGGCGCGGCGCGCTTCATCGACGACGAGGCCTTCAAGGCGGCCGTGATCGCCGGCGTGCTGCTCGACCCGGGCCAGCGCGGCGCGCGGTCGTACCTGGTCCCCGATCTGGGGCTCGGCGTGGCTTACCACGCCAAGCTCGGCAGCCTGCCTTTCACGCTGCGCCTCGACGTGACCTTGACCGTGGACCAGGGCCAGTCGAGCGGAGCCTACCCCACGCCGGTCGCCAGCAGCGGTGAGTTCATCACCTCGCCCTCGATCCAGCCGAACTTGTTGCAGCGCGTCATCTTCGGGCCCAACACCAACTTCGGCGTGGGCGCCCAGTTCGGCGATCGCCTCGAAATCAACGTGGGCGGCGGCACGCTCGTCGCCGTCCGCTACCATTACTAACCCGATGCTGGAGATCGGCGCCGGCGTCCAAGACATCACGGCCTACCGCCATGGCATCGCCATGATGGGCTGGGCCCGGACCGAAAACATCGTGGAAGGCCAAGCCACGCCGCTGTGGGCGCGCGCCTTCGTCTTCAAGGACCCCCAAACCGGCCGGCGCCAGGCCCTGGTGGTGGCCGAGGTCTGCTTCATCACCTACGCCATCAAGCAAGGCGTGATGCAGGCGCTGGCCCGCCAACACGCGCACCTGGGCTTCACGGACGAGACCGTGCTGCTCACCGCCACCCACACCCACTGCGGCCCGGGCGGCTATTCGCACTACGTGCTCTACAACGTCACCTCGGGCGGCTACGTGCCGGAGGTGTTGGACGTGATCGTGCGCGGCATCGTGCAGGCGATCGTGCAGGCCGAGCGGGCCGCCATCCCGGCCACCACCCGCGTGGCCCGCGGCAGCTTCCCCACCGACCAGCCGGTGGCCTTCAACCGCTCGCTGATGGCGCACAACCGCAACCCGGAAGTTGCGCGGAAGTTCCGGCCCCAGGAAACGCACCTGGCCATCGACCGCGAGATGACGTTGCTGCGCTTCGACGGCGCGCAGGGCGAGGCGATCGGTTGCGTGAACTTCTTCCCGCTGCACCCCATCAACGTCCACAACGACCACAACGTGATCCACCACGACAACAAGGGCATCGCGGCCCGCTTGCTGGAAGAGGAGCTGGCGCGCCGGACCACGGCGCCAGTGGTGGCCGCCTTCGCGCAAGGCGCGGCGGGCGACGTGACGCCCAACTTCCAGCGCTTCCCGAGGCTCGCGATGACGCGCGGCGTGGACCCGGACGACTTCAAGTCCGCGCGGGTCAACGGCCAGCTGCAATACGCATTGGCGCTCGAACTTTACGACAAGGCCGCTGGCATCGAGCCGCTGGGCCCCGCCTTGGACGCGGCGCTGGCTTACGTGGACATGAGCCGCGTGGACGTGCCCGCGGACCTGGGCGGCGGCCGCACGGCGCCGGCCGCGATCGGCGCGCGCATGCTGATGGGCACGGAGGAAGGTCCGGGCATCCCGGCGGTGCTGGGCGACCTGGCCCAGGCCGCGGCCTTGCTCGCCTCCACCCGCACGCGCGTCTCGGCCCTGGTGGAGGGCTCCCAGGCGCATGCGCGCGTGTTCGCCAGCCACCAACTCCACGGCAACAAGGCGATCGCCATCGAGCCCGGCGACCGGCGGATCTTCGGTTGGGCGGACGTGGCCGCGCTGCCCCTGCCGGACTGGATGGACCCTTCCGTGGCCCACCTCAAGGACCTGGCCCGGCGCGACGCGCTGGGCAGCCAGCCCTGGACGCCCGACATCCTGCCGGTGCAGGTGATGGTGCTGGGCGAGCTCGCCATCGCGGCCCTGCCCGCGGAGCCCACCACCCAGGCGGGCCGGCGGCTGCGCGCCACCGTGGCGGAAGCCCTGGCCCCCCGAGGGGTCAAGTCCGCGCTGTTGGCGGGCTACGCCAACGCCTATGCGGGCTACGTGGCCACGCCCGAGGAGTACGATCTGCAAGCCTACGAGGGCGCAAGCACGCACTTCGGCCGCTTCACGCTGCCGGCCTACCAGTCGGAGCTGCGCAAGCTGGCGCGCGCCCTGTGCCTGCCCCCCGAGGAGCGGCGCTACGACACCGGGCTGCGGCCGCGCGTGTTCTCGCGCGAGGAGCTGGCGAAGCGCCTGCACCCGGGCAGCAAGCTGTGATCGACCACGCCACGCTCAAGGCGGCGCTCGCGGGCCGCGCCTTACCGGCCGCCTACGTGGACCTCGCGGCCTTCGACGCCAACGTGGCCACCACGCTCCTGCGCGCGGGCGACCTGCCCATCCGAATAGCCACCAAGAGCCTGCGCTGCGTGCCGCTGATCCAGCGCGTGCTGGCCGCCAGCCCGCGCTTCCAGGGCCTGATGTGCTACCACCCGCGCGAGGCCCTGACCTTGCATGCGCACGGCTTCGACGACCTGCTGGTGGCTTACCCGGTGGTACAGGAGGCGGAGATCCGCGCCGTGGCCCAGGCCGTGGCGGCGGGCGCGCGCATCACCTTGATGGTCGACAGCCCGGCGCACGTCGAGCGGTTGACGGGCTCGGGCATCCCGCTGTGCTTGGACGTGGACATGTCGGCCAGGCTGCCGGGGCTGCACTTCGGCGTGCGGCGATCGCCCGTCACCACCGTTGAACAAGCTTTGGCCGTGTTGGCCGCCGCGCGCGCGGCCGGGCTGGTGCTGGAAGGCGTGATGGGTTACGAGGCGCAGATCGCGGGCGTGCCCGACGAGGCGCCGGGCGACCCGACCAACCCGGTCATCCGGTGGTTGAAATCGCGCTCTCGGCGGGAGCTGGCCGAGCGGCGCGGCGCGGTGGTCAAGGCCCTGCGTGACGCGGGCGCCGAGCTGCGCTTCGTCAACGGCGGCGGCACGGGCAGCCTGGAGAGCACCGCCGCGGACCCCAGCGTCACGGAGGTGACGGCGGGCTCCGCCTTCTACGCCCCGACCCTCTTCGACCACTACCGTGCCTTCAAGGGCCGTCCCGCGGCCGGCTTCGCGCTGGCCGTCACCCGCATCCCGGGCCCCGGGCTCTACACCTGCTACGGCGGCGGCTACATCGCTTCCGGCGCCCCGGGCCCCGCCAAGCTGCCCAGCCCGTACCTGCCCGTCGGCGCGCAGTTGCTGTCGCACGAGGGCGCGGGCGAAGTCCAGACGCCGATCGCCTACGAGGGCAAGCTGGCCCTGGGCGACCCGGTGGGCTTCCGGCACGCCAAGGCGGGCGAGCTGTGCGAGCGCTTCGACCGGCTGTTGCTGCTGCTAGATGGCGGCGTCTTCGACGACGTCCTTACCTACCGTGGAGAGGGTTTCAACTTCGGGTAGGCTGTCGATGCCGAAGATTTCCGAAAGCGTGTCGTTGCCCCCTTTCGGCAGCGGCGGCAGCGTGGAAGCCAGGGCGGGACCGGACGCGGGTGGCCGCTGAGCGGGCAGCGGGAAGAAGACCAGATCTTGGGTCGGCTTGTCCGCGAACCAGGGGTCGTCCGCCTGGCCCTGTTGGTCTTCGCCGTCCGGGCCGACGCTCCAGACCTTGCCGCCGGCCAAGCGCAAGGGCTTGCCGTCGGCGAAGAAGTCGATCGGGGCGGCCTGCAGCCAGCGCGGCACCAGCGCATCCAGGCTGGCGGGGGCGGCGCCGTGCTCGCGCCGGTAAAGCTCTGCGGCCACGCCGATGCGCAAACCGTCCAGCGCCATGGTGGTCTTGCCCTCACGCTCGTAGAAATGGGAGTCGTCCATCAACACCAGCTGCATCACCACCCGCCGGACGTAGGCGCCCGGGTGCAGCAGTTGCGTGGCGCCGCCGATCTGCACGTCGTCCGCCTCCTTGTCGCGCCTCAGCGCGCGCCAGTCGTGGGCGTCCATCATCTTCATGCGCCGGTCGTAGACCTGCTTGACGGCCGGCACCGCTTCCTGGACGCGGCCCGCGGCGATCGCCGAGGCGAAGGGTACGTCGTCAAGCCCCAGGTCCCGCACCACGTTCTGGCCGGTGTTACCGGTGCGCATCGTTGCCAGGATTTCGTCCCGTTCGCCCCAAAGGAGGTTGTGCGGCGCCTCGCGCCGAGCCGTCAGGGTGGTGAGGCCGGCGAGCAGCTCTTCCAGGGCGGGCGTAGGCGCTTTCAGCAGCTGGGCTTGCTCCAGCGCCAACGCCATCAGGGCGAAGCGCACGAGCCCCTGACCTTCGATCAACGTGATCGCAGGCGCGTGGGGCACCTGGCCGAGGCGCCAGCCGATCGCCGCGGCATCCAGCCAGGTCCGCACGCCCCGCGCGGCTTCGCCTTCGTCGAACGCCAGGCGCGTCGCCAGCAGCCCGACGGCGACGGCCCCCTTGAGGTCCACGTACGCGAACTTGGGATCGGGGGACCAGGCAGGCTGCCGGCGGGCCTCGGCCAGGGCCGGCAACACGGCGCGGTGGGCGACCAGGGAGCCGCGCAACGTCGCGAGGCGCATGTCGGCCATGGTGGCCCGTTCGATCAAGACCGAGCGGGCGTCTCGCGCCTCGATGCCGAACGGTTGGGCGGCCTTGATCGCGCGCGCGACGGGCTCGAAGCGGAGCGCCCTGCCTTTGGCCTGCTCCGGCGGCGCGTCGGTGATCGCCGCAACAGGGCGCTCCGCGCGGAGCTGAAGCGACACCGCCATGCACACGGCCGTCAGCCCGATGCCGACGTTGCGCGCCAAGATCCACCCATCAATCTTCACCATCCCCCCCTATTTCCCGCCTGCCTGGTTGGCAAAACTGGGTACATGCCCCGCATGTGGAAGAATTGGTCCGGCGGCGTCAGCTTCACCCCCGCCCACCGGGCGGCGCCCGCGGACGAAGATGCGCTGCGGCGCCTGGTGCTGGAGACGGCCGGCCGTGGCGGCAAGTTGCGCGTGGTGGGGGCCGGGCACTCCTTCACGCCGCTGGTCGAGACCACGGACACGCTGGTCTCGTTGGACGCGTTGACCGGCATCGTCGAGGTGGCCGCGCCCGAAGCCCTGATCAAGGCGGGCACCCGCCTGCAAGCCCTCGGGCCGGCGCTGGCCGCCCACCACCTCGCCATGGAGAACATGGGCGACATCGACACCCAGTCCCTGGCCGGCGCCCTCGCCACGGGCACCCATGGCACGGGCGCGCAGCTGGGCGGCCTCGCCACCCAGGTCACGGGCCTGACGTTGCTGGGGGCGGACGGCGAGTTCCGCACCTGCTCCGAAACCCAAGACCCGCAGCTCTTCCAGGCGGCCAAGGTCTCGCTGGGCGCGTTGGGCGTGGTCACGGCCGTGCGCCTGCAACTGGTGCCCTCGTTCCGGCTCAAGGCGGTGAAGGCGCGGGCACACCTCGACGACATCCTGGCGAGCCTTGACGGGCTGCTGGCGGGCAACCGCCACTTCGAGTTCTTCTGGATCCCTTACACCGACGTGGTGCAGGCCAAGTACCTGAACCTGGCCCAGGAGCCGGCCACGCCGCGCCCGCTGGCGCATGTGCTGAACGACTTGGTGCTCGAGAACGGCGCCTTGTGGGCCTTGAGCGAGGCCGCGCGCCTGGTCCCCGGCCTGAGCCGGGCCGTGTGCCAGGTGGAGGCGGCGGCGATCGGGGGGCAAACGCAGATCGACGACAGCTACAAGATCTTCGCCACGCCGCGCCACGTGCGCTTCGAGGAAATGGAGTACGCCTTGCCGCGGGCGGCGCTGCCGGCCGTGATCGCCGACGTGCGCGCGGCCCTGACGCGCGGCAAGTACGCGGTGAACTTCCCGATCGAGGTGCGCTTCGGCGCGGGCGATGAGGCCTGGCTGAGCCCCGCCCACGGCCGCGACACGGCCTACGTGGCCGTGCACATGTACCGCGGCATGGACCTGGTCCCGTACTTCTCGGCCATGGAGGCGATCTTCCGCGCCCATGGCGGCCGCCCACACTGGGGCAAGCGGCACACCCTGGGCGCGGAAGCGCTCGCGGGCCTATACCCGCGCTGGGCCGACTTCCTGGCGTTGCGCCAGCAACTCGACCCCGCGGGGATGTTCCTGAACGGTCCGCTGGAACGGATCTTCGGCCTGAGCTAGTTGTCTTGCAGGCCTTGCTGGCTCCAGGCCTCCAGCGTCGCCAGCTCCGCGTCGCTCACGCTGCCGGGCGCGTCCTTGGGCATCTTGCCCGATCGGACGGCCTCCACCATCTGGTCGACGTGGAAGGCCACGGCGTCGCGGTTCGGGCTGCCGTCCGCGTTGAACATGAAGAAGGGCGCCGGGCGGCCCTCCGTGTGGCACTTGGCGCAGTGCGCCTGCAAGATGGGCACGACCTGGTCCTTGAAGGAGACCTGGACGTCGACGTTGCCGCCGCCGCCACCGGCCGTGACCGGCGGGACGACCTGGGTCGTCGGCGGGGCGGCCACTTGCGGGGCCGACGTGCAACCGCCAATGGTAAACAAAGCGATGAGCAGCCAAGGATGCTTGGGCATTGCGTTCCTCCTGTCTGGAGCCCTTAGCTTGCCATGCGAAGGTAGACGCGGATAGCGCATCAAGAACAAGCAGCTTCGTAAGAAAAAGCGCCCCGCCGGGGAGGGCGGGGCGCCGAGGTAGGTGACTACCAGATCTTGACCCGGTCCTCGGGCTTCTTGTAGAGCTTGTCGCCCGGCTTCAGGCCGAAGGCGTCGTAGAAGGCGTCGACGTTAGTAACCACCCCGTTGGTCCTGTACATCTCCGGCGAGTGCGGGTCGGCCGTCACGCGCTGGCGCAGCCACTCCGGGCGGCTCTTGGAGCGCCAGACGCGGGCGTAGCCGATGAAGAAGCGCTGTTCCGCCGTGGTGCCGTTGATGGCCTTGGCCGCCTTGCCGCCCAGGGAGACCTTGTAGGCGTTCAGCGCCATCGCCACGCCCGTGAGGTCCGCGATGTTCTCGCCCATGGTCAGCTTGCCGTCCACGTGCAGGCCGGGCAGCGGCTCGTAGGACGAGTACTGCTTGGCCAGGCGCTCCGTGCGGGCGTTGAACGCCTTCTCGTCGGCCGGCGTCCACCAGTCGCGCAGCGTGCCGGTGCCGTCGTAGCGACGGCCCTGGTCGTCGAAGCCGTGGCTGATTTCATGGCCGATCACGGCGCCGATCGCCCCGTAGTTGTAGGCGTCGTCCGCGTTGGCGTCGAAGAACGGCGGTTGGAGAATGGCGGCCGGGAAGACGATTTCGTTGCCCAGCGGGTTGTAGTAGGCGTTGACGGTCTGGGGCGTCATGTCCCAGCGGCTCTTGTCCACGGGCTTGCCGGCGTCGGCCATGTCGCGCTTGTACGCGAACATGGCGGCGCGCTTGAGGTTGCCCACGGCGTCGTTGTTCTTGACCAGCAGGCCGTCGTAGCCGCGCCAGGTGTCCGGGTAGCCGATCTTCACGCGCAGCTTGGCGAGCTTCTCGAGCGCCGCCTTGCGGGTGGCCGGGCTCATCCAGGTCAGCTTGTTCAGGCCGTCCTTGTAGGCCACTAGCAGGTTGTCGACCAGGGTCTTCATGCGCGCCTTGTTGGCCGCGGGGAAGTGCTTCTGCACGTAGGCCGCGCCAATCGCCTCGCCCAGCGCGTCGTTGGTGGCCTCGACGGCCGAGCGCCAGCGAGGCGGGCGGGCGCTCAGGCCCTGGAGCTTTTCGCCCTTGAAGCCGTGGTGCGCGTCGCGGAAGCCCTTCGAGAGGTTGGGGGCGAACTCGTCGAGCAGGCGCAGCTTCAAGTACGCCTTCCAGGTGGCGAGCGGGGTGGCCTTGGCCATCTTGGCGAAGGCGGCGAAATAGCTGGGCTCCGCCATCACGGCGTCCTGCTTGGCCGGCATGCCGATGCCGTCCGCGAACCGCGCCCAGCCGAAGCCGGGGTACTTGGCGTCCCACGTCGCGCGCGGGGCGGGGTTGTAGGTCTTCACCGCGTCGCGACGCTCGACCTTCGACCACTCCGCCTTGGCGATCGCCAATTCCGTGTTGTAGGCGGCCGCCGCGGTCGCCTCGGGGTTGGGATCCCAGGCCAGGCGAGCCAGCTGGGCCAGGTAGGCCTTGTAGGCCTTGCGGGTGGTCTCTTCCTGCTTGCCGGCTTTCAGGTAGTAGTCGCGGTCGGGCAAGCCCAGGCCGCCCTGGCCCCAGTAGACGGTGTTGGTGTCGGGCTTCTTGGCGTCGGGCCAGACGCCGGACTCGACCGGCACGGGCACGCCCAGCTGGTTGAAGCGCGCCATGACGGCAGCCAGGTCATCCACGCCCTTGATGGCGTCGATGGCGGCGAGCTCATCTTGCAAGGGCATCAGGCCGACGGCGTCGAGGCCCTTCTCGTTGGACATGGCCGTGTAGTAGGCGCCGATCAGCTTGGCTTCCTTGCTGGCGCCGGGCTTCTTGGCCGCCTCCTCGAGCAGCGCCTTGACGTGCTCGTTGGACTGCTCGCGCAGGATCATGAAGGTGCCGTAGGCCTTCTTGTCGCCCGGGATCTTGGCGGCGTTGAGCCAGCCGCCGTTCACGGCGCGGAAGAGATCGTCCTGCACGCGGACCTTGGGGTCGGACCCCGTGGGGAGCTGGGGCGCGGCCAGGGCCGGGGCCGCCAGGGCGGCGATCAGCGCGAGGGCAAGCAACGGAGGAGTCTTGCGGGTCATCGATCTTCCTGTCAAAGCTGGTTGGACGAACACTTCATGTTACCCACAAAACGTGGTATTCCGTTGCAAATGAAGCCCGACCTGCTCGAAGTGCTGGCCTGCCCGCGTTGCGGGGAGCCCCTCCATCCAGAAGGCGAGACCACGCTCGTCTGCTCCACCCATGCCTACCCGATCGTAGATGGCGTGCCGGACATGCTGCTGGGCCGCGAGAGCACGCCCAGCCGCGAGGCCTTCTCGCAGCAGTGGCGCTTCCGCTACGCCGGCGCCTTCGAGCGCGAGAACCGCGTGTTCTGGCTGGGCGTGGACGACTCCGTGCAGTACCTGCAGGCCAAGGTCTTCGCCGCCGCGGCGCCCGGCGAGTGGCTGCTGGACGCGGGCTGCGGCTCGGGTGAGAAGGCGATCGCCCTCGCCAAGGCCAATCCCCAGGCCAAGGTGCTGGCGCTGGACTTCTCCGACACCGTGGGCGACCTGGCCCGGCTGGCCTGGGACGTGCCCAACCTGCATGTGGTGCGCGGCGACGTCTCCAACCCGCCCCTGCGGGCCGGCGCCTTCGCCCGCATCGTCTCGATCGGCGTGCTGCACCACACCCCGGACGCCAAGGCCGCCTTCGACGCGGTGGCGCGCCTGGCCGCGCCCGACGCCCAGTTCGCCGTGTGGCTCTACCCCGATCCCAACGAGAGCCCGGCCTTCCAGAAGATTTATTACTTCGTGCGCGACGTGCTGTTCCTGGGGCAGGGCCATGCCATGACGCCGGAGGTGCGCCTGCTGGCTCTGCGGCTGCTCTGCCTGCCGGTCTTCGCTCTGTTGCCGTTGTTCACGCTCTCTCAGGCCATCAACCAGGAGCTCTACCGCGACATGAGCATCGAGGACCTTTATCGTGGGCTGGTCTTCCTGCTCTACGACGACCTCGCGCCGCAATACCAGAGCCGCCATTCCCGCGCGGAGGTGGAGGGCTGGTACCACGCCAACGGCTTCCCGCGCGTGGAACAACCGGAGCTCGGGCTGTTCGCCGGCTACCGCCAAGCCTAACGAATTGTGGAGAAGCGGCCCGGTGCGCGCCGCTCGCCCCGATAATCTGACCATGCAACGGAACGTGAAGATCTTGGGGACCGGCCGCTACCTGCCCGGCCAGCCGGTGGGCGCGGTGGAGCTGGGGCAACGCCTGGGGCTGGAAGCCGGCTGGATCGAGTCGCGCAGCGGCGTGCTGACGCGTTACTTCGTCAAGGACGAGACGTCCAGCTTGATGGGCGCCCGCGCCGCCCAGGCCGCCCTCGACGACGCCGGCCTGACCTTCGCGGACATCGACTGCATGGTGTGCACCGCAGGCGCGCCGGAGCAAGTGATCCCCTGCACGGCCGCGCTGATCCAGAAGCAGATGGGCCAGGCGGACTCCGGCGTGGCCTGCTTCGACATCAACTCCACCTGCCTGAGCTTCCTGACGGGCCTGGATACGCTGAGCTACCTGGTGGCCGCGGGCCGCTACCGCCGCGTGCTGGTCGTGGCGACGGAAATCGCCAGCGTCGCGCTGAACTGGAACGACCGCGAGAGCGCCACGATCTTCGGCGACGCCGCGGCGGCGGTGGTGATCGGCGCGACGCCCGAAGGCGAGCCCAGCGCGATCCTGGCCGCGCGGCAGGAGACTTACAGCGCCGGCGCCCACTTGACCCAAGCGCGCGGGGGCGGCACCAAGCACCACCCACGCAACTACGCGGGCACCCTGGCGGAGTACACCGACGAGTATTGCTTGTTCGAGATGGACGGCAAGGCCGTCTTCAAGCTGAGCGCGCAGGTCTTGCCGGCCTTTGTGGAGCGCACCCTGGCCCCCGCGGGCCTTACGCTGGATGACATCAACCTGGTGGTGCCGCACCAGGCCAGCATGACCGCGCTGGGCCTGATCCAGCGCCGCCTCGGGCTCTCCAACGACCGCTGGATGGTGATCGCGCCGGAGTTCGGCAACACGATCGCGGCTTCCCTGCCGCTGGCGCTGCACGAGGCCATCACGCGCGGCCGGGCGCGGCGCGGCGACAAGGTCATGTTGCTCGGAACCTCCGCGGGCTTCTCCGTGGGCGCGCTCGCGCTGGTCTACTGACGAGCGCCCGTTTACGGGAACGTGCATGATCGACTAAGTTCATAGGACATCTCGCTCACGTGGCCCCGACGCCGCTGCCCTGCTCGTAGCCTTGCCCTCGCGGAGGTTGGAGCACATGCGCAAGCGCCTCGCGCTTTTGATCGGGATGATCGTGGCCGGCTGCGGCACCGCGCCCGCCCTGCAAGAGACCATGACCCTCACCATGGCGACGGCGGAACCAGCCAAGCTGGCCTTCGCCTTCCCCTCGCCGCGGGGCTTCGGCCTGCCGGTGCCGGTGGCGTTGGACCTGGGCCCGATGCCCACGCTGAAAGTCGCGCCCCAGACCATCCTGGGCCGCTCGAACTCCCACCTGCTCGGCTGGTGCCGCAACCACGTCACCGGCCACTGCGACAACCTCAACGGCAAGCTCGTCGCCATGCGCGAGCTGCAGCCGACCTGGGGCGACGGCAAGGCGCTCTACCGCATCGGCCACGGCATCACGGACGGCCGCAGCGACTACGCCTACATGACGGGCTACCACTTCGAGCAGTGCTGGAACGTGCGCGACCAGTACCCCTACGACGACATCCGCGGGGGCATCGAGGAGGCCGACGCCATGGGCGCCGACCAGATCCACGTGGTCAACTTCGGCACCTCGGACCCGCAAGAGGCCGCGCGCTACGTCTCCTACCTGGACCACGTGGGCGACGCCAACCGCCTGCGCTACCCCAGCACCGCCGCGGGCGCCCGCCTGTTCGAGCTGGGCAACGAGATTGCCATGAAGCGCGAGCGCGGCCATGAGACCTGGGCGCCGGACGAGAAGGTCTACGCCGCGCGTGCCCGGGAGTTCGCGCTGGCGATGCGCCAGGCCGCGGACGGCCCGATTCAGATCGGCGCCGTGGCAAGCGTCAACAGCAACTGGGAGGGCGACGGCTGGAGCGGCGGCGCCGACACGGTCAAGCACCTCATCGAGGGCATGGGCGATCAGGTCGACTTCCTGATCTTCCACGGCTACCCGGCCTGGCCGGTGGTGCGCGAGGGCGACCTGGCTTCGGTGCTGGCCCAGAACGAATGGAACCGCAAGCAGCTCGAGGACGTGATCTGGCCCGCCATCCAGGCCACGGGCCGCCCGGTGGGCATCGCCAACACGGAGTTCTCGACCAACCTCTACAGCGACCCCCTGCACGCCCGCGGCATGTTCGGCGCGCTGTTCGCGGCCGATTCCGTGGCGCTGGCCATGAACCAGCGGCTGCTGGCGGCCGCGGAGTTCTGCTTCTCCCACGACGACCACGCGGACGCCGGCTTCTTCTACGACGACGACCCCGCGCGGCCCACGCCGATCTACGCCTTCGAGCGCATGCTCGCGAAGCACTGGGGCGACGTGCGCGTGGCGGCGACGGCCACCGAAGTGCCGACCCAAACCGTGACGGGCGCCCGCGGGCAAATCCAGCTGCCGCTGCTGGCCACCACCGCGGCCGCCAGCCAGGACGGCAGCCGGGCCTACATGTTGGTGGTCAACCGCTCGAACGACCAGGAGGTGCGCTGCCGCGTGGACTTCGGCTTCCCACCCGCCGGCGTGACGGCCTACACCCTGGCTTCGCCCCTGGGCTGGGACGCAAAGGACGCCAGCGTGACGACCCAAGCCGTTGCCTCGCTGGCACCGTACGGCTTCCAACGGGCTTCCGTGACGATCTTGGAAGCCCGGCGCTAGTCCTGGGTATGATGGGCTTGGTCGCTTCCAACCCCCAGGAGGATCGCATGGGCATCGAGTCGGTTGGTCCCAAGAACGTCGTCACCCCCGGCCCGGTGGCCGCGACGCCGGTCGTAAAGCCCGAGCCCTTGCCGGGCATGACGCTGGACAGCTTCAACTTCAAGCTGCCCCCCAGCCAGCCCAAGCTGAAGCTCGACCTGCAAGAACACGACGAGCACGGCGAGCCGCGGCCCTTCATGGACCCCAAGACCTTCGAGAAGGGCGCCTTCAAGGTGCCCCGGCTGGGCATCTCGCAAGACGTTGCCGGCGGCTTCAAGCTGGACGCGGATGTGTCGCTGAAGCACGGCGGCGGGCTCAAGCTCAAGCTCCACAAGTCGTTCTAAGCCGTGCGGCGCGCCGCCGGCAGCCTGGTCGCCGCCGCCCTGTTGGCGGCGTGCGTCCGCTCGCCGGCAGCCACCAAGCCCAAGGCCACGGCGCCCATCCCGGTAAGCGCCGGTGTGAGCGCTTCGAGCGGCGGCAACCTGGTGGCCTCGGGCGGCGGGAACGTCATCGCCTCCGGGGGCGGTAACATCATTGGCTCCGGCGGGGGCAACGTCATCGGGTCGGGCGGCGGGAACGTCATCGCCAACAACGGCGGCAGCCTGGCCGGCGACGTGCTGGCGCCCGCGGGGATCATTGCCAACAACGGGGGAGGGCTGGTCACGGACAACGGCTCCGGCCTGCGCCTCCTGGCGGTGCCCGCCCAACAGCCGCTGGCCGGCGTGACGGTGCGCCTGGACGCGGTAACGGACGACAAGGGCCAACCCATCGTCGCCAAGACCGATGCAGCGGGCCACTTCAGCTTCCCTGCCACGCCCGCGGGCCACCACCTGGTGCTGGTGGTGGAGCTGGGCAAGGCGGGCAGCTTGCAGGCGATCGCCACCAAGGACCGCGGCCCCGGCGCCAAGGTGGACCTGGACCTCGTCAGCACGCTCACCACGGCCTACATCCTGGACCAATACGTCCGGAGCGAGCGCGCGGTGCTGGACAAGCTTCCCGCGGACGTGGAGGCCGCCACGCGCGCCAAGGCCGGGGCCGCGCTCGCGGCGGTGCCCGATGCCCTGACCACCACCCAGGTGGTGGCGGCCGTGACGGCCCTGCGCGGCAAGGACAAGGCGCTGGATGACCAGCTGGAGGTGGTGCGGCGCCTGTTGGTGGTGGGCGGCAGCGCCAGCCAGACGGACGGCAGCGCGCTGCTGGCGGCCCTCAACCAGCCCAAGGGCATGGCGCTGGCCGACGACGGCACGCTCTACTTCGCGGACGCCCGCAACAACCTGATCCGCAGCCTCTCGCCCGTCGGCGTGCTCACGACCGTCGCGGGCAGCGGCAGCGCCGCCAACACCGACGGCGACGGCCTGGCCGCCTCGCTGAACAACCCGTTCGGCCTGGCGCTGGACGGCAAGGGCGGGCTCTACGTCTCGTGCACGGGCTATGTCCTGCGCAAGGTGGACCTGGCCGACCCGAAGCACCATGTCGCCACGATCGTCGGCACCGGCGTGCGTGGCAGCGTGGACGGGCCGGGCGCCACGGCGCGGCTGTGGAACCCCTTGGGGCTGGCGTGCGATCGCCGCGACCCCGCCCACCCCGTGCTGTACCTGGTGGACGGCTCCGTCTCGACCGTGCGGCGCGTGGACCTGGCCGACCCGGCCTACCCGATCAAGACCGTGGCCGGCACCGGCAAGGCCGGACGGGCGGACGGCGTGGGTGTGGCCGCGGCCTTCGCACTGCCGCAGGGCGCGGCCGTTGCCCCGGACGGCACGTTGTACGTGGCGGACTCCGGCAACCACCAGATCCGCGCGCTGGCGCCCGACCTCACGGTCACGACGATCGCCGGCACGGGCACACCGGGCGCGGCGGACGGGCCGGGCGCCACCGCCAGCTTCAACGTCCCTTCGGGCGTGGCCTACGTGCCGGGCGCGCTGATCGTCTCCGACCTCCAGAACCATGCCGTGCGCCGCATCGACCTGGTAGACCCCGCGCATCCGGTCACCACGCTGGCGGGCCAACCCCAGCCCGGCCGGGCGGACGGCGCGGGCGCGGCGGCCAGCTTCCTCAAGCCCCAGGGCATCGCCGCGGGCGGCACCACGGCCTGGGTGGCCGACACGTTCAACCACCTGATCCGCAAGCTGGACCTCAAGACCGCCGCGGTGACCACGATCGCCGGACGTGCGGCGGGCGCCAACCTGGACGGCACGGGGACGGCCGCGTTGTTCAACAACCCGCGCGGCCTGGCCCTGGCGGCCGACGGCATGATTTACGTGGCGGACACGGAGAACCACACCATCCGCGCCGTCACGCGCGCGGGGCAGGTCACCACGCTGGCGGGCATCGGCGCGCCGGGCTACCAGGATGGGCCGGGCGCCACGGCCGCCTTCTTCATGCCGTACAGCCTGGTGTTGGAAGCGGGGCAACAGGGGCTGATCGTGGCCGACTCCTTCAACCACCGCCTGCGCCGCGTCGACCTCACCAGCCACGTGGTCACGACCCTCGCCGGCACCGGTGCGGCGGGGCTGGTGAACGGCCCCGGGGCCACGGCCGCGTTCAACACGCCGGTGGGCCTGGCGTTGGACCCGGCGGA
>JAQBPE010000262.1 GCA_028287685.1 Cyanobacteria bacterium RYN_339 | reverse complement strand
CGCACGCGCAGCACGGGGCCGGGCGGGCCCTCCGTGGGGGCCGGCGTGGGCGTGTCGCTCGGGGCGGGCGTGGGATCCGGGCCGGGACCGCCGTCCGGCGTGGGCGTGGGATCCGGCGCGGGGCCGCCGTCCGACCCTGGCGTCGGGGTGGGATCCGGGACGGGCGTGGCCTCCGGCACGGGCGTGGGCGTGGGCGTGGGGGTCGGCGTCGGGGTGGGTTGCGGCGTCGCCACCGGCTGGGGCGTGCCGTTCACCGCCAGCTCGTAGAGCTGGAAATGGGCCTGCGGGGAGCTCGCGCTGTTGTGCCAGAGCACGCGCACGAAGCGCCCGCTGGTGCCGGGCGGCAAGGCCTTGAGCTCCAGCCCCCAGCCCGTGTTGGCGAGGCCCGCGAGCACGGTGGTCCAGCTGGCGCCGTCGGGCGACACCTGCAGGTCGTAGCCGGTGCCCGCGGGCGCCGGCCCGGTCTTGATCGCCACGCTGCCCAGGCTGGCCGGGGCCGCGAGCTCCAATACCGCCCAGCTGGTCGGGTTGCGGTAGCCGCCGTTGGCCCAGGCCGTGGCCAGGTCGCCATCGGTCAGGCGCGCCTTGCCGAAGCCCGGGGTCTCGGAATCGACCGTCACGCCCACCACCGGCACCTCGTCGGTGCCCAGCACGCGGTAGGAGTTGCCGTTCAGGTAGAGCGCCTCGTCGCCGGGCACCCCCGCCACCAGGAGCGGGGCCTGGCCGTTACACCCCACCAGGCCCAGAACCATCATGCTGACGACAACGCGAGACCTCATGGCAGCCACTCTACCAGACCGCGCGGCCGCCCTCTCGCCGCTCGCCTGTTCGAGCCACAACGCCCTCGCCGGCCCCCACGAATTCCGCCGCCATCCTGATACAATGGCCAGCGATGCCCCATACCTACGAGTACCCGCGGCCCAGCGTCACGGTCGACACCGTGATCTTCAGCGTCATCGCCGACGACCTCAAGGTGCTGCTGATCCGCCGCGGGGTCGAGCCCTTCAAGGGCGCCTGGGCCATCCCCGGCGGCTTCGTGGGCATGGACGAGAGCCTGGAAGACGCCGCGCGGCGCGAGCTGCGCGAGGAGACCAACGTCCAGGGCGTCTACATGGAGCAGCTCTACACCTTTGGCGCCCCGGAGCGCGACCCGCGCGGCCGCACGATCACGGTGGCCTACTTCGCCCTGATCGCGGCCGACCAGCGCGAAATCGCCGCCGCCACCGACAGCGACGCCGTCGAGTGGTTCTCCGTCTACAACCTGCCGCCCTTGGCCTTCGACCACGCGAGCATCGTGGAATACGCCCTGACGCGCCTGCGCTTCAAGCTGGACTACACCTCCGTGGGCTTCCAGCTGCTGCCCAAGAAGTTCACGCTCACGGAACTGCAGGCCATGTACGAGGTGATCCTGGCGCGCAAGCTCGACAAGCGCAACTTCCGCAAGAAGGTGCTCTCGATGGGCATCCTGGAGCCGCTGGAGGAGACCAAGATGGAGGGCCCGCACCGCCCCGCCAAGCTCTACAGCTTCACGGAGGACGAGTTGGTGGCCTGGCCGCAGCACCCGACCATGGGGGGCGAGAAGGGTCCGCTCGCGGGCTTGATGGGCCGCCGCTCGGACGGGGCATAAAGAAGTCATGACCGCCCTGATCTCGCTGGCCCTGGCCTTCTCGCTGGCCGCAGCCGCCCCCAACCACGACCACGACCTCGACTACCTGGACGAGAACAGCCGCGACGCGGATCTCCTGATCCGGGTCTACGGCGGCAACTCGCACCTCCAGCGCCTGCTCGATCTGGGCCTCTACCAGGTGGTCTTCGACGACGACCCCGAGGGCGTGGAGACCTTCCTCGCGGCCGGCGCCCACATCGAGGGCTTGAAGGACGTGGCGCTTTCGCCCCTGGCCTTCGCCACCTGGCGCAACGAGTCCCACACGGCCGCCGTGCTGGTGCGCCACGGCGCCAAGCCGGTGGATCAGGCCCGCGACGCCGATGCGTTGGTGCGCAAGACCGTGGAAACCGTGACGGGCGTGCAAGACTTGCTCAAGCGCGAGTTGGTGTCGGCCGAGGGGGAATACCGCAAGCGCAAGGTCATTCCGCGCTAGCGGGGTGCGCGGTCGCCACCAGCTTGGTGACCAGCGCGTCGATCCCCGCGCGCAGCTGTGACGCGCTCGTGGCCTTGCCCAGCGTGCCGTCCGACTCCGCGAAGAGCGTGAAGGTCCACTGCGCGTTCGGCTGCGTGCCCAGGATCATCTCCGCCAGCGTGCGGCTGGTGACGCCCGGCATCAGCGCGGTCCAGTCCGGCACCGGTTGCTCGGCCTTGCGGGCCGCCAGCGTGTAGAGCAGCGCCAAGAAGGCGGTGCTGCCCGTCCCCACGTCCTGGGTCTGTTCCTGCTGCGCGGGCGCCAGCATCAGGGGCGCGTAGAGCGGGCAGACCGGCTTGTGCGTGACGGCGTCCACCAGCTGCACCATGAGGATGGCCGGGCGCCGGCCCACGCTCGTGGGCACCTGCGCCACGTAGCTGCCGTCGTAGAAGGTGCTGCCCTGGCCCAGCCGCGCGCCGGAAAGCGCGTCCAACACGGCCACCGGCGTGCCCACCACCACGCCGTCGCGCGCATTCGCCAGGCCCACCACGCTGCGCGGCAGCGTCACCACGCCCGTCAGCGTGAGGCGGTCGGCGCGGGGCGGCGCCGGCGGGGGGCTGGCGGGCAGCTCCGACAGCGCCGCGGCCTCCGGGACGACGACGGCCGGCGGCGGCACGGGCGCGCTGATTGGCTCCGGCGCATGGGCGCAGGCGCCCAGCAAGACCGCGGCGAAAATCGTGGCAGGCAGGTAGGTCGGCATGCCCCCAGGGTAGCCGTTTCGCCGTTATGTTACCTCGTGGCCTCGGCACGAAGATCCGGCGGCCGCCTGTTCGATTTGTCTTATTGACAAATGATCGTCGGTGGTTAATATTAAGCCTCTTCATATCGAGCAACAAAGGTTTACAAACAACACCCTGCCAGAAGGAGGCTCTTTTGCGTTTCATCGATCCCACCGTTTTCGCATCCCGCCGCTCTTATGCCGAGCTCGAGCTCATGACCGCCGCCGGCCTGGTCGCCGTGGTCGAGCCCTCCACGATCTACGGCGCGCCGCGCCGCTTCGCGGAGACCTTCCTCGACGACTACGAGCGCCTGATCGGGCCGGAGCGCCAGCGCGCCCGCAAGCTCGGCTTGGGCTACGCCACCGCCGTGGGCGTGCCGGCCGCGGAGGCCAACAACCCCGCCATCGCCACGCGCGTGCTCGACATGCTGCCGGGCTACCTGGCCCAGGAAGCCGTCGTGGCCGTGGGCGAGATCGGCCTGGAGCAGGGCACGGAGGCCGAGGAGCGCGTCTTCGTGCGCCAGCTGCGCCTGGCGCGCCAGGCCAGCCTGCCCGTGATCATCGCGGCCCCCACCCGCGATCGCCGCGAAGGGCTGCTGCGCACGATCTCGTTGCTGTTGGAGGAGGGCATGCCCGCCAACCACGTCCTGATCAACGGCGTGGCGGAAGACACCCTGCCGCTGGTGCGCGGCTACGGCAGCTGGTACGGCCTCACGATCGACGCGGAGACCCACCTCTCGCCGACGCGCGCGGCCCAGCTGCTGCGCCACGCCGGCGTGGAGGGCGCCATGATCCACAGCGCCGCGGGCCGCATCCACGGCGATCCGCTGGCGGTGCCGCGCACGGCGCGTGCGCTGCTGCAGGCGGGCTTCCCGGCGGAGGAGGTCGAGCGCCTGACCTACCACAACCCCAAGTGGTTCTTCTCGCAGGGCCGGCCCCTGCCCCTGCCCGTGGCCCAACAGGTCATGCGCTCCGATCGCGCGGCAGCGGCCGGCAACGGCCACCTGCCCCCCGTGGCGGTGATGATCCGCTAGGCGGAAGCTCGGAGCGCGGGGGGCTGGCGAAGGATCGCCGGCCCCCTCTCCTTAGGGGACTTCGGGCGCGGGCGTGACCGGGTCGTCGATGGGCTCGTAGGCGCCTTCGATGCCGCTCTCGCGGCCGTGGTACTCGCCCAGGTCGAACTTGTCGTCGGTGTAGGCGTCGGCCTCGTGGCCCTGCTCCGCGGGCAGGCCGGCCGCCGTGAGGGGCACGGGCGGCGTGGGCACGGCCTGGATCTGGTCGCCTTCCTTCTGGCGGGTGGCGTCGCTGTAGACGCCCCAGCTGGAGGTCTCCCCGACCGGCGGCAGCGCCACGGCCCAGTTGGGATCCTGCGAGGGGCCGTCGGGCGGCGGGAAGACGTCGTAGTGGCCGTCGAAGGGCTTGGCGTAGGCCACGGCGACGTGGGCCGCGTAGCCGTAATCGAGCACGGTGCGGAAGCTGACGCGCGCGTGGCCCGCCTCGCCCCAGGTCGTGCCCCAGCTGTTGCGCACCAGGAACCAGCCGCCGCCGGGGGCCGTGGGGTCCTTCTCGTAGCCCACCACCACCACGGCCTGGTAGGCCAGGTTCTGGGCGTCGTTGATCTTGCTGCTGTCCAGGTCCGCCACGTGGTAGCGGTTGGCGGCCGTCGGCCCGCGCCAGTCCGGCGTGTAGACCGGCAACGAGAGCTGCACGGGCTGGCCGCCGGCCAGCGCCGCCTCGTAGGTGGACGCGTCCGCCTTCAGGCGGTAGAAGTAGGCGCCCTGCGAGTTCAGGAGGGCATGGTCCACCACCTGGCCGGCCAGGGCCTCGCCCAGGTTCAGCTTCGCGGCCTCCAGGATGTTGGTGTCCGGCGGCAGCACGGCCAGGTCCGTCTGGTACGGGCAGGTCTCCTCGCTCACGTAGCCTTGCAGCGGCGGCACGTAGGGCGAGCCCTCGGTGGGGGTCGGGTTGCCGTCCAGGTGCAGCAGCGAGAAGAACAGCGTGGGGTAGGTGTCGCGCGCGCTCCACACGCGGTCGCGCTCGCCCGTGAGCTTGCTCTTGATCTGGGTCTGGTAGCGCCAGTTCAGGAACTGCGGCGAGGCGTGCTTGATCGGCAGGGCCGGGTCGTGTTGGGCCAGGTAGTCCAACATGGCGGCGGTGGCGAAGGCCACGCCCATGTTGCGTCGGCCCTGGTCGCGCACGGCGGGCATCTCGCCGCGGAGGTCCACGGTGTCCGGCACGGCCAGGCGGCCCTGGGCGTCCGGGCGCGCCACGAAGAAGGGCACGTCCTTTTCCTGGCCTGCGGCCGCCAGGGCATAGCGCGCTTCGAGGTCCGGCGAGCCCGCACCGGTGCCCACCTTGCGCTCGCCCAGCATCACGGCCAGGATGCCGAAGCCGCTCTTGCCCAGGGCCACCTCCGCCTGGGGGGCGGTGGGCAGCAGGCCGGCCTTCACGCCGTTGGTCAGCGCGATCATGCGGCGGGTGCTGGTCGGGTCGTCGGCGCCGAAGATCGGTACCAGGCGGCTGTTTTCCAGGCGCGGGGCGGGGTAGTTCTTGGCGAAGACGATGCCGCCGTCGTGCACCAGCCCGCCCGTCGCGGACAGGCGCGCCTGCGCCGCGCCCGCGGCGGCGTCCGGGGCGACCGGCGTCGGGGAGGGGGCGGGGGCACACGCAGCGGCTGCCAGGGCCATCATGGCCAGGGCCGTGCGCGACAGATGGTTGGCGGCGCGTGGATCCTTCACATAGGATCTATACCCCGTGTGACGTAACCATGCCATAACGACGCCCGGTCGCTCGTTAAGAGGATTAAAGGTGGTTGACGAGCTGGGCCAGATCCGGCGGCGGCGCGATCTCGAGCATTTCCTGGAAGCGGCGCTCGCACAGCCGGAAGTGCTGCAGCGCGCGGTGCGGCTCTTCGGCCTCCAACAGCCGCAAGATCAGCTCGCGGTTGAACTCCTCGGAGAGCGGGTCGATCTCGAGCGCGCGCTGGATCGTGGCCATGGCGTCGCCGGGCTCGAGGTCGTCTTGGAGGTGCACCAGCCGGCGGCAGGCGTCGAGCGCGGCTTCCTGGTAGCGCATGCGCAGCGCCACCACCCACTCCTGGTCGAACTCCGGCAGGAACTCTTGCCCATGCAGGGCGATCGCTTGCTGCAGCCGCTCGATCTCCTCGCGCCCGCTCGCGAGCTTGGCCATGCGCAGGGCGCTGTCGAAGGCCTGGGTGTCGAGCCAGATGCGCGCCTGGCGGTTGAAGGCGTACCGGCCGTCGGAACGTAAAATAAAGCGCGAGGGCTGGCCTTTTTCGAGGTTGGGCTCCAGCGCCTTGCGCAGGCGCATGAGGTTCATGTTCATGCTGGCGTCGGTGGTGGACTCGCCGGGGTAAATCGCCTCGAACAGGCGCGCCTTGGTGGCGCCCTCCGGCGTGTGCAAGAGGTAGGCCAAGAGCAGCTTGGCGCGCGCGCTTTGCCATTCGCGTTCGCCCACGTCCGTGCCCGCGCGCGCCACGCGCAGGCCGCCGAAGCAGCGGATCTCGAGCTCCGGCGCGTCGTCCACCACCGACGCCTGCGGCACCACGCGCACCAGCTCGCGCGGGGCGTCGAGGTCCGCGGCCAGCCGCTCGACCTCCGCGATCAGGTGCTTGTAGCCCTGCGAGCGCGCGGTCGCGAGCAGGCCGTCGACCAGCGTGCGGGCTTCCTCGTACTGGCCGGCCGCGAGCGCGATCTTGGCGCGCACATGCGCGAACTCCGGCAGCCCGGCCACGGCCTCGCCGCCGCCCAACAGCCCCTCGATCTCGCGGCTGGCGCGCTGGGCGGCCTCCACGTCGCCCACGCGCACGGCCAGATCCGCCTGGAAGTTCAGGCTGTAGGCGATGCCCAGCGGGTCGTCCATGCGGCGGGCCAGCAGCTCCGCCGCCTCGATGCTGGCGCGCGCGGCGTCGTGGCTGCCCAGCCGGCTTTGGGCGTAGCCCAGGATGCGCAGGGCGTAGCCCTCTTCGCGCGCCAACTTGTAGCGGCGCACCAGCGCCAGCGCCTGCTCCGCGGCGGCCGCGGCCTCCGTGGGGCGCTCCAGGTAGACCAGCACCAAGGCGCGGTTGACCGGCGTCATCCAGACCGTGGGCGTGTCGTCGGCGCCCAACGGCGCGAGCGCGGCTTCGTAGCTCTCCAGCGCGCGGCCGAAGTCGCCCAGGCGCGTGTAGCACACGCCCAGGTTGTGGATCGCGCGCGCGCCCGCGTACGGGTCGGCCAGGCGACGGGCCAGGCGCAAGGAGCTCTCGAAGTGGCCGATCGCGGTCACGGTGCTGCCGCCCAGCAGCTCGAGGCCCCCTTCCAGGTTGAGCACGTCGATGGCGTGGCGATCGCCGTCCGCGAGCCCCGGCCGGGCCTCCGCGAGGCGATCGCGCGCCACGGCCACCTTGCCCCGGCTGGCGGCGGCCTGGGCCTGGCGCAGGCGCGTGCGCGCGCAGCCCGTGGCGTCGAGGCGCGCGTCGAAGCCGGCGTAGGCCTCTTCGAAGAGCGCCTCGGCGCGGTCGAAGTCGCCCCAGCGGCGGTGCAGCTCGCCCTCGGCGGCCAGCAGATCCGGGCGGCGCGAGTGCTCGCCCAGGGCGCCGA
>JAQBPE010000255.1 GCA_028287685.1 Cyanobacteria bacterium RYN_339 | reverse complement strand
TCCACCTTCCAGCCCTGCTCCTTCACGGCCTCCGCGACGGCGTCGAAGTAGGCGCCCACGTCCAGGTCCTCCGGCGCCGGCAGGGGCGGCAGGACGATGCCCTGGTCGGCCTTGAGGCGCGCCGCGAGGCTCAGGTTCTCGCCCAGGTCCTCGCCGGTGTAGCGCACCTGGAAGCGGGCCTGGGCGCTGGCGCGCGAGATCTCCACGGGCACCAGCAGCAGGGGCGCACGCCGCACGTCCTGCTTGTTGCCGGCTTCCAGCCACTCCAGCGCGCCGAGCGCGAAGAAGAGCACGTTGGCGCCCTGTTCTTCGATGAAGCCGCGGGCGGCGCGGTACGTGTTGAGCAAGGCGGTTTGGAGCGGCGCCGAGCCGAGCCCGGTCTGCAGGCGCGTGTCGATATGCCGCGGCAGCGCCTTGCCGCGCGCCAGCTCCGCGGGCTCGGGCGGCTGGCCCAGCAACCCTTCCAAGGCCACTTCCGCGGCCGGCAGGAAGGACAGCGCCTTGGTTTCCGTCACCAGCAGCTTGAAGACCTGGTCCGGGCGCTCGTCCACCACCACCACGCCGCGGGCGCGGGGCGGGCGGTAGTTCAACAGCGGGTTGCGCAGGCCGAGGTCAAGCAGTTCCTGGCGCGAGGCCTCGAGCTTGGCCGGTACGTCGGAAGGGGCGGGCATTGCTCATACTATAGCGGGATAGGGGGAAAGAAGGCGAGGGTACGATGGCCCCATGGATCGCATCCCCGTCCTACTGATCGTGCTGCGCTTCCTGTTGGGGCCCGCGTTGTACGCGCTCGTGGCCGCCAACGCGCCGGGCGTCTGGGTGATTGCCGGCGCCACCGCCGGCTTCCTGTCGGATGTCTTCGACGGCATCATCGCGCGGCGCCTGGGCGTGGCGACGGAGCGCCTGCGCGAGGCCGACTCCTGGACCGACACCTGGTACTACATCTGGGTCGCCGCGGCCGCCTGGCGCGCGAACCCCGAGACGATCGCGGCCTACGCCGTGCCTCTGCTGGCCGTGTTGGGGTTGCAGGCCTTGTGCTGGGCGATCGACTTCGCCAAGTACCGCCGCTTCGCTACCTACCACCAGTACAGCGCCAAGCTCTGGGGCATCACGCTGTTCCTGGCCGCGGTGGCGCTGTTGGGCTTCCGGCAGGCCGGCCCGTTCCTCTGGCTGACGATCGCCGCGGGCGCCCTCAGCCTGGTGGAAGGCATCGCCATGACCCTGGTGCTGCCGCGCTGGACCCACGACGTGAAGGGGCTCTGGCACGCGCTGGAGCTGCGGCGCTCGGCGCCATGATCACGCTCGCCGCGCCGCGGATCTTGGAAGCCGCGACCGACAACCTGATCTTGTTGTATCCGGGCCCCGGCGCCGGGCCGGTGGACGAGGCGGCGAGCCACCTGGCGGGCTTCGGCATCAGCCGCGTGGCGGTGCTGACGGAATCCCCCGATCCGCGTCCTTACATGCGATCGGAGACCCCGGTGATGCTGGGCGAGCTGGCCGCCGACGGCGGGATCGCGCTGGCGGGGGTGGCGGGTCGCTATGGCCGGGGCTCGCTGCACGGCACGCCCGGCCGGCTGACGGCCCGCGATGGCGCCACGTTGACCTACCGCCACCACGCGTCCGACGCCGACACCGTGGCCATCGTCCTGCACGGCGCGAGCGCGCATGGCGATCGGTACGCCGTGCTGGCTGCCTGGCTGCGCGAGCAGGGCCTGGCGGAGACCTACGCCCCGACCTTGCGCGGCCACCATGGCTCGGGCCCGCGCCGGGGCGACGTCGAGACGCGCGACGCGCTGGTGGACGACCTGGCCGACTTGGTCGCGCATGTCCGGCTACGTGCCCCGGGCAAGCGCATCGTGCTGTTGGCCCACTCCGTGGCCGGGGGGTTGGCCTTGCGGTATGCCGCGCACAGCGACGACCTGGGCGGGTTGGTGCTGTTCGCCCCGTACCTGGGCCCCGGCGCCCCGACGGAGCGCCGCGCCGCCGGCCGCGGCTGGGTACGCGTCCACGTGGCCCGCACCCTGGGCCTGGCCGCGCTCGGCTTGCTGGGCGTCCACGCCTTCGACCACCTGCCGATCCTGACGTTCTCGCCGCCGCTGGCGCTGCGCGACGGCACGGAGACGCTGACCTACAGCTTCCGGCTGGCGCGCGCCTTCGAGCCCGCCGGCCGCCCGCGCTGTCCGACGCTGGTGCTTGCCGGCGAGGAGGACGAAGTCTTCGAGGCCCGCGCTTACCCGCGCGCGCTGCCGGGCGCCCTGCTGGTGCAAGGGGCCAGCCACCTGGGCGTGGTCTTCCACCCGGTCGCGCACGCGCACGTGGCGCGCTGGTGGGCCACCCTGTGACGTTGGTGCTGCTGGCGGGCATCCACGACACCGCCGCGCGCTTCGACCCCATCCTGCCGTTGCTGGGCGATCGCCCCGTCCAGGCCGTCGACCTGGCGCCCGCGGACGGCACGCACAGCCTGGCCAACCTGGCCCAGCAGGCCGACGCCGCCATCCGCGCGGTCGAGGGCCCGGTAGACCTGGTGGGTTACAGCCTGGGCGGCCTCGTGGCCCGCTACGCGATCCAACGCCTCGGCAGCCCGGTGGCGCGCCTGGTCACGATCGCCACGCCGCACCAGGGCACCTGGATCGCCCATGGGCTGCGCAACGTGGCAGGCCGTGAGATGCGGCCGAACAGCCCGTTCTTGCAGGATCTAGAACGGGATTGGGCCGAGACCGCCTGCAAAGTTCCCACCCTGGCCATCTGGACGCCCTTCGACGGCATCGTGGTCCCGGCCTGGAACGCCCGGCTGGCGGGCGCCGCAACCATCCGGATCCCGGTCTGGCGCCACGGCGACATGGTCACCGACCCGCGGGTCTGGGCGGCGGTCCTGGCCTACTTGCGCGGCGGCACCAGCCAGGCAGGTCCTGGCGGGTAGACGTTGCCGTCGTTCCAGTTGTAGTAAGCGCACAACGCCCTGGCGACCCAGCCCGGCCCCGGCGACGGGTCGGCCTGCTGGTCCCAGTCCACCAGGAAGTGGGCCACGGCCTGCCCTGGCGCCCGGCCGCCGAAGATCTCCAAATCCGTCTCGTAAGCCCACTCCAGCCCGCCGCGCGAGAAGTTGATCGACCCCGCGATCAGCCGCTCGCCGTCCACCACCAGCAGCTTCATGTGCGCCGTGCGCACCAGCCCCGCCGGCCGGTACACCCGCGTCGGCACGCGGGCATCCAGCATCCGCCGCAGCCCCGCCGCGTTCAAGATCCCGCGTGGCGCCCAGCCGAAGGGCGTGAACTGGTCCACGTCGCCCGGGTCCAACAGCACGCGCACGTCCACGCCCCGATCGCGCGCGGCGCTCAGGGCGGCCAGGATGCGGGGATCCTGGAGCTCGTAGGCCTGCATATATACCGACGTCCGCGCGATGGAGAGCACCCCCAACACGGCCTCCAGGCCGGTCTTGCGCCCCGGCCCCGTCCCTACGATCCGGGCCGTCCCCGGTGCCGGGTGGCCCTCCTCGGCATGCACCAAGGCGCCCGCCAGCGGGCGCTCCGGGTGCCCGGCCACCTCCCAATCGTAATCGAACTGCTCGGCCAGGGCCTTCACCACCGGGCCGCGCACTTTCAACATCAGGTCGTGGAAGCTGTAGAACGGCGCGCCCAGGTTGGCGCTGCCCACCACCGCGGCGTCCTGGTCCGCCACCATGTACTTGTTGTGGTCCATCGTCGCCCCGCCCACGCGCGGTGGCAGCGGCCGGCGGTCCTGGTCGCGCACCTCGATCCCGCCGGCGCGCAGGCGGGCGGCGATCGCCCGCTGCTGCCGTTGCAGCTCCGGCACCGGCAACATCGCCGCATCGAAGATCACCCGCACGCGCACGCCGGCGGCCTGCCGCGCGATCAACCTGCCCGCCAGGCGGTCCCCGGCAGGCCCCGCGAACACGAAGTAATCCAGCCGCAGCTCGCGCCGGGCCTTCGCGGCCACGTCCTCCATGGCATGCTCGTACGCGCCGTCGTACAAGACGTCCACCTGGCTGGGAACGAACACCGGCGGGGATAGCATACGGGAAGCATACCCATTAGAATGGCGGCGTACAGGCAACCAAGGAGCTCCACCGATGCGCCGTCTACTGCCCGCCCTGCTCGTCTTGTTGGCGGCCGCCCCGGCCCTGGCCAATGACACGGAGCTGCACGACGGCGCCTACGGCCCGGAGCCCGTGGGCGGCGGCCTGACCGGCCCGGAGAGCGTGATCCGCATGGCGCGCGAGCACCTGGGCATCACCTTCGGCCGCAAGGCCACGGACGTGGTCGCCACCTTCACCTTCGTGAACACGCTGGCCGGCCAAACGGCGCACCAGCTGGTGGGCTTCCCGGACTTCGGCGCGGCCGGCGCGGAGGCCGCCCGGCGGATCAAGCGCGGCCAGCGCGACATCTACACGGACCCCTACGACACCACCAAGCCGCTGCTGGGCTTCTCCACCTTCGTCAACGATCGCGCAGCCAGCGCCCAGCTCAAGTACGGCTACGTGAAGCCGCGCACGGACGGTGGCCCCGGCTGGACGGCCGGCAAGCCCGGCGACATGCTGATGGCCTGGTACGCCGTGCCCGTAGACTTCCCGCCCGGCAAGGAGGTCAACGTCGAGCGCCGCTACCGCGCCCCGGTGGGCGACAACGTGCTGGGCGTGACCTTCTTCAAGTACGTCACCCACACGGGCGGCGTCTGGCAGGGCCCGATCGGCCTGCTGGTGGCCGACGTGACGCTGGCCGACGGCCTGACGACCAAGGACCTGGTCTGGCCCGGCGAGCCGATCCCGAAGGGCATGGGTGCGGGCGTCTTCCCCGACAACAGCGTGACCATGCCCAACAAGCCCGCCTGGCAGATCAAGGACCCCACCCACATGCGCCTGGTCTGGACCGACTTCGAGCCCCGCTTGCAACGCGACCGCGCCGGCTTCGCGCTGGTCGCGCGGGCGAAGTAGGCCATGACGTTTGAGGGCGCGGGCGACATCATCGCCCGCACGTCGATCATCTACATTTGCCTGCTGGGCGGCTTCCGGCTCATGGGCAAGCGCCAGATGGGCCAAATGAACGTCTTCGACATGGTCGTCATCCTGATCATCGCGAACGCCGTCCAGAACGCCATGATCGGCCAGGACTCGTCGCTGGCCGGCGGCCTGCTCTCGGCCTTCACGCTCTTCGCGCTCAACTTCTGTTTGACGGAGCTGCGCGCCCAGTCGCCCGTGGTGGCGCGCTGGATCGGCGGCGTGCCCACTCTGCTGGTGGACGAGGGCGAAATCTGCGTGGACAACTTGAAGAGGGAGCACCTCACGGAAGAGGAGGTGCTGATGGCGTTGCGCGAGCACGGCATCGAGTCGTTCGACAAAGTCTGCCGCGCCGTGCTCGAAACCGACGGGTCGATCAGCGTGGTGCCCAAGGCCGAGCCCCAAATCCGGCCCCGACGACGCGTCAAAATCATGAGGCACCGTTGACCGCCGTCTATATAGATGCTAGTCTATATAGACAAAGGAGGTCACCATGTCACACGACGAAATGGCGCTGATGTTGCGCTACTTCAAGGCCATGGCCGACGAGAGTCGGTTGCGGCTTATGGGCGTGCTCGCGAGCCGAGAGTGCAGCGTGGAGGAGCTCGCGGAGCTGCTCACGCTCAAAGGTCCGACCGTTTCCCACCACCTGGCCAAGCTGCGCGAGTTGGGCCTGGTGAGGATGCGGGCGGAGGGCAACACCCACCTCTACGCTTTGGAGGTCACCAAGCTGCACGAGCTCGGCAAGACGCTGTTCGCGGCGGAGGCGATCGCCTCCCTGGCGGACGACGTCAATGGCGAGGCCTGGGAGCGCAAGATCCTGGAGGACTTCTTCGTGGGCG
>JAQBPE010000247.1 GCA_028287685.1 Cyanobacteria bacterium RYN_339 | reverse complement strand
CCGCTTGCCCGGCGCCGGCGCGGTGCCCAACGTCGGGGCCAGGCTCTCGTTGTCATGGGACCCGCAGGCGCTCCCCCGCAAACTGGGCGAGAAGTCCTCCGTCAAGGCTGCTCCGACCATTCGTCCGGGCCCCACTCCGGGTGCCCGCCGCCCAGGAGCGGCTTGACCTCCTCGCGCGAGGCGGGCCGGGCGCGTCCGCTGGCCGCCCAGGCCTTGAGCCGGTCCACGTGCTCCTGTGCCGTGCGCGAGAGCGGCACGGTGGTACGCAGCACGGTCACGATGTCGTCGGTGGTGAACTCGCGCTGTTGGGCGAAGGCCTCATGCATGGCCTCCACGATGGCTTGCTGGATTTCCGCGCCGCTGAAGCCGGCGGAGACGGCCACCAGCCGGTCCAGGTTGTAGGTGCGCAGGGAGTGCTCGCGCACGCGCTTGAGGTGGACCTCGAAGATCTCCTTGCGCTCGCGGTCCGTGGGCAGGCCCACGAAGAAGATCTCGTCGAAGCGTCCTTTGCGCAGCAGCTCCGGCGGCAGCAGCTCGATGTTGTTGGCCGTGGCCACGATGAAGACCGGCGAGGTCTTCTCCTGCATCCAGGTGATCAAGGTCGCGAGCACGCGGGTGCTGGTGCCGCTGTCTCCGCCGCCGCCGTTCAGGCCGCCGAAGGCCTTGTCCAGCTCGTCCAGCCACAGCACGGCGGGCGCCATGGCCTCCGCCAGGCGTACCATCTCGCGCGCCTTGCCTTCGGACTCGCCCACCAGGCTGCCCATCAGCCGGCCCACGTCCAGCCGCAGCAGCGGCAAGCGCCAGTGTTGGGCGATCGCCTTCGCGCTCAGGCTCTTGCCCGTGCCCTGGATGCCTACCAGCAGCACGCCACGGGGGTTCGGCAACCCATAGCGACGCGCGCTGTCGCTGAAGGCGCTGGTACGCAAGTTGAGCCACTGCTTCAAGTTGTCCAGGCCGCCGATGTCGCCCAGGTCCTCGCTGGTGGGATAGAACTCCAGCACCTCCGTCTGCTTGATCTTCTGCTTCTTCTCTTCCAGCACCAACGCGATGTCGCTCTCGTCCAGCACGCCGTCGATGGCGACGGCCTTCGCGAGCACCTGGCGGACGCGCGTCATGGTCAGGCCCTGGCAAGCCTTGATCAGCGCCTCGCGCGAGTTCGCGTCCAGCTTGATCTTGTCCTTGGGCAGCAGCTGCTCCATCTCCGCCCCGATTTCCTTGTTGGTGGGCAGCGGGAAATCCAGCACCGTGACGTCCTCGGCGATGTCGGGCGGCACCTTCAAGGAGGGCGACAGCAGGACGATCGTCTTGCGCTCGGAGCGCAGCGTCCGGACGAGGTTGCGCAGCTTGCGGCCCACGCGCACGTCGTCCAGGAAGCGATGGAAGTCGCGCAGGACGAAGACCCAGCTCTGGTCGGCCGGGCGGCTGCGCACGAACTCCAGCGCCGCGAGGGGGTCTTCCTTGGCGCCTCCGCCGATGTCGTAGCCGTCCACGAAGTCCCACATCAACACCTGGCGGGGTGGCGTGATCTTCTGAGCGGCGCCGCGGATGGCGTCTTCGGCGCGCTGTTCCTCCGGCGTCGGGATGTAGACGAGCGGGTAGCGGCTGCGGATGAGCAGGTCCAGGTCGCGGCTGAATTCCACGGGGCCCTCCTGAGCCAATCTATACCCGGCGGGCGGGCGTTTCGTGCGGGCCGCCGTGTGGAATGAAGCCCTTAGGAGGGACGTACCATGTTCAAGCCAGCTGACAGCACCCAGGGCACAGGCCAATTGCCTGTTTCCGACGTCATCAAGAACCTAGGCGCGGCCCTCAAGGAAGCGGCCGAAGGGGCCGAAGCGGCCCAGGCCGTCCCCGTGCCGGTCGAGGATGTACCCGACTACATGAGCGGCGGCTCCAGCTCCCAAATGAATGGGGACCACTACGGCGGGCGGCCGCCAGCCACAATCACGAAGTCCAACTTGCAGCTCTAGAGGACGCTCCGAATGACCTTTTCCGCCAGCACCAACAACTGGGCCCGCAACGGCGGCACCGCGCCGCTGAAGCTGCCCGATCAATCGGGGGCCGCGCCTGCCGTGGAAGCTGCCGTGGATGAGGCCGTCGCGGCCCCCGCCGAAGAGGCCGAAAAGCCCCAGTAACGCCCGTTGGGCCCGCGGTCGTGGTAGACTTGACCAAGCCCTCGATGAGGAGGGTGGCGTCGAAGAGGAGCCAGCCGCGCATGAAGTACTTCGAGAACGTCCTCGAGGCCATTGGCCGCACCCCGTTGATCAAGCTCAACAAGGTCACGGAAGGCATCGCCTGCACCGTGTTGGCCAAGGTCGAGGGCATGAACCCAGGCGGGAGCGTCAAAGATCGCCCCGCCCTCTTCATGCTGGAGCAAGCCGAGAAGCGCGGCCTGATCAAGCCGGGCGCCACCATCATCGAGCCCACCAGCGGCAACACCGGCGTTGGCCTGGCCCAGGCGGCCGCCGTGAAGGGCTACCGCTGCATCTTCGTGATGCCGGACAAGATGAGCGAGGACAAGGTCCGCCTGCTGCAAGCGTACGGCGCCGAGGTGGTCATCACCCCGACCAACGTCGAGTCCGCGGACCCGCGCTCCTACTACAGCGTGGCGGACCGCCTGACGGCGGAAATCCCCCACGCCTTCCAGCCCAACCAGTTCAAGAACCTCGACAACCCGATGGCCCACTACCTCTCGACGGGCCCCGAGGTCTGGCAAGACACGGCGGGCAAGGTCACCCACCTGGTGGCCAGCATGGGCACGGGCGGCACCATCACCGGCACCGCGCGCTATCTCAAGGAGCAGAACCCCAACGTGGTCGTGGTCGGCGCGGACCCGGCCGGCTCGATCTACTCCGGCGACGAGCCAAAGCCTTACTTCGTCGAAGGCATCGGCATGAGCTGCGTCCCACCCACCATCGACCTCTCGCTGGTGGACATCAAGGAGCGCATCTCCGACCGCGAGACCTTCACGATGGCCCGCCGCCTGACGCGCGAGGAAGGCATCTTCGCCGGCGGCTCCAGCGGCACGGCCGTGGCGGCCGCCCTGCGCATCGCCCGCACCCTGCCGGCCGACGCGGTGGTGGTCGTGATCCTGCCCAGCAACGGCCGCTCCTACGTCTCCAAGCTCTACTCCGACGCCTGGATGATCGACAACGGCTTCCTCGACGAGCGCCCGGCCGGCAAGCTGTCCGATCTGCTGCGCCACAAGTCGATCCTCCAGCCCATCATCTCCGTCACGCCCGCCGACACCGTCCAGCGCGCCTCGGTCTTGCTGCGCCAGTACAACATCTCGCAGCTGCCCGTCATGCAGGATGACGAGGTCGTGGGCTCGATCCAGGAGACGGAGGTCATGCGCCTGGTGCTCGAGAAGGTCGACCTCAACACCACCTATATCCACCAGGTCATGGGGCGCCCGTTCCCCACGCTGTCGGCCGACTCCGACGTCACCGATGCCTGTTACACCGTGGCGGAGAGTGACAGCGCCGTGCTGGTGGTCTCCGACCGCCGGCCCGTCGGCGTCTTGACCAAGATCGACTTCATCCACTTCCTCGCGGACCACCACAAGGGGCAGTAAATGCGCTTCTCAACCAAAGCCATCCATGCGGGTCAGGAGCCCGATCCCGTCACCGGGGCCGTGATCCCGCCGATCTACCAGACCAGCACGTACGTGCAGGAGGAGCCGGGCGTCCACAAGGGCTTCGACTACTCGCGCACGGCCAACCCGACGCGCAAGAGCCTGGAGGACTGCCTGGCCGCGCTGGAGAACGCCCAGTTCGGCCTGTGCTTCTCCTCCGGCGTGGCGGCGACCTCGGCGGTGCTGAACTTGCTGAGCGCCGGCGACCACGTGATCGTGGGCGACGACGTCTACGGCGGCACCTTCCGGTTGTTCGACAAGGTCTTCAAGCGCTACGGCGTGGACTTCACCTGGGTCGACGCCGCGGACCCCGCCAACGTGCAGGCCGCCCTCCAGCCCAACACCAAGCTGCTGTGGGTGGAAACGCCCACCAACCCCTTGTTGAAGCTGGTCGACATCCGCGCGTTGGCCGAAGTGGCCCATGCGGCCAAGCTGGTCTTCGCGGTGGACAACACCTTCGCCACGCCCTACCTCCAACAGCCGCTCGACCTGGGCGCCGACGTGGTGGTGCACTCGACCACCAAGTACATCGGTGGCCACTCCGACGTGGTGGGCGGCGCCGTGCTGACGAACGACGAGGAAATCTTCAAGACCGTGAAGTTCCACCAAAACGCGGTGGGCGGCATCCCGGGTCCGATGGATGCCTGGCTGACGCTGCGTGGGGTGAAGACCCTGGCGTTGCGGATGCGCCAACACGAGGAGAACGCCCGCGTCGTCGCTGATTGGCTGACACGCCACGAGGCAATTGACCAGGTGTTCTACCCCGGCCTGCCGTCCCATCCGCAGCACGAGCTGGCCAAGCGCCAGATGCGTGGCTTCGGCGGGATGGTGTCCTTCACGTTGAAGGGCGGCTTCGAGGCTGCCCGTGCCGTGGGCCGCCTCACCAAGCTGTTCGCGTTGGCGGAGAGCCTGGGCGGGGTGGAGAGCCTGATGTGCCACACGGTCAGCATGACCCATGGCGCCATCCCCAAGGAAATCCGCGACGCC
>JAQBPE010000224.1 GCA_028287685.1 Cyanobacteria bacterium RYN_339 | reverse complement strand
TTGTGGCCCTCACACCTCGCACCCTAGAGGATCGCCCTAGTCCTACACGCATTTGGGCCCCATGCTTGTTACTGTGGTATCGATTGACGGATGCATTTTCTCATCGAAGAAGCGGCAATCCTCCCTTCACGACACTTCCCGCGGTTCAAGCACTTCAGAACAGCTGAGTGCCGAAATCCCTTGCATCCCAAACTCGGTCTGAACGGCTGTCCATGAAGTTGAGTTGGCGGCGATTTCACCCCAAACCATTCTGGAGAGCCGATGTAGCTATCTGTTGCCTCATACAATGTTCAACGATTTCGACAACTCCCAACCTTGGGAAACAGAGGGTTCCGAGTTTTGGTAGCGCTTGAGCCACTCCTCGAAAAAAAACGCAATGCGAAGTTTCGGTGCGAGTCAAAGTTTAAGAACGCTTGCCTGTAGGGTACAACGCGAGAAGCTCAACGTCTCAAGTTGATTCCGCATCATATTGACAAAAAAGCCGTACAACTCATTGCAGGAGACCGTGCCAGTTATGATTTTATCGCGAACGCTCCTCAGTCGCTGCTCAGTATTCATGGCTTCGGCTCTGTTTGTTGCGGCCTGCAATCACACTAACCCTACCAATGTTCAATCCGATTCCTTGCGCGCGTCGGGTCAAGTGAAACGGGTTGACCGTTCGCTTGAAATTCGACCCGGAGAGAGCCAAGAGGCATATTTTAAACGTATTGACAACTGGATTTTTGATCATCATCCCAAATTTGAAACCAAAGCGGCAAGGCAGTACAAGCTAAAGAGTGTTTCCGGATCTGGTGACACTGTAACCACCTTAGTTAAGGACCCTGGCTCGAATCAGATTGGTCCAAACTTCTTCTGTATTCACTCTAATGGTGCCACTACAGTCGCGTGTCCTCCGAAATATTTGAACGTGTCTGTAGATGGGGGACAAGTATCCTTCCTTGCTGGTGGTACTCGTCCAGGTACAGCAGACGGAGTCGGTAGCTCGGCGCAATTTAGAGAGTTCCAGGGAATGGCTGCCGATTCAAAAGGCAACTGTTTTCTGGCTGAATATGCAGATCACCGAATCCGCAAAATTACGCCGGATGGGACCACAACTTCTTTCGTAGGTAATATCAATCACTCAGCCTACCGCGACTTTGACAATCTCAATTGGGATGGTCAGGGAATTCAGGCTCTCTTTGGTACGCCCTTCCGGATTGTGGCTGACCGTCAAGACAACTTATATACGTATGATCAAACTCTGCATTCATTGCGGAAAATTTCACCTGATGGCATTGTTACTACTCTAGTCCAACCCCATTACACAAAAGGAAGCGATGGTTCGATTACAGTCGACTCCCAACCTCTTTATCAAATTTCCGCAATGAATATTGGACCTGATGGTAATATTTATGTAATGGATCTTCATTATGAGATTGATGGCGATGGAAATATTGCAAGTGCAATCTGGCAGCTAAAGGCTATAAAGCCGAGCGGGGAAGTTGTTCATCTTCCTTACGACAGTATCTATTCGGCAACAGCAATTGCCGTGGATTCGAGTAATTCTATTTACCTGGTGTCTCGAGAAAACATAAATAAGATATTGCGAATTGAGCAGAATGGAACGGTTTCCGATTATGCTGGCAATGGGCAATTTGGTTTTGCAGATGGACCGGTCAAGGATGCTATGTTTAGTGTCATTGGGCAACTAGACTTCGAAAAGGATGGCGCTTTATTAATCGGCGATCTCAATAATCACGCAATTCGAAGAATTCCGATTTCAAAGTCACAGTCACTTGAATTAGAAACGCCAGCATTCTCGCCTAACAGCGACCATTCAAAGGATACCAATTCGGTGAAGGTGACCGCAGTTGGTGGATGGACTCTAGGTATTGACGGCCATCCGGGAACTTTGGGTGGGCTCCCAGTCACCACTACTGGAACAATGGAATTTCCGTGGGATGGAAATGTAAACGGCGCTGGCTTACCTGACGGAAAATACACATTGAGGCTCACCTTGGATGGTCAGCAGAGCAATACGAATGCGACGACGGTAGATGCAATTATAGACCGGCAAGCACCCGATGTCGAAAACTTGCATTTTCGGCGGGATCCAATGAGCGGAAAAATAACGATTTCGGGTCATTTGATTGAACGCGGGTTGTCTGGGCTCGGCACAAAGAAACCGATTATCAAATTGAGAGGTGCGGCAGTTACTAATGTGTCGCCAGATTATTTCGACGTAGCAACAGGCAATATTGCGTTTACCGCCAGCATAGATGGTGGCGGAAGCCAGTCAGGGCAAGCCTATCACACCTTGTCGGAAGGTGAAATGCCTGACGCCTTGGTTTCTGCAGTCGTGACCAATGGTGATGACACTGCCGGAAATGAAATGGACATTGATATTTTCCCTGAAAATGACAGATACATAAAAAATATTTCCCTAATGAAGAACACCACGTATTACAGCGAAAATAACCGTGTTTACCCTCTTCGTGACGGTATACAATTTGTTTCCGGAACATCTACTGTGGACGAAAACGTTCACTATCACGATTACGTAGACTACGGAAATATAAACAATCCTCAAAATTCTATCGTCGAGTACTCCGCGGAGATATGGCGGACATTCGAGGATCCGCACAGACGTTGGGAACGATACCCATTCGCAAAAGTTGAATTTTTGGCCAATCGGGTTCCGAACACTGGTGGACACCACCATCCAAGCATGCTTGGCGCAGGACAGTTTTCAGATTTTGATTCAGCAAGTGGCCTCTGGTCGGCTTTCCCTTATCAGATTAGAGACACGCAGAGCGATAGATCGTACCCGCAGAATGCTCCTTGTGTTGCTGAAGCTGACAAGAATGCCATTGCAAAGGTGCGTTATCTTCCATATGGATTTAGCGGCGACGAGAAAATAAACGCTAAGATTTCGGATGGTGACGTCGGCCCATTTTTCTCGGAGCCATATACAATTAATATTGGGCTTTCCGATTTTGAGTCATTTTCCGATAGTAGCCTTGCCAATTTCCTGCCGCAGGATGTCCATCAGACACTCTGGGGAAAGACAGAGACTGTTCAATCGCTTACTCGGGCCCTACAAGTGTGGAAGACCCTACCTGTAACGCGCGATTATAAGCCTTACGTTACGGGCATTTCACTGCCCAATGGCGGCCCCTACGACAATGCAATTCCGTGGTGCTTCACTATGTTACAGTATTCTAATGATGCCGATTCTTCCGACATCGGAAACAGAAACCACCTGTTCCACCGCGAGGGTACTCAGGTTGACATAGCAGTCGACAGCATTGCTAAGCAGAAATTCGGAAAGAGTGATTCGGCGGCCCTGACGCTGGAGGAGTTGCAGAAAGTCTATCAGAGTCCCGCATTCCGAGCACCCTTCGAGCAAGCAGCAACAGGTAATCAGTTTTTCCTACAGATTGTCGAATACTTTGAAGGAAAGGATTTTTACAACTGGCATTATCAGCTAAAGAATAGGGGTGCGAGCCGGCCCACCGGAGGCGCTCCCCCTACAGAAAGTACCAGACATTGAGGCATCCCAAAGAAGTCAGCGAGGAAATATGAATCGCATATTCCAATTAGGGATAGCCGCCCTAAGCATACCAATCATTAATTTGACAGAGCAAGGTAGCGCTTTTGCATTTGTTCCGTCTACAATGTTTGATATTGATGTGCAATCAGACGTGACCTTCAATAAAGTAACCGGATTGTTTCATTTTTCATACATCGTAAAAAATTCTCCGCAAAGCCAGCAAGACATTGGATACTTTGGTGTTTCGTACGGAAATACTTTGCCGCTAAACATTAGCTCTCCAGCCAATTGGATCCCCCTGAGCCAGTTCCGCGGGGAATCCATGGAACTTTGGGTTGTCGACACTTTATCCGCGAAAGCTGTTACCCCAGGATCGGTTGCAACTGGATACGGATTTGACTCAAATAGACTCCCCTCCATACAGACTTGGTATGCACGCAGTACTTATAACTACATTATTCATGACCCCAAAGAGCTTCCTTCTATAAATTTGACAGACAAGAACGACTTTTTCGTAAATTCGAAGCACGGAGCGATTACTGGTCCAGGCAATTTTTCGTCCAGCAACCCAAAGGATCTTGTGGTTTACCTACGCTCAATTCAAAATGAAGCGGCAAACGGTGGATGGTTTAAGCCCCAAGGAACTCTTCAATCATTGGATGCAAAGCTCAATGCTGCCGAAAAGTCTTTAGATAGTAAAAACTTCAAGACTGCGGGCAACCAGCTCAGTGCATATCTCAATGAGGTAAACGCTCAGCGTGGAAAGAAACTTGGCGACACTACAGCAGATCTATTCGCTTCTATAGCTCTTTATGCTCTTGCCACCATGGGCCAGTAACTTCCTGCATGAAACGAGATCGTGTTCACTGTAGTGATCTCTATCACGGATCCAGTGGCCCCATACTCCAAGACCCCCTCGCCCGCCCCATGTGGGGCCGGAACGAGGGGGCCATCGTGAAGGGCGTTAGTTCGCCTTCGCCATCCCGTCGATCTCGATCGTCAGGTCGTTAGCCAGCTTCTGGCCAATCATGGGCGCGGGCAGCGCGATGTTGAAGTCAGAGACCTTGGTCTTGAACTGCGAGTAGAAGTGCAGCCAGTCGCCGGGGCGGTACTTGGGGTCGCCCTGGGGCAGGTAGGTCAGCTCGATCGGGGCCGTCAGCGGCTTGGTGACGCCGTGGATCGTGATCGTGCCCGTGGCGGTGCCGACCACCAGCTTGCCCGGCTCCAGCTTGTTGCCGTCCAGCTTGATGCTGGTGAACTTGAAGATGGCCTGCGGGAACTTGCTGGTCTCCAGGAAGTTGCGCATGTGCTCGTTGCGCATCGAGATGCCCGTGTCGAGCGAAAGCAGGTCCACGTTCACGGTGCCGGAGGACTTGGCCATGTCCGTCAGCTGGATGTTGGCGCTGCCGGTCAGCTTCGGCGTGCGGCCGATCATGCGGACGATCGCCGCGCGCGAGGTGAAGCTGGCGTCGTTGACGGTGTGCTTGTCCTCGGACACCACGAAGTCGCGGGCCATGGCGGAAGGGGCGACGAACAAGGTGGCGGCAATCGCCAGGAGCGCGGAACGGCGCATGGGTGGTTCTCCTTTTGGTTTGGTTCGATGTAGAACTAAATTTACTTTAGTGCTTCAACTATTCCCCGTCAACGCCGTTTACATTTCTTCGAGGGGCTCGATGCCCAGGGTCGTCAGGCCGGTGGCCAGCTGGTGGCGCACCGCCAGACACAGCGCCAGGCGGTTGTCGCGGGTCGCGCCTTCGGACTTGAGCACGGGGCAATTCGTGTAGAACGCGCTGTAGGCCCGCGCGAGCGTGAAGAGGTGGTCGGCCAGGTAGTTGGGCATGCACGACTCCGCCACCTTCACGAGCGTCTCCTCGTAGCGCACCAGGGCGCGCGCCAGCGAGATCTCGTCCTCGTGGACCAGCTCCACGGTGGCCGGCACGGTCCAGGGGCCTTCCAGCTTGCGGAAGATCGAGCAGATGCGGGCGTGGGTGTACTGGAGGTAAGGGCCGGTGTTGCCGTCGAAGGCGATCATCTTCTCGAGGTCGAACTTGTAGTCCGTGTTGCGGTTCTGCGAGAGGTCCGCGTACTTGATCGCGCCGATGCCCACCGCGCGGGCGATGCTCGCGAGCTTCTCCTCGGGCAGCTCCGGCCGGTTCTCCTTGACCAGGCGGTAGGCGGAGTCGATGCCTTCTTGGAGCAGGGCGCGCAGCGAGGGCGTCTCGCCGTCGCGCGTCTTGAGCGGCTTGCCGTCCTTGCCCATGATCGAGCCGAAGCCGATGTGCTCGAGCTCGACGTCCTTGATGCCCATGCGCCCCGCCACGTCGAAGAGCTGCTTGAAGTGCAGCGCCTGGCGGCGATCTACGAAGTACAAGATGCGCTCCGGGTGGAACTCGCGCAGGCGGTATTCAAGCGTGGCGATGTCCGTGGTGCTGTAGAGGTAGGCGCCGTCCTTCTTGCGGATGATGAACGGGGTCTCGTCCTCGCCGAAGAAGATCACCAGCGCGCCCTGGTCCTCGACGGCCAGGCCGGTGCGCTCGAGGCGCTCCACGATCTCGGCCAGGTAGGGCTCGTAGAAGCTCTCGCCGTGCCAGTGGTCGAACGTCACGTCGAGCATGGCGTAGAGGCTGTCCACGTCCTGGCGGCTGACGTCGACGAACTCCTTCCAGAGCGCGCGGTTGGCCGGGTCGCCCTGCTGGAGCTTGGCCAGCTCCGCGCGCGCCTCGTCGGCCAGCTCCGGGTCTTCCTTGGCGAGCGCGCTGGCCTTCTTGTAGAGGGCCTCCAGGCCTTCGATCGGATCGAGGTCCGGGTCCACGCCCCAGCGGCGGTGGGCGACGATCAGCAGGCCGAACTGGGTGCCCCAGTCGCCCACGTGGTTGTCGCCGATCGGGTGGTGGCCCAGGAACTTCAAGACCTTGTACATCGCGCTGCCCAGGATCGTGGAGCGGATGTGGCCCACATGCAGGCGCTTGGCGACGTTGGGGCTGGAGAAGTCCAGGACCACGGTCTGGGGATTGGCGACGGTGGCGACGCCGGCGTGGACGGGGTCGGCGGCGATCGCCGCGACCTGAGCGCCCAGGAAGGCGGGCGTCAGCCGGAAGTTGATGAAGCCGGGCCCCGCGATTTGCGGCTGCTCCGTGACACCCTGCCAGGCCACGGCCTCCATCAGCTTCTCCGCCACGGCGCGCGGGGGCTGGCCCAGGGCCTTGGCCAGCGGCATGGCGGCGTTGCTCTGGTAGTCGCCGAAGCGCTCGTCCTGGCTGCGCTGGGCGATCGGCACGTTCTGGCCGGGGAACTCGCGCTCGACAGCGGCGCGAACGAGGTCGGAGATGTGGGCAAGCGTGTTCATAGCTGCCCAATGTACCAAGCCTGCGGGTATAGGGGAAGCGGAGGATCCTCGATGCGCCCCCTCTTGATCGCCGCCCTGGTGTTGAGCTTTGCCACGCCTGCCTTCGCGCAGGAAGAAGAGGAAGAGGCGCCTGCTCCCGCGCCCACCGCCATGGACACCGGCAAGCTCGACCAGATCCAGAAGGGGTTGGCCGGGCAACATGACAGCGACGGCCAGCTGGGCAAGCTGATGCGCATCGTCAAGGCGCTCAAGAACGGCGGCAAGGACCTCACGGCCGAGGACATCGACATGCTGCAAGCCGTGTTGGGCAACATGGCGGCCAAGAACGAGAACCCCGAACTGAGCGGCGCGCTGCAGATGCTCGGGCCCCAGCTGGAAGCGCTCAAGCGCCAGAAGGCCAACCCCCAGGGCGACGACGACGACCTCAAGAGCTTACTTGATCAGTAACTGCCGGCCGGCAGGAAGCGGATCAGGTTGGCCGACGAGTCCACGATGGCCAGGCGCCCGTCGGGGGACACGGCCAGGCCGGTCGGCAGGCCCAGCGGATCGTCCGCGCCGGGGTCGTTGAAGAACTTGCCGCCTACGCCGGCGATCGTCGTGATGGTGCCGTCCTTGGCGATTTTCCGGACGCGGCCCGGCAGCGGCGGCAGGTCTGCCAACACGGCGATGAACTTGTTCGCGCTCTTGGGAGCAAAGGCGGCGACACCGGTGGTGCCGAACTCCGTGAAGTAGAGGTTGCCCGCGGCGTCGAACGTCAGGCCGCCGGGCCCGACCAGGGTGGCGTCCAGGGCCGGGTGGCCGTCCTCGTTGGGGCAGGCGCCGTCCGCTATCCGACCCAACATGGTGCCGGAATTCACGCCTGCCGCCACCGTCACGCGCGCCTCCGGCGTGCCGGGGCCGGTGATCTTGTAGATTTGGCAGGCGATGGTGTCGGTGACGTAGAGGTCACCGGCCGTGTCGAAGGCCATGCCGCCGGGCAGTTGCGGACCCATCGTGGCGGCCGGGCCGCCGGCGGCATCGACCGGTTTCGCATCCGGGGAGCCGAAGATGCGGTGGACCAGGCCATCCGCCTGGAGCAAGAAGACGGACTTGTTGTCGACGTCCGTGAAGGCCAGCTCCCCCGTGGGCGAGAGCGCGATGCCCAGCGAGCTTTTCACGGTAAAGGATGCCGCCGGCACGGGCACCCCGTCCACGCCGCGGCTGAAGGAGCCCTGGCCGCCCACCACCGTGGTGATGGTGCCCGCCGCGTCCACCATGCGGATGCGGTGGTTGCCCGCGTCGTCGATCCAGAGCTTGCCGTCGCGCAGGGCCAGGTCCGTGGGCTGGGAGAGCCGGGCCAGCGCGGCCGGGCCGCCGTCGCCAGACTTGCCTTCCACGGAGCCGACGATCGTCTCCAGCGTCTTGAAGTCGAAGCGCCGGATCGCGTGGCTGCCGCCATCGGCGAAGATCAGCCGGCCCTGTGGGTCGAAGGCCGCGCCGCCCGGCACGTTGACGGCGACCTGGTCCGCGGAGGTCGTGGCCGACGGGCCGGCGCCTGCCACCACGGCCCAGCTGCCCGCAGGCGAGCGGGCCCAGATGCGGTTGGTCGCGTTGTCCGCCACGTAGAGCGTGCCGTCCGGGCCCACCTCGAGGGTGCCGGCGCCGAGCAAATCCTTGGGGCCGGTGGCCGAGGTGGGGCCGGCGATCGTTTGCTGTTTCCCGTCGGGGGCGATCGCCGTGACGCCCTCCCTGCCACGCTCGCTGACGTACACGGTGCCGTCCTTGCCCAAGGCCAGGTCGCCGTCGTTCTTGGCGCCCAGGTCCCCGGCCATCAACTCCGCGGCTTGCCCCGGGCGGACGCGGTACAACTTGCCGGGCGGTTCGTCGCCGCGGAAGAGCACGACGAGCGTGCCGTCGGCGGCGACCGCCAGGCCGATGATATCGCCGGGGAGCCAGGCCGGGTCGACGGCGATCGCGCGGATGTCGCCGTTGGGCGCGATGGCCAGCACGCGCGGCGCCAATTGGCCAATGTCGGTGGTCTTGCCGCCCCGCGCCTCGCCCACGTAGAGCGTGCCATCGGGTGCCAGGGCCACGCTCAGGGGCACCATCGGCGTGTCCACCGCCTTGGGCGGCAGCGGACCGCGCCCCAACGTGCCGTTGCCCGCGACCACGGTCTGCTTGCCGTCCGGGTCCAGCCGCACCACCCGGGGGTTGCTCTCGCTGGTGAAGTAGACGCTGCCCGCGGGGCCGCCCGCCAGTTCGTTGATGCGGCGGAGGTTGACCTTGATGTCGCCGTTCACCGCGTCGACGTAGGTCGTCAGCAGGCCATCGGCCGACACCCTGCGGATGCGGCCGCTGACGCGCTCCGCCACCAGGAAGCCGCCACCCGGCAGGGCCAGCACGCCGCGGATGTCCGTCAGCGGCACGGAGGTGGCGGGGCGCCCATTGCCGAGGTTGGCCTGGCCGAGCAGCAGGACCTTGATGTCCTCCAGCTTGCGGTCGAGCGCCGGCGCCTTGGCGCGCAGGCCGTCCACCAGGGCCACCAGGTCGTCTGGTTGGTACTTGGGCCGCTTGTCCAGCAGCTCGCGGGCGGCGTCGGCCGCGGCGGCCAGGCGCTGGGCCTCGTCCGCGGGCAGCTTGTTGAAAACATGTTGATCACCCTTTACGTACTTGCCCAGCACATAGGCGGCGCCGAGCGAAGAGCCGGTGTCGATCGGCAGCTCGCGGGCGCCAGGCGTGGCCTGGGCCACCATCGCGACCAGCTCGCCGCCGAAGCGCAGCGGCACGCGCAACACCAGGCTCTCGCGTGGCAAGACCGCCTTGAAGGTGTAGCCGCCCTGGCCATCGCTGGTCGCCGTCAGGGGCTTGCCGGCTTCGTCCACCAGGGTGGCACCCGTGGCATCGTGGAGGTGGAGCACGGCGTCGGCCAGCAGCAGCTCCTTGGGCGCCGCCAACAGGGTGCGCTTCACCTTGGAGGTCAGGCCACCACCGTTGTTCGAGACCAGGCCGCTGCCGTTGTTGGAGATGATGCCCGCGCCGTTGTCGCTGATGATGCCGCCGCCATTGTCGCTGATGATCCCGGCGCCGTTATCCGAGATGATCTTCACCTTGCCCGTCAACGTGGTGGGCTCGCCGACCTGGGGGACGATGCGCGGCTTCAACACGGCCGCCGGCACCACCGGCACTACCGGGGCGGACGCCGCCGTCGAGACCGGCTTGGCCGTGCGCGCGGGCGCCGTGGGCTTGCCCAGCGTGCAGCCGGCCAGCGCCACGGCCAGCGTCAGACAGAGCGCCCGTTGCCTCACAGGGCGGCCAGCCGCGACGGCGAGGCCGGGCCCTGGCGGTTGCCCTCGAAGACGTTGCCGGCGACAGTCGGCGCCGCCTGGTCGCGCTGGGCCAGGCCGTGGCCGGTGTTGCCTTCGCAGCGGTTCTGGAGCGCCATGCCGCCCGCGCGGCCGGAGAAGGCCACGCCCGAGCCCTGGTTGCGCCGCGCGACGTTGCGCAAGACGTGCGGCTTCGCGCCGTCGTGCACCTCGATGCCGTCCTGGAGGTTGTCCTCGCACACGTTCTCGCTGGCGGTGCCGGCGGCCTGGTTCCAGTATGCCAGCCCGGAGCGGTTGTTGGCGCGCAGCGTGTTGCCCGTGAGCTCCGGGGCGGCGTGGTTGAAGAGCGCCAGCCCACTCAGCCCGTTCTGGGCGCACAAGTTGTCGCGCGCCGAGCCACCGGCGCCATCGTAGAAGGCGATGCCGGCCTGGTAGTTCACGACGGCGCGGTTGTCACGCAGGACGGGACGGGCCGTCTCGCGCACGCAGATGCCCTCGCCGCGGTTGCCGCGGGCGGTACATTGCTCGACGGACGGGCTGGCCTGCCCGCCGATCTGGAGGCCGGCGCGGAAGTTGTCCAGGAACTCGCAGCGGCGGATCGTGCCATGGGCGTCGCCCGTCAGCCGCAGCCCATGGCCGCGCGAGCCGCGGAAGCGGCAATCCGCCAGCTCCACATGGCCGGCCTCGACCCACATGGCGTCGGCGGCCACGTTGCCCTCGTGCCCAACGGCCAGGTTCCGCAGCGTGACGCCGCCCGGCGCGGTCGCCCGCAGCGTGAACTCCGCGCCACGTCCGACGATAAGCGTGCGCTCGCGGCCGGCGCCGTTGATCACGATGCGGCGGTTCAGCGTCACGGCATCGCGCAGCAGGAAGGTGCCCTCCGTCAGCTGCAGCTCCGTGCCTTCCGGCGCCTCGCGCAGGATCGCCAGCAGGTCGTCGGCAGGCACGACGCGCCGGCCCTCGAACATGGCCGGCGCCAGGCCGTCGCCGGGAATGGCCAAACCTTCGCCCAATACCGGCGCCAACAAGGACGCCTGGCAGTTGGGGCAGCGCCGCGCGTCCCGCGGCGCGCTGAGACGGCATTCCGGGCAAGTGGTCATCACGATCCCCTGGCAGGTTTTATACCCGTGAAGCGGTCGTCACGTGACGGCAGCCGCGCGCAGGCGCGGCGCCAGGTCCAGGGCCGCGGCGCGCGCGACCTGCTTCGCGCCGTAGAAGTGCACCCGCACATAGGGGCGGGGATGGCGTGCCAGCTCGCGCTCCGCCCGCACGGTCACGCCGTGGGCGCAGGAGCCCGTCACGAGCACCACGCCGTCGGCCCCCTGGATCAGGGCCGGCACGCCCTGGGCGTCTTCCGCGTCCGCGTGGACCCGCACCTCGCGGGCGCCCAGCTCGTACAAGGCGCGCTCGTAGGCTGCCGGCAGCCGGCCGCCGATCACGGCCACCGTCAGGCCGGCCAGCACCTGCCGGTCCTCGGCGCGCAGCAAGCCCAGGTCGCAGATGTCGCAGCGGCCGTCCAGCGTCGCGTCCACGGCGAAGAAGCCGCCGCTCGCCTCGGCCGCCTCCTGGCACAAGCCGTGGGAACAGACGCGCAGCGCGGGGTAGCGCGGGATCCGCGCGGGGTCTGCATGTTCGTCTTCCAGCTTCTGGGCGCGCGAGCGGGCGGCCCCCACGCGGGCGGCCTGGGCGCCGTCCGGATCCAACGCCGCGATCGTGCGCAGGACCTGGTAGAAGCGCTCTACCTCGCCGTTGCGGAGCGAGAGCTCGGCGAGCTGGTGGTAGACCTCGATCGCCTCGTCCAACCTGCCCAGCATGCGCAGCGCCTCGGCCTCCAGGGCGTAGGCCGGGTAAACGCTGCCCAGCCGTGCCTTGACGGCCACGCAGGCTTCCAGCACGCGGGGGAAGTTGCCCAGGCGGCGCTGCACCAGCGCGGCCTCCAGCTCGAGATCGACCAGCCCATAGACCCGGCCGATCAGCCCCTCCGCGCGCTCCAGCCAGGCGCCGGCTTCGCCGGCATGGGCGGGGAAGCGGTCGCGCAGGGTGGTGGCGTGGTAGACCACGCCCACCTCGTCCAGCTGGTCATAGCGGTCGGCGATCGCCACCCGCAGGGCCTCCAGGGCATCGGCGTCCTTCAGGCTCGGCAGCGCCGCCTCGATCGCAGCTTGCAGCCCCTCGCGCGCCGGGCCGGCCAGGTCGCCGCTACGGTAGGCCCCGCACGGATCCCCCTCGGCGAAGCGGGCAGCGGCGGCGGCGCGCCGCTCGGCCGTCCAGGTCAGGGCCCCGGCGCAGGCCTCTATGAGCTTGACCACGCGGTCATTCTCGTCCAGGGCGACCACGCCGCGCACGCGCTCGTGGCGCTCCAGCGCCTGCCGGTTGGCCGAGGCCAGCGCGCCGTGGTGCGTCACGACGATCGCGGGGCGTGGGCTCGCGGCCTCCAGCTCCGCCAGCACGGCGGCAAAGGAGGGGCCCAACGGGTCCGCTCCGGCCAGGCCCAGATCCAGCACCACCAGGTCCAAGGGCTCGCGCGCCAGGGCAAGCTCCAGCTCTTCGGCGCTCGCCAGCCGCTCGCAGCGCAGGCCTGGGGCGATGGGGTCCAACGCATCGGCGACGGCCACGCGGGCTTCCTCGTCGGCGGCGGCCACGGCCACGCGGGGGCGCTCCAAGGCCGCCAGCCGCTTGCGCGCCGCGTCCACAGACCGGCCGATGCCGCTCGAACCGTCCAGCCATCGTTCTAGCCAATTAGGTGCCACGTCCTCTTTAAACCCGCCGCCGAGGCGGGGCTAACGCTTGGCGGAAAGCCACCCGACGAGGCGATCGTGGTGCTGCCCCGCGCGCTGGGGTAAGAGGTACTCGACGGAGGCCCCGTCTGTGGAGAATGACTTGGTAGGCGACATCCTCGCAAATCGGTACCTGATCGAACGCTCCCTCGGCGAGGGGGCGATGGGTCAGGTCTGGCTGGTGAAGGACACCACCACCGGCCAGACCGTGGCCCTGAAGGTCATTTCCAAGCATATCGCCCACGCGGACCGCTCCGTCCTGGAGTTCATCCAGGAGTTCCGCCTGATGACCCAGCTGCGGCACCAGAACTGCTGCGAGGTGGCAGACTACGGCACGCTGCCGGACGGCCAACCCTACCTCACCATGGAAGTGGTGCCCGGCCAGGGGTTGGACGAGCTGCTGCCGATCAACGGCGAGCGCTTCGAGGCCGTGCTCTCGCAGATCCTGCACGCCCTGGGCTACATCCACAGCCGCGGCTTCGTACACTGCGACCTCAAGGCCGCCAACGTGCGCGTGCGGCCGGACGGCGTGGTCAAGCTGATGGACTACGGCCTGATGGAGTACGCGGGCCGCACGGACGGCCCGATCAAGGGCACGCTGGCGTACATGGCGCCGGAGATGATCAAGCGCGGCCTGATCGACCGGCGCGCCGACCTCTACTCCGTGGGCTGCCTGGCCTACGAGCTGCTGACCGGCCGCGTGCCCTTCCCGAAGGACCGCCCGGGTGACATCCTGCGCGCCCACCTGGGCGATCGCCCCGTGCCCCCGCGCATGGTCAACAAGGCCGTGGACCCCCGCCACGAGGCGATCGTCGTCAAGTTGATGGCCAAGGACCCGATCGACCGCTACCAGTCGGCCGACGAGGTGCTGGAAGCCCTGGGCATGGGCGACGCGAGCCATTCCGGCGGCGGCCTGCTGACCTCGCCGCTGATGGGCCGGGCCCAGGAGATGGCGAAGCTCTTCGTGCACCTGGCCCGCATTGTCACCGGCAAGGCCGGCGGGGTGGTCTGGCTAGGCGGGCCGGCCGGCAGCGGCAAGAGCCGGCTGTTCAAGGAGTTCGGCTTCAACGTCCAGCTGGAGAACCTGCCCTTCGCCGTGGGCCACTGCCACGAGTTCGCCCAGACGCCCTATGGCCCGTTCCTGGCCGTGCTGCGTGGCCTGTTGCCGGCCTTCAAGGAGTCGATCGCCGACGTCTTCGAGCGCAACGGCCCGGTGCTGGTCAAGCTGTTGCCGGAGCTGGGCTTCGCCCCGGCGCCCGCGCTGGAGCCGGCCAGCAACGAGAAGCTGCGTCTGCAAACCACCATCATGGAATTGCTGATCGCGCTCGCCCGCAAGCGTGGCGTGGTGCTGATGCTGGAGGACTGGCAGTGGGCGGATCCGCTCAGCCGGGACTGCTTCGACCAGATCATGCGCGCCATGGGCGAGGCGCCCCTCCTGGCGCTGGTGGCCTCGCGCCAACCGCCCCCGGAGGGCGCGCCCATCAAGATCGCCTCGATCGCGCTGCAGCCGCTCGCCGCGGCCGGCGTGAAGCGCATGATCGCGTCCATGTTGGGCGCCCCGGAGCTGGAGGCGCCGTTCGTTCAGCCGCTGATCGAGATGGCGGAGGGCAACCCTTACCAGGTCGAGATGCTGCTGGAGCACCTGGTGGCGATCGGCGTGCTGGTGAAGGAACAAGGCCAGTGGTCGGCCAAGGGCGATCTGGCCTCCGACAGCCTGCCGCGCGGCCTGCGCGCCCTGTTGGCCAGCAAGATCTCCGCCTTGCCACTGGGTGCCCAGCGCGTGGCGCGCGTGGCCGCGATCTTCGGCTACGGCTTCACGCTGGCGCTGATGAAAGAGGTCGCCGGCACCACCGATGACGAGCTGTTCCAGGCGCTGGGCCAGCTGGCCCAGCAACAGATCCTGGTCCAAGACGAGGAGGGCCGCTACCGCTTCGCGCAGGACCAATTCCAGGTCCTGGTCTACGCCGGCATCGCCGACGTCGACAAGCGCGAGCTGCACGCGGCCGTCGGCCGGGCACTCGAGCGCGAAGCCAACGCCGCCGATCCCGCCGACCTGCCGCTGGAGACGCTGACGGCCATCACGGACCAGTACCTGCACGCGGGGCAGGTGGAGAAGATCATCTCGTACGGCCTCGCCACCGGCATGCGCTACCTGGACCTGTTCGCCAACGGGCCCGCGGAGACCTACCTGACGGCCGGCCTGGCGCTGCTCGACCCCGACGATCCGGCGCAGATGCCCGGCCAGCTGAACTTCCTGCGGTGCCTGGGCGACGTGCTGCACCGCACGGGGCGCGTGGAGGCTGCCCGCGAGCGCTACGACGAGGCGATCGGCCTTGCGGAAGCGCTGGGCGATCGCTTCCTGTTGGGCCGCCTGCTGACCAACCAGGCGAAGATCTACCAGGGGCTCGACGAGCTGCAATTGGCGCTGGAGCATGGCGTTCGGGGCGCGCGCGTCTCGCTGGGCGCCGGCGACCCCGTCGGTTCGGCCCGGTGCCTGCTGGTCAACGCGCGGACGCGCTACTACATGGGTCGCGAGGCGGACGCGATCGCCGACCTCGCCGAAGCCCTGGAGCTGGCACGCGCCACGGGCGATCGCGCCAGCCTGGGCGAGGCGCTCGCCAACATCGGCTACATGTACGTCGCCACCGACTCGGCGAAGCTGGGCGAGGGCATGGCCTGCCTGAACGAGGCCGTCGTGTTGCTGGCCGACGTGGGCGACAAGCAGGGCGTGATCACGTCCTACTCGATGCTGGGCCAATCGCAGGCCAAGCTGGGCGACTATACCGCCACCCGCGAGGCCTATGCCCTGGCATTAGATGTAGCTCGCACGGTGGGCAACCACCCGGAAATCTGCGCCTTGCAGATCGGGTTGGCCTCCAACGCGCTGGAGCTGGGCGACTTCCGGGAGGCCGTCGAGCTGGCCCGGTCGGGCGCGCAGGAAGCCTTGAACGTGCAGAGTACGTACCAGATGGGCACGGGCGTGGCCATGGAGGCCTTCGCGCAGGCGCATTTGGGCCAGTTCGGCGAGGCCAAGGCGCTGATGCACGTGGCCATCGACCTGGCGAGCGAGCTGAACCACAAGGTGATGGAGATCCGGATCCAGCAGTACCGTGCGGAGATCCTGGTGTTGCTGGGCCAACTCGACGAGGCCGCGGAGGCCGGCGAGCGGCTGCAGCGGCTGATGCGCGAGACGGGCAATCTCGAGCCCCAGGCCCGGCTGTACGTGTTGTTGGCCGAAATCTTCGGCCGCCAGGGCGACTTCGACGGCGCGCACGAGTACCTGGAAGCGGCCCATTCGATCGTGACGCTGGGGCTCGTTCGCGGCACCCAGGCACGCGTGCTCAAGCACAAGGCCTGGCTGGCCATGCGCACGGGGGCCTGGGACGGCGCCAGGACCCATGGCGAGGCCGCGTTGGCGCTGGCCAGCAGCTTGGGGTTGAAGTACCTGCAAGCGGAGCTGGAGGGCCTGCTGGGCGAGGTGGCGCTGGCCACCGGCACCGGCGACGCGGCGGCACGCTTCGAAGCCATGGCGGCGCTGGCCGAAGCGCAGGGCTACGCCCTGTTGGCGGCCTTCGCGGCCTTCGGGCTGGCGGCCGCCAAGCCCTACGCCGCGGAATCCTCGCTGGTCGCGGCCCAGGCCGGGGAGCGCCTGCAGGCCCTGGCCGACACGTTGGACGCGGATCAGCGCCAGCGCTTCCTGGCGCCGCCGGAGCGCCAGCGCGTGTTGGAAGGCAACTACATCGCCTTCAGCTTGCCGATCGCCAGCAAGGCGGCGCCGTCACGGAATCCGGAAATCTGGAAGATGATGGATCGCTAGGCCAGCACTTTGGCCAACCAGGTCCGCACGTCCGGCAGCTCCCGCTCCGGGTCGATCGTGTGGCCCTTCTGGTAGGCGTGCCACTCCACCGCCAACCCCGCGTCACGCATCGCCTCCACGCCTTCCGCCGTCAGGGCATACGGCACCACGTGGTCCTGCGTCCCGGCGGAAACCCACCAGGGCATCTCCCTGGCATGGGCGGCCGTCTCCGTCTGCAACTCGTCCGCGAAGAAGACGTACCCGCTGATCCCGCAGACGCCGGCCAACCGCCGCGGATACCGCGCCCCCACGTCGATCGCCATCAGGCAGCCCTGCGAAAACCCGAAGATCGCCACGTCCTCCGACTTCCAGCCACGCCCCACCAGGTCGTCCAGCAACCCGGCCAGCAACGCGCGGCTGCGCAGGATGCCCGGCCCTTGGTCGGGCGGCAGGTCATACCAGGAGTACCCGCCGAAGTAATCGTCCGGCGCGTTCACGAACATGTAGGCCACGCCGGGCAGCGCCAGGGCCTCGGGCAGCCAAGTGAAGCCGTCCATGCTGTCGCCGCGCCCGTGCAGCACCATGATCAGCTTGCCCGGGGCGGCGTCGGCGGGGTGGAAGCGGGTCTGGGGCATGGCTCGGTTGCCTTTCCTGCGCTCGAAGACACTCGAGCCTAGCGTACCCTACCTATGTTGCCTGCCTGTTAAGGCGGGCCGCAGAAGGGGTAAGACGCCATTGTAGCGCGTGTGCGCCAGATCCCAAGAGGCAACTCCCATGTACCTGGACCTCCTCGAAGACTTCGAGAAGATCGCCTTCTCCCGCCTCGCCTTCAAGATGATCGCGTTCACGGGCATCGACGAGCACGAGGAGAAGCTGTACTACGCCGCCTTGGCCGAGATGGGCATCGGCGAGCCGGATCTGGACGAGGAAGTCGACATCCACGTGGAGTGCGAAGCCTTCCGCAGCGAAGACTCGCGCCGCATCGCCATGGTCGAGCTGATGCTGTTGGCCCTCGCGGACGGCGACCTGGGCGAAGACGAGCAGTCGCTGCTCGACGAGATCATCGGCGCCTTCGGCTTCGACAGCGCGACCTTGGAGCAAGCCTGGACCTGGGTCTACGGCTGGTATCAGACTTTCCGCACGGGCAAGGACTTCATCAAGTTCGGCGTGCTCACCGCGCACGCCTAGCCTCTCGATGCGCGCCCACCGGCTGCTGGCCACCTGCCTGGCCTGGAGCCTGTTGGCTGCCCCCGCCGGTGCCACGGGCCCGGACGACCTCCAACGTGCCGCCGCCAACGGCGATCTTCAGCGCGTTGAAGCGCTGCTGGCCGAGGGCGCCGCGATCGACACGCAGGACGCCCGTGGCTACACCGCGCTGATCTGGGCCGCCCAGCAGGGCCGCCTGCCCCTGGTCAACGCCTTGCTGGCCCACCACGCCCGCACGGATCTGGCCGACGCCAACGGCTACACCCCGCTGCTCTGGGCCGCGCAGCAAGGCCACGCGGCGGTGCTGACGGCGCTGCTGGCCGCCGGCGCGCGGCTGGACGCTCGCGAGAAGCATGGCTACTCCGCGCTGGATTGGGCCGCGCGGATGGGTTACTTGGCCTGCGTGCAGGCCTTGCTGGCCCGTGGCGCCGATCCGTTCGCCCGGCCGCCGGGCGGCGCAAGCGCCGACGAGCTGGCCCGCCGGTCCGGGCAGCCCGCCGTGGTGGCGCTCTTCGCCCCGCCGACGATCCCGATCCAGACCATGCCTGCCACCCGGCCGAGCACGGCCTGGTCGCTGCTGGGCCACTCCGCCCAGGGGCGCCCCATCCCGATCGCCACGCTGGGCGACGGGCCGCGCACGCTGTTGTTGATCGGCACGATCCACGGCGACGAGCCGCAGGGCGAGGACGTGATCGCGCGGCTCCTGAAGGACTTGGAGGCCAAGCCCGACCTGTTGGCGGGCAACCGGCTGTTGGCGGTGCCGGTGGCCAACCCGGACGGCAAGGCCAAGCGTTCGCGCGGCAACGCCCGCGGCGTGGACCTGAACCGCAACTTCCCCATGCGCTGGGCGCCCAGCGCCACGGGCCGGACGTTCGGCGGGCCGTTCCCGCTCAGCGAGCCGGAGAGCCGCCTGCTGCTGGCGCTGATCGACCGCGAGCGCCCATCGTTGATCGTGTCCTTCCACGCCGACATGCGCTGCAACAACTACGACGGCCCGGCGGCCGCGACGATCGCGCGCGAGATGGCGCGGCGCAACGGCTACAAGCTGTTGCCGGACATCGGCTACCCCACGCCGGGTTCGCTTGGCCAACAGGCCGCCTACGGCATGGGCATCCCGATCGTGACGCTGGAGGTTGGCCACGAGGCGCCGGCGCCGCTCTACGCCAAGGTGCGCGACTCGTTGATGCTAGGCCTGCGCGCGGGCGGCTGAGCCGTCCAGCTGGGCCCGCGCCTGGTCCAGGTCCAGGTGCCCTTCCCAGCGCGCCACCACCAAGGTGGCGACCACGTTGCCGACCATGTTCGTGAGCGCGCGCGCCTCCGACATGAAGCGATCGATGCCCAACAGCAGCGCCAGCGAGGCCACGGGCAAGGTGTGCAGGGCCGCCAGCGTGGCCGCGAGCGTGATGAAGCCGCCGCCCGTGACGGCCGCGGCCCCCTTCGAGGTCAGCATCAGCACGCCCAGGAGCTCCGCCAGCTGCCAGCCCGAGAGCGGCGTGCCGGTGGCCTGGGCCAGGAAGATCGCGGCCATCGTGAGGTAGATCGAGGTGCCGTCCAGGTTGAACGAGTAGCCCGTGGGGATCACGAGGCCCACCACGGAGCGCTCGCACCCCAGCGCCTCCAGCTTGATCATCAGGCGCGGCAGCACCGACTCGCTGGAACTGGTGCCCAGCACGATCAGCAGCTCATCGCGGAAGTAGGCCAGCAGGCGGAAGATCGAGAGCCCGAGCAGCCAGCAAATGCCGCCCAGGACGCAGAAGACGAACAGCAGGCAGGTGGCGTAAACGCTGGTCAGCAGCAGCCCCAGCGACGCCAGGCTCGCCACGCCGTACTTGCCGATCGTGAAGGCCATCGCGCCGAAAGCCCCGATCGGCGCCAGGCGCATGATCATGCCGACCATGGCGAAGAGCGCGGCGCCGACCTGATCGACGAGGCCCTTCAAGGCCTGGCCGCGTTCGCCCAGGTGCGCCAGCGCGATGCCGAACAGGATCGCGACGAGCAACACTTGTAAGATCTCGCCCTGGGCGAAGGCGCCCACCAGCGAGTCCGGGATCACGTTCAGGCAGAAGTCGACGGCATCCAGGTGTTGGGCCTTGGAGGCGTAGGTCGCGACCGCCGAGGCGTCCAGCGTGGCCGGATCGACCTTCATGCCGGCGCCCGGCCTGATCAGGAACGCCATCCCCAGGCCAATGCCCAAGGCCAGCGTGGTAACGCCCTCGAAGTAGAGCAGCGCCTTGAGGCCTACTCTTCCCACCCGGCGCATGTCGCCCATGCCGGCGATGCCGGCTACGACCGTGGTGAACACGATCGGCGCGATCAGCATCTTGATCAGCTTGATGAAGCCATCGCCCAGCGGCTTGAGCTGCGCCCCGAAGGACGGGAACAGGAAACCGACGACGACGCCGAGGGCGATCGCCGCGATGACATGTAAATACAGGCGGTGGGTGTTTGGTTTGCCTTCCACGCGGACCTCCGCGCGGATTTTACCCCGCGGAGCGCCTGCGCTGCGAGCGGAAGCAGTGGCGGCAGCAGGCCGACGCGCCGTCTTGCCACGGCAGCGGGACCAAGGTCACCTGCTCGCAGAGCACACACATGGCGGAAGCGGCCTGACGGGCCTGCATCAACGGCATGATAGTGACGATGGGCGTGGATCTGGACGTGAGGATCATGGATCTCCTTGCAATACGCGAGCCCCAATGGCGCGCTGTGTTCTAACAGTGTAACATCCATGGGCCTTTCGGTGCCATGCTAGCTTGCACAATGCCGTTTGTGCGCAGGTGCCGCCACCGGGGTATATGGCGGTGGGAGCCAGTAGGGGCTCCGGACCCGACCCACGAGGCGAGCATGAACCACGAAGAGGAATTCAACGTAGAAGGCTACGAGCAGGCGTTCAAGAACGAGCCGCTCTTCCAGGATCTGGACTACCAGGACCAGGATCCGCCCCCGGCCGGGAAGCCGGCAGCCAACCAGCACTACGAAGAACAGTACGAAGACGACGCCGACTTGGAGGAGGAGAACTTCCCGGAACCGGCCAAGGCCGGTGAGCCGAAGAAGGACGGGTCCAAGATGCGCATGTATGTGCTCGGCGGGATCGGCGCCCTGGTGGTGGCCTTCGGCGGCACGTACTTCATGGCGCCCGAGGTCTTCGGCGACATGCCGGGCACGATCATGTCCACGCTGACGGGTTCTGACGCCCCGGCCGAGCCCGCGCCCGATCCCGTGGTGGCCAAGCCGCACGCCAAGAAGCCTCCCCACGCCGCCGGCAAGCCCGGTGACGTCGCGGCCAAGCCCGCGGATGACGCCGCGCCCGCGCCGGATCCGGCCAAGCCCCGGCCGCATGCCGGCAAGCCGCACAAGCCTGCCGCCGTTGCTGCTGCTGTCGCCGCCAAGCCGGCCGACGAGCCGAAGGCAGCGGATCCCGAGTTCAAGCCCGCGCCGAAGAAGCCCGCCAAGGTCGCCGTCGTGCCGCCGGCGCCCAAGGCGATGGCCAAGCCCCTGCCCAAGAAGCCGGTCAAGCCGGTACCGAAGGCCGCCGTCGCGGCCGTTGCGGCCGGCGCCAAGGCGTCCGCTCCGTCGGCCAGCACCGCCGTGGCGTTCCAACGTGGCAGCTACTGGGTCTCTGCTTCCGAAGTGGAGCGGCTGTGGGCCTTCTCCAGCAAGATGAAGGGCGCCAGTGGCCAGTTCACCGTGGAGAGCTGGGTGGGTGCCGAGAAGGATGCCTTGAACCTCTCGCGCAAGCGGGCGAACCGCGTGGCGGAGCTGCTCACCAAGAACACCCCGCCGAACGCCTACAAGATCACGGTCAAGGTGCACGGCACCGGCGCCGGCAAGTCCGCCCCTGGCAAGGTCAGCGTGTCGTACTCCGACGGCTCCAAGCTCTAAGCTCCGAAACCAAAACCCCCCGCCGGGCTTCCGGCGGGGGGTTTCAGGTTTCAATCATGGGCGGGGACCAACGCCTGGGGGGCGTCGAGCCCGATCACGACCAGCCGGGTGGCCGGCTCCTGCCAGGCGGCGTGCACGCGCACGAACAGCTGCAAGACCTGCAGGGCCGGGTCGACCCGGTCCTCGACGTCCAGCTGCATGTGCGAGAGCTCGTCCTGCATGGCGGCCTGGTAAGCCGCGGCGAGCGTGCGCTCGGCCTCCAGGGTCACGGGTACGAGGTGGGTGAATTGCATGGTGTGGCTCCTTTACTCGGGGGGTGCCGCCATCGCAATTGCTCTTGGCAAGTGCTGGCGGGGGGTAACGACGGGTGCGCTTGGTTGGTTCATGCGACAACCTCCTGTGCTTGCATGACGACGAGGGAGCGGAAAAAAGTTCCCATAGAAAAAGGGCAGGTGGTTGCCCACCTGCCCGTGCGTCAAGGATCAAGGGGTCGTGAGCAGCCTGGCCACGTACTCCGCGACGTCCTCGTCGGCGAAGGTGACGGCGCCGGCGCGGCGCGCCAGGCGGAATTGGTGGCTGCGAGCGGCCTGCCAGCGGGGGTCGGTGCTCCACAGGTCGTCGAGCACGTGGGCCAGCTCGTGCTGCAGCGGCGCGTCCAGCGCGTCCAGCAAGGTGGCGGAAAGGTAAACGCGGCGCGCGTCCGCGTCGTAGGCGGCCGGTAGGCCGGCCCAGTCGCGGCCGTCCGGCAGCTGGCTCTCCACCTCGCCCGCGCCCTGCTTGCCGTCTTGATCGCGGTCCACCCACTTGCCGGGCGAGATGACGCCGTCGCCGTCGAGGTCCGTGCCGAAGCCGGCGGCCAGCGGCGTGGTGCCGGGGGCGGCCAGGAAGAAGCTCACGCCGCCTTGCGTGAGGCTGGCGCGCAGCGCGGCCGGGAAGGTGGCGATCGCCCCCCGCAGCCGCTGCTTGTCTGGCCCCGTGGCGTCCCCTTGCACCTGCTCGCCGGCGCCCGGGGCGGGCCTGGCGGCGGCGGGCACCACGGCGTCGAGGTACTTCGCGAGGTAGCCTTCCGTGATCAGGGCGGCCTCGAAGACGCCCACCGGGTTGTTGGCCTGGATGTCAGGGAACTCGCCCAACAGCACGTGGCAAAGCGGCGTGATCTGCGCGTGGGCCGTCATGTCCTGCAACCCGTGCAGGCCGATGCCCAGCTCGCGTTCCGCGGAGTCGAAGCGGCCGGCGCGCGCGAAGGTTTCCGCCCGGCCCAGGTGGACGCGGGCACCGGCGATGCGGGTGTCTTCCTTGCCCGCGGCGGCGCGGTTGTAGTGCCAGTGCAGGTCGCCATTGGCGCCGCCGGTGCCGCTGGAGGTCTTGCGCGGCTTGCCGTCCGGGCCCAGGTAGTGGGTGGTCTGCGCGTCTACGCCCAGATCCTCGCCCGCGATGCGCGCGGCCTGGGTCGCGGAGAAGCCCAGCGCCTGGGCGATCTCGTAGGTGCCGAACTTCTCTTCCGGGCGCCCGTCGGTGGGCTGCGGGCCGCCGTAATGGAAGCCCGAGTCCCAGGCGAACTGCCGGCGGCGGCGCACGGCCACGCCGGCGTAGCGGGCGGGCGGGGCGATCGCCAGCTGCGGCCCTGGCACGATGTCCTCGACCCGGCCATAGGGGTTGGGATCGAGCGTATCCACCTTCTCCATGCTGCGGATCAAGGTGCGCTCGAGCACATGGTCCAGGCCCTTGATCGCCCCCGGCGAGAGCTTCACGCCGGCGAGCAGTGCGGCCTGGATCTTCTGCTTGGCACCATCCGGGCCGGGGAAGTAAAGCGGGTTGGGCTTGTAGGTCGTCAGCTTCCAGGCCTTGAACAGCGCCACGTCGTCGCGCCCCGTGGCGCGCGGGGCGACGGGAAGCCCCAGGTCCGGCAGGAAGCCCAGCGGGTCGTACTGCTCGCGCGGCGCGTCCACCAGGGTGGCATGGTAGGGGGCCAGGTCGGCGTAGGCCGCGTGCCATTGACCGCTGGCCGTCAGGTCCTCGGTGGCCGTGGCAAGGCGCTCCCAGAAGCTCGTGAGCGCGCCCGGCGCCCAGAAGCCCGGCGCCAGGAGCCCGGTGGGCTTCAACGCGATGCTGGCCGTGCCGAGCGCGCGCACGCCCAGGGCCAGCTGCGGGGCCGCCAGGCCGGCCACCGGGGCGGTGTCCAGCGCCGCGAGCGGGTGGCCGCAGCCGGAGGCGGCGAGGGCCAGGAGCAGGCAAGACATGGGCGACCGGCAGGGCATATGTCCTTATCGGGCCGCGGCCCCAATTCTTGCCGGGTGGGTATGAGAAGGGCAATGAAGCTCGCCATCTACAAGCGCAACGCCCACGACCGGCTGCTCTTCGAGCACGACTCCGCGTCCAACTCGTGGCGCGAGACGGTCGAGGCGGCGCTGGCGGCGGGCGCGCCCCTGGTCGAGGCCAACCTGGGCGAGCGGGACATGAGCGGCGTGGTGCTGGCCGGCGCGCGGCTGCGCGGCGTGAACTTCCAGGCCTCGTTCTTGCACAAGGCCGACATGCGCGGCGCGGACCTGACGGACGCGCAGCTGGGCGCCGCCGACCTGGACTGGGCCAACATGTCGGAGGCCAACCTGACGGGCGCCTTCCTGGGCGGCGCGGACCTCACGGGCGCGAACCTGGGCCGTGCGGTCCTGCATAAAGCCAACCTCCAGGACGCCAATCTCCACAACGCCAACCTGCGCGGGGCGAACCTCCGTGACGCGAACCTCACATGGGTGGACCTGTCCGGCTTCGACCTCAGCGACGTGGACCTGGGCGGCGCGATCCTGCGCGGCGCCAACCTCAGCCGCACGATCATGGCGCGCACCAACCTGGCGGGCGCCGACCTGGCCGGGGCGTTCCTGGGCGGCGCGGACCTGTCCGAAGCCAACTTGAAGAACGCGACGCTGCAGAACGCCCACCTGGCCGGCGCGACGCTGCGCGGGGCCGACCTCACGGGTGTCAACGCGGCCTATGCCGACTTCAGTGGCGCCAACCTGGCGGACGCGATGCTCCGGAACGTGAACTTCATGAACGCGCGCCTGGTCTGGGCGGACCTGGGCAACGCGACCCTGACGTTCGCCAACTTGAGCGACGCCGACCTCTCGCGCGCGGACCTCACCGGCGCGATGCTCTCCGCGTCGAACCTGGGCCGCGACATCGTGCGCACCCACCTCGAAAACACGAACTTCTACCGCGCGATCCTGGACGAGGCCAACCTGAGCCGCGTCGACCTCAGCACCGCCAACCTCCACCATGCCAGCATGGTGCGCGCCAACCTGAGCGCGGCCAAGCTGGTGGGGGCCAAGATCAACCACGCGCGCCTGTCCGGCGCGAACTTCGACCGGGCCAACCTGTCGCGGGCCGACCTCCAGCGCGCGCAGTTGCGCCGCGCCAACTTCACGAACGCGGAGATGGTGGGCGCGATGCTGGGCGAGGCGGACCTCAAGGGCGCCGACCTGACCCGCGCCAACTTGAAGAAGGCCGTGCTGGTGCGCGCCAACCTGGGCAAGGCCAACCTCACGGGCGCCAGCTTGCGCGAGGCCAACCTGACGGAGTGCTACCTGGGCGAGGCCAACCTCAAGGACGCCGACCTCACGAACGCCATGTTGAGCGGCACGGAGATCCCGGAGGCCTCGATCATGGCGGAGCTCGCGGCGCGCTTCAACTTCGTGAAGCCGCCCACCGAAGAGGCCGGCCGCACGCGTATGGTGCCCAAAGCGCCTAACTGAGCCGCTGCCGCCTAGGCCGCGTAGCTGGCGGCGTCTTCTTTCGCGAAGCTGGCCTGGATGGCCGCCGGCGTCCGGCCCAGCAGCGAGATGCCGATCGTGATGAAGGTGCCGATCACGATGTTCCAGGGCCAGGCGATCGTCGTGAAGTTCTTGAGGTAGACCACGGCGAGGATGCTGCAGACCACGCCCGCCACGTTCGTGACGGTGTTGCCGCGCGTCTTGCTGAAGATGGCCACCAGGAAGATGCCCAGCAGGCCGCCGTAGAAGAAGGTCATGACGCCCAGCGCGATCGACAGCAAGTCCACGCTGGCGTGGGTGGACGAGAAGTACGAGACTGCCAGCGCGATCGAGGCGTCGATGCAGCCCACGATGATGGTCGCCACGCGCGAGGCGTTGACGTAGTGCGTGGGTTCCGCCTCCTTGCGGACGTAGCGCTGGTAGAGGTCCGTGATGACGGTGGAGGAGGTGGCGTTGATGCCCGACCCCAGGCTGGAGAGCGCCGCCGCGATCACGGAGGCCAGCACCAGCCCCGTCACGCCGACGGGCAAGACGTTGACGATGTAGTGGAGGATCAGCTGGTTGTTGTGGCCCTCCGCCTTCATCTGGGTCGCCAGCATGGCCATCTTGTCCGTGGGCGCCAGGTGGTTGATGTAGACGAACAGCAGCTGGCCGATGAACAGGAAGATGCACGTGATGCCCACCCCGATGAAGCCGCTCATCCAGAGCGAGCGCTTGCCTTCGGAGCTCTCCTTGCACGTGAGCAGGCGCTGGACCATGTCCTGGTCCGTGCCGTGGGTCGCCATGGTCAGGAAGAAGCCGCCGATGATGGCCGGCACCGCGTTGTACGGATTCGAGAAGGCGGCCCAGTTGCTCATGTTGAAGTCGAAGACCTGGAACTTGCCGGCCATGTCGATCTCATGCACGATTTGCCCGATCCCCAGCGGGATGTGGCCCAGCAGGCTGTTGACGAGGATCAACGAGCCGCCGATCAGCACGCTGGCCTGGATCACTTCCGTCCAGATCACGCCCTTGATGCCGCCGAACAGCGTGTAGATGGTGGCAGCGAAGGCCAGGATCACGATCGATTGCGCGATCGGCAACCCCGTGGCGACATGGATGGCGAGCGAGGCGATGAACAACCGCGCGCCGTCGGCGAAGAGCCGCCCCAGCATGAACACGGAGGCCGTGGTGGTGTTCGTGCCCAGCCCGAAGCGGGCCAGCAGGTAGCCGTAGACGGTGTAGACCTTGAAGCGGTAGTAGGCCCCGATGAACAGGAAGGCGATCGCGAAGCGCGCCGCGATCGTGCCCACGGAGAACTGCAAGTAAGTCAGGTTGTGCGTGTAGCCCTGCTCGGGAGCGCCCAGGAAGGTGGCCGCGCTGATCTCGGTGGCGATCAGGCTCATGAGCGCCGCCCACCAGGGGATGGAGTGGCCGCCCAGGAAGTAGTCCTCGATGTTGTTCTGGCGGCGGCCGAACCAGACGCCCAGGCCGGTGACCAGCAGGACGTAGAAGATGACGATGGCCCAGTCTGCGGTACGCATTAGTTCGCGCCCTCGCTGGCCTTCAGGGCGGTCAAGGCTTCCACCAGGCGTTGCTTGGCGCCTTGCAGCGCCGCGGTCTCGGCCTGCTTGGCCAGCGGGTAGGTGCTGGCGTCGAAGCCGACGCTGCGATCGGCTTGCACCGGGCCGTTTTGGCCGGCGGCCTTGAAGGAGGTGAAGAACAGGCCGGTCGACACGTCCACGGCCAGGCCGTCCACGGAGGCGCGGCCTTCGAACCAGGCCTTGTTGCCGAAGCTGTCGAAGAAGCTGGTGGGCTGGGCGTCGGAGAGCTGGACGCCGGACTGGCCGGATAGCAGCAACAGCACGTCCACCTGGAAGCGCGCGGCCAGCTTGCGCAGCGAGGCCAGGTTCGGCGAGCCGCCAACCAGCGCCTGCGGGATCTGCAGCGCGGTCTTCACGAGGCCCGTCGCCACCAGCTCCGAGCGCACGGTGGCGAGCAGGGCGGCCTGGTCCTCTGCCTTCAGGGCGGACGTGTAGCCGTAGAACAGCATGCCGACCCGCGTCGGGAAGGCCACCTTGGTGGGCTTGAGCAAGGTGTCGCGCACGGCGGCGTCCTCGGGCGAAGCGCTGTCGCCGATCAGGCCGCCCAGGGCGCCGGAAGGGCTGGGCGCGTTGGCGCCGGCATAGCCGACCGACTGGGAGGGGGCCGAGGGGCAGCCGGCCAGCGCGGCGGCGGCCAGGACGGGCAAGAAGTAGCGGCGGATCATGCGGCGTTGGATCTCCGGGCTAATCGTCCAGCGAGAGCACCAGTTGGGGCTTCGGGATGTGGTGGTCGGCGCGCATCGAGACCACGGCGGTCCCGACGGTAAAGAACTCTATCACGTGCGAGCTCCAGCGGTACGAGCGTTCGTTGATCTGTACGCCCACGATGCCCTCGGCCTTGAGCTCCTGGGCCTCGTGCTGCATGCGCTCCATGGCGAGCTCGCGCGCGTCGTAGAGCGCCTGGGTGAAGTTCGTCATCTCCACGTTCTGGCCCGCGTTCTTGAACCATTGGCCGAAGCTCTGGTGGGCCACGTGGTACACGCAGTTGCCCATGACCATCCCCACGGGCCGGTAACCTGCTTGCAAGACGGTCCAGAAGTCCTGGCCGGAGAGGTCGGAGGTGAAGGGCTTGCCGTCATGCGTGCGGAAGTCGGTCGAACGGTCCGGGCGGTAAACGGCCGTGCCGATCGCGAGGAACTCGGCGAGCGAGTCCGACCACTCCAGCGGCTTGACCACCAGCCGCACGCCGACGATGCCGTCCGCCCCCAGCTCCGCGGCCTCTGCCTGCATGCGCTCCATGGCCAGCTCGCGGGCGTGGTACATCGCCTGCGTCAGGACCTTCATCTCCTCGTTCTTGCTCCAATTGGCCTGCTGGTAGCCGATGTGGTAAATCGAGCAGCCCATCACCAGGCCGATCGGCTCGAAGCCCGCTTCCTTGACCAGCAGGAACTCGTTGACGGAGAGGTCGCTGGTGAACAGCCCCGGCTTGCCGTCCTTGCCGCGCATCTCGCGCAGGCGCTGGTGCGCGTGGGCGGGAATGTCATCTTGGGTGGGCATGGGCGCTCCTATTCCATTTCGCGAGGCGTGAGCGTGGACTGCTTGCCGGAGTTGAGGTCCAGGAAGGTCAACGGGCGGGTCTGGTGCGCGGGCGGCTGCTCGGCTTCAAGGGCGATCGCCGTGCCCTTGGCGAAGAAGGTGATCAAGAGATCGGTGACGTTCTCGGAGCGCTCGATGCCCTCGGGGGTGCACCAGGCCTCGGCGTCCACCACGTAGTCCGCCCCCAGCCGATCGCCCTGCGTGCGCAGCTGCGCCATGGCCTGGCGGCGCGCCACCTGCATGCCGTCGGTGAACTGGGTGACTTCCTGGTTGCCGGCCGAGAACCAGCCGCCGCGTTCCAGCCGCTGGGAGTTCCAGCTGGCGGCGACGTAATAGCAGCAGATGCCGTAGACCAGCCCGCGCGGCCAGTAGCCGGCCTGGTGCAAGGCCCAGAATTCCTGGCCGGAGAGGTTGCTGGTGAACGGCGCCGCCGCCGTCGCCCGGCCCGGGATGCGGATGGCGGTGCCGATGGCCATGTACTCCAGCACGCCGCCGGCCCAGTCGAGCCGCTGCATCTGGATGCGCACGCCGATCACGCCATGGGCGCCCAGGGCCTGGGCCTCGTGCGTCAGGCGCGCCAGGGCCAGCCGGCGCACCTCGTTGTGGGCCCGCGTGAGGTCGTCGGAGACGCCGGTCGCGGGCCAGACCCAACCGGGCTGCCGGTTCCAGCCCACCTTGTAGACGGCGGTGCCCATGACGACGCCCAGCGACTCGTAGCCGGCCTCTTGCGAGAGCAGCAATTCGGAGGGGCTGAGATCGGCCAGGAAGAAGCCCGTGGCCTCGTGGTGACGCTTCAGGCCGTTCAACCGGTGCAGGGCGTGGGGCGGCAGCTTGCCCTGGTTCAGCAGCTCGACGGTGCGCGCCTGCTTGGCCTTCGCCCGCTTGTCTTCTTCGGATTCGAACCAGCCCCAGGGCACGCGCTAGCCCTGCGTCAACTGGTGCAAGGCGGCGCGGGCACGGGCGTTCTGGCCCGCGAGGCGGTTGAGCTCCGCGGCCACGCGCGCCGTCCAGTCGTCCAGCGGGATCTCGTCCGTCTTGAGCACGACGCCGCGCACGCGCTTCTGCACGGTGGCGCGCACGTGCACCTTGCCTTCGCGGGCCAGCTCGAAGCCGACGTCGCCGAAGTCCAGTGCGAGCGACGCGACGGGCTTCTCCTTGGAGAAGATCCAGCCGCCGCGCGTGATCGCGGCGTGCTCGGGCAAGGCCAGCTCGAACATGCGCGCCAGGCGCTCGAGGGTGGCGATGACCTCCTCGTTGCTCAGGCGGAGGTCGGCGGCGGTGACCAGGAGGTCCAGGCTGGCGTCGGTCGAATCGTCCATCGGTAGCTTGCTCGTACCCCCCGACGATGGGGGCGAAACTCACGCAACGGAGCCCAGGATCGCGAACAGCAATTCGAGCAGGCCGGTGTAAAACTCCGGTTCCGCGAAGAAATCGGTCGGCACCAGGAGCAGGCCGACGTAGATGGCGAGCGGGGCGATCGCCGGGGCGAAGGGTGTGCCCAGGTGTTGGTGCAGCACGCGCATGACGATCAGGCCGGCGATCAAGGTGAGCAGCGCGAGGGCGGTGCCGGGGGCCATCGCGGCCGGGAACAGGGGCGATCGCCCGCCTGCGCGCTCGTAGAAGAACGAGCCCGCCGCCAGGGCCACCAGCACGACGGCGTAGAACCCCGGGCCGTAAGGGTGCAAGGCGTAGGAGCTGGCGAAGATCAGCGCGCTCGGCGCGGTGACGGCGGCCGCGAAGGTATAGCGGGCCCCCGAAATCTGGCGCCGGGGCGATACCGCACGGATCTCTTGGCTGGAGACGATTTCCTGTTGGCGCTTGCGGACGGCCATGGCTCCCTCGCTGGGGATCTCATACCCCAAGCAAGGGAGCGGCAAAGGCCAGCAGCTCCATGAGCTGCGCCAGCACGCCTTCCGGATCGGCCAGGGCAAGATCCGTGGTATCGAGGTAGACCACCTCGCCCGCCGCCGGCAGGCACCACACCGTGCGCAAGCCCAGGGCCTGCACGCTCTGGCGCGCCTGCCACCCTTCCGTCGCCCCGGCGTCGAGCAGGCTCAGCGGCTCCGCCTGCTGGTTCACCCAGTCCACGATGCCCTGGCTGATGCCTTCGCGCTGGAAGGCCAGCGGCCGCCCCTCGCGCCCCCGGCCGGCCAGCGCTGTCCAGCCGTCGGCGCCCTCCGCCAGCCAGAAGCCGCGCTCCGCGGCGG
>JAQBPE010000372.1 GCA_028287685.1 Cyanobacteria bacterium RYN_339 | reverse complement strand
ACGGCGGCAAGCCCTGCGTGCTGGTCGTGAACAAGTGGGACCTCGTCGCCAAGGACAACTACACGATGGAGGCCTTCAAGAAGGACATCCTGGACAAGCTCCACCACGTGGACTACGCCGAGATGGTCTTCACCTCCGCCCTGACCGGCCAGCGCGTTTCCAAGGTCCTGGAGACCGCGGACGCCGCCTTCCGCGAAGCCCAGCGCCGCGTCACCACCGGCGTGGTCAACCAGGTGATCACGGAGGCCCTGGCGCTCAACTCGCCGCCCTCCACCCGTGGCCGGGCCATGAAGGTCTACTACGCCACGCAGGTCCGGGTGGCACCGCCGTCGTTCGCCTTGTTCGTGAATGACCCGGACCTCGTCACCCAATCTTACTCGCGCTACCTCTCGAACAAGCTGCGCGAGGCCTTCGGCTTCAAGGGCACGCCCATCCGGGTGATGTTCCGCGAACGCCGGGAGAAGGACCGACACAAGCGATGATCCCGGTCCTCCTGGCCGCGGTCGCCTACTTGTTGGGGTCGATCCCCTTCGGGCTTTGGCTGGTCAAGGCTTGGAAGGGGATCGACGTGCGCGAGGTCGGCAGCAAGAACATCGGCACGACCAACGTCTACCGGGCGGCCGGGAAGGGCGCGGCCGCGGCCGTCTTCTTGCTCGACGTCGCCAAGGGGTACGCCCCGGTGTTGGTCGCGTTACTGTTGGCGCAACCGGCCTGGGTGGCCGTTCTGGCGGGGGCAATGGCCATCGTCGGGCACAGCAAGTCCGTCTTCCTTAAGTTTACGGGCGGAAAGTCGGTCGCCACGGGCATCGGCACCATCTTCGCCATCTCACCGGTGGCGGCAGGCGTCGCGCTCGGCATCTTCGCCCTGGTCTTCGCGCCTACCCGGATGGTTTCGGCAGGATCGATCGTCGCGGCGCTTTCGTTGCCTCCTCTCATGGTTTACCTCAAGCTAGACCCGGTCTTCGTGGGTTATGCGGCGGCGGCCGCGGCCTACGTGGTGGTGCGCCACCGCGAGAACATCCAACGCATCTTCCAAGGCCAGGAGCGCCGTCTATGAACACCACCGGCAGCCATCGACCCAAGAAGCGGTTGGGCCAGAACTTCTTACGGGACCGCGCTGTGCTCGACAAGATCGTGGCCGCCGCGGAGCTGACGCCCGAGGACCAGGTGCTTGAAATCGGGCCCGGCCGCGGCGCGTTGACCGAGGTCCTGGCGCCCCACACCACCATGCTGGTGGCCGTGGAAATCGATCGCGGGCTGCAGAACCACCTGATGCCGCTGTCTAACGCTCACCCACACCTCGACATCCGCTTCCAGGACTTCATGAAGACGGAATGGGCGGAGCTGGGCTTCGTGGCGGAGCGCCCGGTCAAGGTGGTCGCGAACATCCCGTACTACATCACCACACCCATCTTGCTCAAGCTGTTGCAGGCGGTGCGCCTCGAGAAGGAGGCGCTTTCGACCGTACCGCCGCTGGCGGAGCGGATCTTGCTGATGGTGCAATGGGAGGTCGCCAAGCGCCTGACCGCCTCGCCCGGCAACAAGGACTACGGCTCGTTGAGCATCATCGCCCAGTACGCGGCGGAGGTCTCGATTGTGACGAAGGTGCCGGCCGGCGCGTTCTACCCACGGCCCGAGGTGGACAGCGCCGTCGTGATGCTGAAGCCCCGCACCGTGGCGCCGGTTGCAATTGATGACGCGGCCAAGCTCTTCCGGGTGGTGCGCGGCGTCTTCCAGCAGCGTCGCAAGACCTTGCAGAACGGGCTCCTGGCGGCCGGCTTCGAGCGCCCGCGCCTGGAGGCCGCCGTGGCCGCCACCGGCCTCGACCTCGGCCGTCGCGCGGAGACCCTGAGCCTGGCGGAGTTCGCGGCGCTGGCGAACACGCTGTAGCAATGGAATTGCTGCGCCACCGCGTGCCGGCGGGCGCGAAGCCCACGTCCGTCGGGCGCTACCTCGAGGGGCCGCTGCGTCTCTCGGGCACGCTGGTGCGGCGGCTGAAGATGGCCGGCGGCATCGTGCTGAACGGGGAGGTGGTGCGGACCACCCACCCGATCAAGCCCGGCGATGAGGTCGTGCTGACGCTGGCGCGCGTGGACGCCCCCAACGTCACGCCGCAGCCCATGGACCTGGCGGTCGTCTACGAGGACGAGGACGTGGTGGTGCTGTCGAAGCCGGCTGGCGTGGTGGTTCACCCGACCGCCGGGGTCTACTCGGGCACGCTGGCGAACGGGCTGGCCCACCGGTGGGTGTCGCGCGGCGAGCCGGCCTCGATCCACCCGGTCCACCGCATCGATCGCGAGACCTCCGGCCTGGTCGTGTTCGCCCGCCACCCGTTGGCGCACCTCCGCCTCGGCGCCCAAATGGAAGCCCATACGATGGAGCGCAGTTATCTATCCCTAACGCGCGGCCACCTGGCGGAGGATGCGGGCGTAGTGGACGCGCCCATCGCCCTGCGCGGCGACCACCCGACCGCCCGCGCCGTGCGCCCAGAGGGCCAACAGGCCGTGACGGACTACGAGGTGGTTGAGCGCTACGCCGCCCCGCCCGGGCTCCCGCCCGCGACGTTGGTGCGGCTGCGCCTCCGGACGGGCCGCACCCACCAGATCCGCGTGCATATGGCCCACCTGGGCCATCCGCTGCTGGGCGACGATTTATATGGGGCGGAGCGCGGCGGGATCATGCCGCGCCAGGCGCTACATGCCGAAACGCTGGGCTTCGAACACCCGCGAAGTGGCGAATGGACGCTCTTCCAGGCGCCCTGGCCCGAAGACCTGGCGCCGCTACGGGCCGCTTACTTGAAGTGGCGGATGTAGAACTGCAGGCCCAGCAGGTAGGTGTGGAAGTGGTAGGCCTTCATCTCCGAGTAGGCCTTATCGAAGGTCCACTTGTCATGCCGGATGCGGTAGGTCAGGGCGGCGGTGCCGGTGCGGTCGCGGCCCTGCATGCAGTGGAAGTACAACGGCTGGACGCTGGTGTCGTCCGCGAACTTCAGCCACTCGTCCACCTTGGCCTGCTTGGGCGGCGTGATCACGGACAGCGGGATGGCGTGGAAGGCGATGCCATGCGCCATGCACCAGGCGGCCTCGTGGGCGACGGCCTGCTTGTCGTTCTCGAAGTTGACGATCGTGCGGACGCCCATCGCCTGCAACTGCTCCAGGCCCTTGTCCGTGGGGCGGGCGCCGCGGAAGAGCGTGTCGTTGACCTTGCCGAAGTTGCCCAGGTCTTCGGCGGGCGGGTGGGGCCAGATGCCCTTGGCCATGCCGGGCTCGGTGGGCGCGTTCTCGATCAGCTCGTCGGGCGAGGCGGCTTCGAGCGCCTTCAGCTCCGTATCGGACGGGACGGCTTCCTGGACGGTAGGCGTGCCCGTGGTGGCGCGCGCGGCCGTCAGGGCGGGACTCGTACCGCAGCCGGCCAGGGCGGCCAGCAGGACCAACGAAGACAAGCGCATCGTGAACTTCATGCATCCCCCTATGGTTCGGAACGATGCATATTATATCGCAGCTTTAACGAAAAGCTTACGTATCTTGACGTATCCTTAACTGGAATTTACTCGACCAGCGTGCGGAACGTGAGGTCCTGGCCGAGCTTGTTCCAGAAGATGCTGCCGTCCGTCAGGCCCGTGAAGGCAGTGCCCTCCAGGTAGGTGGTGTCGAGATCGGCGCCGGCGTAGACGGCGAACGGCAGGTCCATCGACACGACGAAGGCGTACTTGTCGCCCGCCTTGACCGGCAGCGGCGGGTCCGGGTAGGCGCTGACCCAGGCGCCCTCTTGGTTCCCGGGAGATAGCTGGGCGGTGGCCAGGGGTGCGCCGGTGCCGGGGCGATCGCCGTTCAGGGCGATGATGGCCAGCGTGGGCACCCGCTCGGGGCCCACGTCCTTGATGCGCAGGGCCACGGCTTTCAGGTTCCCGGACCGCTTGACCACGAAGCTCTGGGCGAGGCGCGTGCCGTTGCCGACCGCCAGGAAGGCGCTGGCCTGCTCCTGCTTCTGGTCGAAGGCCGGCGGCGTGGGCGTGGGAGAAGGCTTGGGCGAGGTAGAGGCGCCGGGCGACGGGGAGGCCGCGGGCGAGGCCGAAGGGCCGGGGCCGGGCGTGGCCACGCCCACGGCGCTGCCCAGCGGGGTCACGCCGACGTTGACGTTGTAGTTGCCGGGCGTACAGCCCGCTACCACCAAGGTGGCGAGGATCGCGACGCGGAGCTTCAACATGGCACCTCCAGCTCGAGCGGCCGGGCCCGGCCGCCGTCCAATACCCAGGGCTGCGAAGCACTATGACGGGTTGCGACGCCGACGACGGCCTCGCACACCTCCGCCAGCGCCTCCCGCGTGGTCTCGCGGGCCATGCCCACGGTGTTGCATTGCTCGCTCAGGTGGGCCAGCACCACGCCGACGCCCTCGCGCCCTTCGAAGAGCTGCGCCAGGGCGGTCGCGCATTGGACGTTGTTGAGGTGGCCGTAGTCGCCCAGGATCCACTGCTTCACGTTCCAGGGACGGGCGCAGAGGCGCGCCATCTCGATATCGTGGTTGCACTCGAAGACCAACAGGTCCGCGGCCTTGAGGTGCATCAAGGTGTTGAGCGTGACGTGCCCGATGTCCGTGCAATACCCGAAGGTGTCGCGGCCGTCGGTCATGACGAAGCCGACGGGGTCGCCTGCATGGTTGTCCGGGCCGGGGGCGCCATGGTCCACCTGGAACGCCGTCAGCTGGAGGCCCTTGAGCTCGAACGGGCGCTCGGCGTCGAAGTGGCGCACCATGCCCGCGGGCAGGCGCTCGAGGTCGCCGCGGCCCTCGCGGCGGCGCGCGCCCTGGAGCGTGCCCTCGTTCATGTACATGGGCACGCCCTCGCGGGCCAGCGCCAGCATGGTGTTGGCCCGCAGGTGGTCGCTGTGGCTGTGGGTAAAGACCGCCGCGGTCAAATCGCGCACGTTCAGGCCCAGCACGGCCAGCTCCTTGGCCAGCGAGCGCGGGCCAATGCCGGCGTCGATCAGCAAGCGGGTCGAGCCCACCGTGAGCAGCGAGCAGTTGCCGCTGCTGCCGGACCGGAACATCTGGAGGTGGAAGGCCATGCGACCAGCATGGCATTCCGTCACCCAGCCTGACAACCCACTTTAATCAAACTTGAGGTCGTAATGGGGGTGGATGCCGCGCCGAGCGAGCAGGCGGTAGATCTCGAAGGCGTTGGTTTCCATGGGCGAAGCATGGTTCGGCGTCACATGGTTGACGGCCACCCGCCAGAGGTGGCCCCAGGCCAGGGCGACCGACCCCGACGTCGGGCATTCCTCGTCGATGTCGACCTCGAGCTTGGCGTAGCCGGAGGCCGGGTGGAAGCTCAGCTGCTGCGAGGCGCCCTGGACGTTCTCGCGGAAGCACTGGCCGTAGGCCGCATGGAAGAAGCTCGAATTCTCCGGGCCGCGGAACGCCGTCTTGTGCCAGGGCAGCAGGGAGGCGTCCTTGCACACGTGGGCATGCAGGTCGGGGTCCACCAGCAACCAGGAGCGGTCGTGATCGTAACGTTCGACGCCCTTCACGAAGGAGAGGCCCGTCCGGCCGTCCGGGAAGCGGCGGGCCTCCAGGGCGGCGGCCTGGTTCAAGAAGTTGGCGAGCCAGCGCGGGTGCTCCTTGGCCAGCACGTAGTAGGCGGCCGGGCCTCCCTTGAAGGCGAGCACGCGCTGCTCCTCCGCGGAGAGGCGCTCGTAGTCCCAAAATGCGGGCGTCGGCGTGTGAGCCTGCACCCAGGCCGGCGGGCAGGGAGGCAGCATCAGTGGGCCGGGCGGTAGAGCTCGGCCGGGCCACCGTACTGGTCCGGGATGTCGAAGGGATCGTGCAGATACAGCCCCAGGGCGCCGAACTTGCTCTCGACGAGGCTGGGGTTGCCGTCGCGGTCCACCTCGCGCACCACGCCGGTGTGCGTGACGGTGCCGTCCGTGGTGCGGTAAACCTGCACGTCGCCCACATGGGCGCGCTGGTCCGGCGCCACGCGGCCGTAGTTGCCGGTGGTCAATTGGTGCAAGGGGTTGTTGAGCCAGTGCGGGAAGCCCGTCCGGCTGAAGGGGTCGAACAGGTCGCCCTCGCCGAGGGTGGTGGAGTACGAGTGGCAGTTGAACTGCTCGGCCTCGCCCTCGTCCGTCTGGCTGGGCTCGATCACCTGGCCGCCCATCTGCTGGACGGCCTGGTCGTACTCGTCGCCGTACAACCCCAGGTCCATGTTGGGGTCCCAGGCCGGCTCGTCCAGATCGTTCTGTTCGTCTGCCTGCCAGTAGACGCGCTTCGGCTCCGCCGGCGAGACCGGCGCCATGCGCCCCAGGATCGGCTTGCCGTTCAGCGTGCCCTTGCCGGACTGGGTGTCCCAGCCTTCCTGGCCGGCGCTCGTCGTCACGGTGACGCTGTTCCCGGCCTGGGTCATGGTTTCGACCAACGCGGCCTCGTGGTAGCACCACACGTTGGCGCCGCTGGAGACGCGCAGCTTGCCGCTGCCGGGCTCCGCCGTCACGTAGACCGTGTTGTTGGTGAAGGTGGCGTAGCGGTTGTCCTGGCCGATCTCCGCGCGGAAGCCGCCGGCCGCCAGCTGCTGCGCCATTTGGGAGCGCTCCACACCGCTGGCGAAGGCGTAGGCCTTGCCCAGCGCTTGCCACTCCAACGGGCCGGGCTTGCCGCCTGCCGCGATCTTCTGCAAGGCGATCGCCACGCGCGGGTCCGCCCCCGCCGGGGCTTGAGGCCGCGTCGACAGCCCGATCTTATCCAAAAGGTCCAGTACGGACGCAGGCTCGGGCGCCGGCGGCTTGGCGCCGCCAGCCAGCAGCGACGACAGGCCGGTGGCCCACGTCGCGGCGGAATTTACCTGTCGGGTCGGGTCCGTGGCCAAGGGGCGGTCTCCAAAGCGAGCCAAGCTCCCTTTATTGTACGCCCGCCTGGCCGGTTTCTATCGTGTTTTAACGCATGTTTAATGGCCGATCAAAAATCTGCCTCCAGGCGATGCAAGACGCCCGCCCGGCTGGCCTGTTCCACCATGCCCGGCGTGATCCGCTGGCCCAGCTCGACGATCACCTGGCCCTTGCGATCCGTTAACTTCACGGCGGCCCGCTGGCCAACCATCCAGTCGTTGGCGGGATCTTCGATCACCGGCGAATCCACGTCCTCCGGGAACATGGTGCTGCGCAGGCGCGGGACCTCCTCCAGCAACGTCCAGTGGTCGCCTTCCCACATCAGCCCCTGATAGGCCGGCAGGAGCCCTTGCTCGCCGGGAGAGCGCTCTACCAGGAGCCCTTGCAGGCGCCCGCTTTCCGCTCCCATGACGAGATCGATGATCTCACCCAGGTAACGCCCCACTGGGTCGAACAGGGGCATGCCCAGGAGCTTCTCGCCCGGGTCTTCCCCCACGCCCACGCGCGGCTTCACGCTCGGGTCCACCAGGAGCTCCGTGACCTGCTCGCCGGCGGGGTTGAAGACGATGGTCTTCACCCAGCCGAAGATCGACCCCGTCTGGATATCCCGCACCACGCAACCCAAGACCTGCTTCTCCACACCATTCATGGCCGCATCCTCACATCCTAGTGGGTTGGTCGACGATGCTGGCCACGGCGAAGGTACGTGCGGTGCTTTCCCCCTGGCAGCCGACCCGGACGCACCCTTGCGCCGCATCCTGGCTCCCATGATCCGATCATAGGCACCCCGTGCCAAAGCCGGTATGGATAGGATGCACGAAACACCCCCCGGCACATGGCAGGGACCGGTGGAGCGTCCCATGCGGATCGGACGCTCGTGCGCTCCCCGGGACCGGGACGGCGCGCCGGGCATGGTAAGATGAAGCCATTCGGAGGGAACCATGGAAGTCCTGCGCGCCAACGACGATGTCCGCCGGCGGGCCACCCAAGCCCGGCAGGCGGGCGAGACCATCGGCCTGGTTCCTACCATGGGCTTCCTGCACGCCGGCCACCGCGCGCTGATCGAGCGGGCCCGGGCCGAGAACGGCCGCGTCGCCGTCAGCGTCTTCGTGAACCCCACCCAGTTCGGCCCGACCGAAGACTTCGCGCGCTACCCGCGCGACGAGGACCGCGACCTGGCGCTGTGCCAGGAAGCCGGCGTGGACTGGGTCTACGCGCCGTCCGTCGAGGAGCTGTACCCCCACGGCCAGCCCGGCACCCTGGTGACGCCGCCCGAGGGCCTGACCACCAGCCTGTGCGGCGAGTTCCGCCCCGGCCACTTCACGGGCGTCGCCACCGTCGTCGCCAAGCTCTTCGCCCTCTGGGGCCCCGACCGGGCCTACTTCGGCCTGAAGGACTTCCAGCAGACCGCCGTCTTGCGTCGCATGGCGGCGGACCTGTGCTTCCCCGTGGCGCTCGTGCTCGCGCCCACCATCCGCGAGACGGACGGGCTGGCGCTTTCCAGCCGCAACATCTACCTGGACCCGGCAGAGCGCCAGGCGGCCCTGGCCATCCCGCGCGCCCTTCAGGCCGGCTGGGAGCAGGCCCGCGTCGCCGGCAGCCGTCCCAGCGCCGTGCTGGAAGCCGCCGCGCGGCACCTGACGGGGATGCAAGTCCAGTACCTCTCGCTGGTGGACCGCGACTCGCTGGAGCCCGCCACCGACCTGGGTCGGCCGGCCGTGCTGGCGATCGCCGCGTACAGCGGCAAGACCCGGCTGATCGACAACGTCGCGCTGGATGGCCCCGCGCCGCTTGCGCTTGCCGCATCGGCGCAGGAGGGCGTGGCGTGACGGAGCGCAACACCGGACGGCTGAAGACCCGCCTGACGATCGCCATCGACGGCCCCGCGGGCGCCGGCAAGAGCACGGTGGCCCAGAAGGTCGCCAAGCGCCTCGGCTACGTCTACATCGACACCGGGGCGATGTACCGCGGCGTGACCTGGAAGGTGCTGCGGGCGGAGCTCGACTGGGCGGACACGCAGGCGATCTCCGAGCTGGCCGCCTACACCACGATCGCCCTCATTCCCCCGCCGGACCTCACGGGCAAGCAGCACGTGCAGGTGGACGGCCACGACGTGACGGCCGAGATCCGCCTGCCGGAAGTCTCCCAGCGCGTCTCCGCGGTGGCCGCGATTCCCGCGGTGCGCGCCGTGCTGACCGCCCAGCAGCAGGCCATGGGCGCCTCCGGCGGCGTGGTCATGGACGGCCGCGACATCGGCACGGCGGTCTTCCCGC
>JAQBPE010000008.1 GCA_028287685.1 Cyanobacteria bacterium RYN_339 | reverse complement strand
CCCGCGCCGGTGGCTGCCCCCGCGCCCGCGCCGTCGCCCGCCCCGGCACCGTCTCCCGCGCCCGCCCCTGCCCCTGTCCCTGCGCCGGCCCCGGCTGCCGAGGCGCCCAAGGACGGCTCCGGGCCCCTGTTGCGTAAGGGCGACCAGAGCGACGCGGTCAAGAAGCTCCAGGATCGCCTGCGCGAGCTGGGCTTCGACCCCGGTCCCAGCGACGGCGACTTCGGGCCCAAGACCGACGCGGCCGTGAAGGCCTTCCAGCAGCACGAAGGCATCGACGTCGACGGCGTTGTCGGCCCGGACAGCTGGAAGCACCTGGGCATCAAGGTCGAGGCCCCCGCGGCCCCGCCGCCGCCCGCGAACGGTGGCGACGTGCGTGCGCGCCTCGAGGCGAACCTATCCAACCGCTGGAAGGGCGTGGTCCACAACTGCTTCAAGTACGCCTGGGCCACCGTGGCCGGCGCCGGCGGCAAGGGCATCGGCTCGGCCCCGCAGAGCCACGAGGGCCGAGGCCAAGGCGTCGCCCACCTCGACTCGCTGGCGGATCAGGGCGTGCTGCACATCGGCGACGTGGTCTACGTCAACCGCAAGCCGGGCGCGGATCCCAGCTCGACGAACCTGGCCTATGGGCCGCATTGGTTCGTCTACATGGGCAACCACCAGTACGCGGATCAATACGGTATCAAGGCCAGCGCCCAGGCCATGCAGGCCTTCGTCTCCGGCCGCGTGATCGACACCATCTACCACTGCTTCTAGTGAGATAGGGCTCCCGGCTCGCAGGGGCGTATGAGCCGGACCATTCGGGGGGAACCGCTGGGGCTTGGGTTTTCTCGCAGCCCTCTCCGAAAACACGCAGTGGTCCATAAACCCTCTCGCAGAGGGCATTTGAGGCACTTTTTTTCGACGCCGCAAATCACGCGCGGCGTGGCATGCGACATGGGGAAATCAACGACGCGAAGTGCCTGAAAGCGTGATTTGGAGAGCTTTCCGGGCTCCGGGCCGGATCTGGCCTGGTCTGTGCGGTGCCGGTTTCCAAAATGCGGCACCGCCTGGACGAAGCATCTCCTTGAACGTCGGCCGGCTAACGGCTTGCCTTCACGTCCTCGATAATGGCTAGCAGCCGGGCATGCAGCGCCTGTTGGTCCGCGGGCTCGCCGCCGAACATCAGCTCGATCAGGGCCTTGTTGACGCCCCGCGTGGCCGTGCAGAAGCGGGCGGCCTCGCCGTCTGCGATCGCGTCGGCGCCGAGCGCGTCGTCGCCCTGGTAGTTGGCGGTCAGGCGTGGAGCCGCGTTGGCGGAGGGGCTGGTCAGGAAGAGGTGGGCGTAGCGGGCCGGCACTGGGGCGTCCGGGTTGGGAGGCTGCGCCTCGATCAGGCGGGCCAGGCCGTTGAAGCGCAGCCCCTCGCCCAGCGGGATGCCGCCGTCGTCCGTCAGATCCGCGGCCAGGTAGGCGCGCACCAGGAACAGGCCGAAGTCCGTCGCGTAGCGGACGTGGAAGTTGGCGTCGAAAAGCCGCCGGTAGGCGACCACGGGCTCGATCTCGTCGAAGTAGGCCTCCGGCGCCGCGCCGCCGGCGCGCACTAGGCTCATGCGTTGGGCCGCCGCGAGCCGGACGCGGCCCAGCATATCCACAGCCACATCGAACGATCGCGCCAGGTGGCGTTGCTCGTTGGTCTTGCGGGCGGCCTGCATCACCGCCATGGGGAAATCGTCGGTGTCGTAGGCGGGCTCGTGGGCGGGCACGGCGGTCTCGGCCAGCAAGGCGTGAGCCGTGCGCAGGCCCAGCAGCCGCACCTTCGCGGGGTCGCCCAACATGGGGGCTGCGGCGTCGCGGAACGGCTTCAGGAGCTCCACCACGGGCGCTAGCGTGGTGCTGTTCTTGAGCTTGTCCGTGGGCGTGGTGAGCATGGTGGTCAGGCGGCTGGCGTACGCGTCTTCCATGTAGGCGGTCACGAGTTGGCTGTCCTCATCCAGCTGCCGGTCCACGGCGGAGGCCTCCGTCAGGAGGTTGTAGCGCTGTACCGCGCCGTTGTCGGCGCGCAGGGCTGACTCCACGCGCACGTTTGTCGCCAGGTCCTTGGGCAGGTAGAGCGTGAAGCCGCCCCGGGCGTTCGTGAGGATCGTGGTCACGGGCAGGCCGGCGGCGTCCTTGCCCACCTCAAGCAACTTGCCGGTGATCAGCGAACGCACCGCCACCTGCGCGCCCACCACCGGGAGCTGCGTCCCCAGCCCGGGCCCCGCGCCGGCCAGCACGGCGTAGCCGGACACGTTGGTCGAGATGATGCCGGAGCCATTGGTGCTGATGATGCCGGAGCCGTTGGTGCTGATGATGCCGCTGCCGTTGGTGCTGATGATCGAGCCGCCGTCGTTCGTGATCAGCGAGGCGCCGTCGTTGGAGATGATCGCGTTGCCCTGGTCCACGGCCGCGCTGGCGCCGTCGTTCGAGATCACGCTGGCGCCGTCATTGGAGATGATGTTCCCTCCGCCTTGCGCCACGATGTGGTTGGCATCCAGCTTGACCGTGCCGCTCAGCACCGTGCTGGCGCCGACAGGCTGCTTCAACAGGCTGGGGCCCGGGGTGGCGGCCGCCTTGGGGGCCGCGGCCGTAGGCAGCCGCGAGGGCTTGGCTTCCGGCGTGGAGACCGGTGGGGTCTTGCAGGCGGGAAGCAACAAGATCGCGAGCAAGGTGACGGCGGTGCGCAGGTGCATGGGGACAACTTACCCGCCAACAAGAACTCGAAAGCCGGCCACGAGGGCCGGCTTTCGAGTTTTGGAGTTGGGAGTTTTTGGAGTTGGGAGTTTTTGGAGTTGGGAGTTTTGGAGTTGGGAGTTTTTGGAGTTGGGAGTTTTGGAGTTGGGAGTTTTTGGAGTTGGGAGTTTTTGGAGTTGGGAGTTTTGGAGTTGGGAGTTTTGGAGTTGGGAGTTTTTGGAGTTGGGAGTTTTGGAGTTGGGAGTTTTGGAGTTGGGGGAGTTTGGAGCGGAACCGCCGCTCACAAGAAGGTTATACGACACTTGGGTTGCACCACGGTTGCAAACGAGACTCGTGACGTTAAGACATCGTTAATTCTTCCGATCCCCTGCCACCAGCACCACCGACCCCACGATCACGGCCGCCCCCGCCAACGTACTCGGGGCCAACGGCTCGTGCAACGCCCAAACGCCCACGAACATCGCCAACACCGGGTTCACATAGGACGACGTCGCCACGAGTGTCGGCCGCACATGCTGCACCAGCCAGGTGAAGGCCGTGAACCCCAGGCAAGACCCGAACACCACCAGGTAGGCCAACCCCAGCCAGGCGTGGTACGGCACGGCGGCGGGCACCAGGTGCTCGCCCCGCGCCCCGGCGATGATCATGAAGCCCACCCCGCCCGCCAGCATCGTGAAGCCCGCGCTGTACAGCCCAGACGCCGGCGTGGGCAGCCGCCTGCCCACCACCATGCCGAAGGCGCACACGAGGCTCGCCAGCACCAACTCCGCCTGCAAGGCCACGGCGGCACCGAAGCCCGCGGCCAACTGCGGGGCCACCAAGATGCCCACGCCCGCGAGGCCCAGTGCGATGCCCAGCAACCCGCGGCGGCTGGGCCGCACGCCGAAGCCGGCCTGGATGCCCAGCACGAACAGCGGCGTGGTGGCGCCCAACAGGGCCACGACGCCCGTGCTGATGGTCTGCTCCGCCCACACCACGGAGCCGTTCGGCACCAGCACGATCAGCATGCCGAGGATGGCGGCGCCGCCGATCTCCGCCAGCCGGGGCCGGGGAGCACGCGCGGCGGCGGCGCCCAGCATCAGCAGCATGGCGGCCAGCAGGAAGCGCAGGCCGCCCAGCAGGAACGGTGAGAAGCCGTCCAGCGCCAATCGGATGCCATAGAACGTGGTGCTCCAGACTACGTAGATCGTGCCGAGGGCGATCGCCGTGCGCATGGGCAAGTTCGAAGACGGGGCGATCGCGGTGCTCATACGGGCTCGCAGACGAGGGGGCTTGCAGGACCGGTCCAGCATGGCGGAAAATTGGATCGGTTGAAAGATCCACTTCGACGACCCTCACCCATCCAGTTTGCCGCGGAGGCCCCCGATGCCCAAGTGGGAGCTCACGCTCGCGGTCGATGCCGCGCTGGCCCAGCCCTTGTTCCTACAAATTGCGCGCGGCATCGCGGACGGCATCAAGGGCGGGCGGCTACGCCCAGGCCAGAAGCTGCCCGGCACGCGGGCCCTGGC
>JAQBPE010000122.1 GCA_028287685.1 Cyanobacteria bacterium RYN_339 | reverse complement strand
GCGGCGCCGGGGCGGCGCCCCAGGCCGGCATCAGCGCGCGCAGGGCCCGCCAGCGCTCGTCGGAGGGCGCCAGGCCGGCGTCTGCCAGCAGGCGGTCGGCCCCCTCCAGCAGCTCCGTCACCAGCCGGTACGGCACGTCGTCCCCGCCGCTGGCCGCCAGGGCCAGGCGCGGCGGCGCGGCAAGGGCGGCCAGCAGACGGCTCTTGCCCACGCCCGGCGCGCCTGCCAGCACCAGGGCGCCAGCCTCGCCCGCCAGCTGCCCTTCCAGCTGCGCGCGGGCCGTCGCCAGCGCCGCGTCGCGGCCGACCAGCGTCGCGCCGAAGCCCACGAAGGCGGCCTCGGCCTCGCCCCAGCCCAGGCGGGCCAGGAGGTGCGAGGCGCTGGGGGGGCGATCGCCCACGTCCTTGGCCAGGGCGCCCATGACGGCCTCCGCCACGGCCGCCGGCACCCCGACCAGCGGCGGCGGGCTGGTCTCCAGCTGGGCTTGCAGCAGCGCGAGCGGACCGCCCGGGCCCGGAACGAACGGCAGGCGGCCGGCCAGCAGCTGGTAGGCCAGCACGCCGACCGCGTAGAGATCGCTGCGCGGGTCGACGGGTGCGCCCTTGATCACCTCCGGGGCCATGTACTCCAGCGTGCCACGGCGCTGGCCGGGCCGCCCCGCCTGGGCCAGGAAGCCCAGGTCCAGCAGGCGCAGCCGGCCTTCCGCGTCGAAGCGCAGGTTCTCGGCCTTGAGGTCGCCATGCACCAGCCCGCGGGCGTGCAGGTAGCCCAGGGCACGCGCCAGCGGCACCAGCACCGCGCGCAGCTCCTCCACGCCCACCGGCCCCGCGGGCAGCGCCGGGCCGTCCACCAGGTCCTGGGTGAAAAAGTCGCGGCCGTCGTCCTGGCCCAGGTCATGCGCGGCTACCAGGTTGGGGTGCGCCAGCCGCTTCAGGCGCCAGAACTCGTGCCGGAACATCACGCGCGCCGCATCGCCCGGCAATTCCAGGCGCTTGAGCGCCAGCAGGGCGCCGTCCGCCTCGCGTCGAACCCGATAGACCGTGGACGTCGTGCCCTGACCCAGAGGGCCAAGGACGGTGTGGCCGGCGGGCGAGAACGACATGGGCGGGCTCCGGGAGGGCGGTTTGACCGCGACGCGAGGACGTACGATAATCCTTAAGGTAAATTTTACCTTCCCGTCAGGCCCGATGTCGAATCCTGCACCCTCGCTCCTCGACAAGCTAGGCGCCTTCTTGAGCAAGCTCGAGGGGGCCGAGGTGGCGGCGCCGGAGGCGCCCGCGGTGCCGGAGCCCAGGGCCAGCGGCCAGGTGCTGGCGCGGCTGGACCAGTTCTCCGAGGTCATGGAGGTGCTGGCCCAGCTCACGGAGCGGTTGAAGGAGCGCATGGCGCTCTTGCAAACGGCCTGCACGGAGGCCCGCCTGCTGCCGCCGCGCGAGGTGACGCTGCACCCGCGCCTGGCCCTCCAGAAGCCAGCCATCGTAGATCTGCTGCGCACCAACCCCATAGCCGCGCGCCTGACCGCGCCCGCCGTGCTGCGGTTCTACGAGGCCACGGACGATCTGGGGCGCATGCAGGCGGCCCTGGGCACGGGCCGGTTGGAGTCGGTCAACCTGGAGGCCATGCGCGGCCGCTACATGTTCCTCTCCAAGGTGCAGCTCTACTTCAAGGACCACCCGCAGCTGGCCGCGCTGTTCAAGACCCGCGCCCAGCCCGCCGCGCCGGTGGCGTCCGTCCCCGTGGCCGTGGAGCCGCGTCCCTTCCCGGGCGCCACGGGCGGCCTGGCCCCCTCGCCGCACCCGGCCTACGCGCGCCTGGCCGGCCAGACCGGCCCGGATCGGCTCAGCCTGGGCGGCCGCGCGCAGGGCACCGGCTCGCTGGAGCGCCCGGGGCCCTCGCCGCTACAAGCCGCCAAGGCGCTGCTGGAGAAGCTGGAGCTGCGGATGTTGATCCTACGCGCGGCCGTCGAGCCGATGCCCACCTTGCAACGCAAGAGCCAGGCCCTGCTGCCGCCTCCCGCCCAGGAATCCGCCCGGGCGCTGGCCGCCGCGCTGGAGCTGGCGCCGGAGTACCGGGAGCGCGCGCGGGAAGGCCTGCGCTGCTACCAGGAAGCCCGCGCGCTGCTGGAGCGCCGCACGGAGCCCGCCCGCCTGCGCGCGCTGTGCACGGAGCTGAGCGCGCTGCCGCGCCGGCTGGCCGGCCACCCACTCCTGGAGCGGCTTTTCGCGGCTTGAACGCCATTGTAGGCGGTCTGTAAGCAAGGGCGGGTATAACGGTTCGGAGCCCCGAGGAGGAGCCGAGCGTGGCCGACAACACGATCCCGTCGACCGATCCCGCCTTGCTGCTGCGGGCGAAGCAGGCCTACGCCAAGCTGGATCCGCAGACCAAGCAAGGCCTTCAGGCCGCCGGCATCACGGAGCAGCAGTGGGAGCAAGGCGCCGTGGTGCGCTTCGCCGCGGATGCCCAGGCGCTGAACGGCGGCCTGCACTTCGACGCCGCCGCGCTGGCCCACGACCAGCTGGAGCCGCTGGACGACGTCACCCCGGAGGAGGAGGCGGGCGCGGGGGCGATCGCCGCCGCCCAGCACGCCATCGACCCCATGCAGCCCGCCGCGGGTGATCGGGCGGCCCTGGGCAAGGCACACGACGCGCTAAAGCAGCTGGACGCGCTGCGTCACGCCGGCAAGCTGCCGGACGCCATCTACCAGGGCTACGCGGCCCAGGTCGCCGCGCTGGACCAGGCCATGGCCCTGCGCCCGCCCATGACGCAGGACCAGAAGGACCAGGCCATGCTGGTGGAGGTCTACAGGGACGTCTTCGACCGCGTGCCGGACCCGGGTGGCGCCCAGTACTGGGGCCAGAAGATCAAGGAAATGCGAGCCGGCGGCATGTCCGACGCCGCGATCAAGGCCAAGCTGGAAAAGGACGGCCGCGTGTCGCCGGAGTACCAGATGGCGCATGGCGGCGGCTCCGCCCCGTCCACCAGCCAGGCCGGCCAGGTGCCTTACATCAACCAGTACGGCGACAGCATCTCCAACAACGGCTCCAACTGCGGCCCCACCTCGATGGCGATGATCGCGCGGGCCTTCGGCTACGGCAAGGGCCTGAGCAACGGCCAGCTGATCGCGGAGCTGGGCCGCGTCGGCGGCACCACGGGGGCCGGCACGGGCTGGGCGGGCATCCAGGCGATGGCCGCCAAGATGGGCAAGCCCTGCGCCAGCCACGCGCCCAGCGCGGCCTGGATCAAGCAGCAGCTGGAGCAAGGCAAGCTGGTCTGTGGCAACGGCGACTACTACGCGCTGCCCCCGCATGGCGGCGGCACCGGCGGGCACTACGTGGCCATCGTGGGCCTCGACAAGCACGGCAACTTCCTGGTCGCTGACCCCGCCGACCGCAGCATCAGCCCCAGGGCCTACACCGCCGCCCAGATCGAGCACTTCTTGAAGGCCAACGGCAACGGTGGCCAGGCCTTCGCCGTCGGTTGAGCCTGGCTCGTCAGCCGCTTGTAACCGCCACCAGGGATTCTCAACCAACAAGCAAGGAGGGTCACCATGTCCGACAACACCATCAAGCCTGGCGCCGCGTTCCAAGCCAGGGCCAAGGTCGACTTCGACAAGCTCGACAAGACCACCCAGGAGACGATCCTGAAGGACGGCAACCTGTCCAAGCAAGGCGAGATCGACGTCATCGCCCAGGGGTACAAGGACGCGCTGAAGACGGACGGCACGTTCGACCTGAAGGCCCTGGCCGCGGACGACCTGGTGGACCTCGCCGCCCCTACCAAGGAGGAGATGGACCAGGCGACCATGATCGCCGACAGCCTGAAGGAGGCGAACGCGCGCCCGGACCCCACGCCGGAAGACGCCGCCATGCACCCCGACGCCGTGCTGAAGAGGTTCAAGGACGACCAGGCCGCGTACGGCAAGGGCCTGAAGGCGCTCGACGCGCTCAACACCCAGCGGCTGCAAGGCCAGGTGCCGGACGAGGTCTACAAGCAGTACGAGGCCCAGGTAGCCGAGCTGGGCAAGAAGACCTCTTCCGACCGCTACGGCGGCCTGGAGACCAAGCTGGCGAAGGCCATCGACGCCGAGCTGGACAAGGCCAAGACTCCCGGCGAGCAGCCGGATCGCGCCAAGCTCGAGCAGTACAAGGCCTTCCTCGACCAGTACCACGACGTCAACAAGGGCGTGCGCAACCCCGACCTGGGCTACACGGAGAAGGACCCGCTGGACGGCGGGGCGCCCACCCACCATGCGGGTGCCGAAGACCGCCTGCGCACCTACCTCAACAGCGCTACGCCTGCCAAGGAGACCCCGGCGCCCGCGCCGGCGGCCGGCCTGGAGCAGGCCAAGCAGGCGGCCCTCGAGCAGTCCAACGCGATCGACGACCCCAAGCTCAAGGAGCGGGTCAAGACGGCCATCGGCGCCTCCAATACCCCGGCGGAGCTGCAGGCCAACATCAGCCTGGCGCTGCACAACGTGGCCGACTACGGCGCCAAGGACCTGGGCACGGTGGGCCAGGTGTTGACCAGCCTGGGCAAGACCAAGGAGCTGGGCGGCGACGCCATCGCCAAGTACGGTGAGGCCATGGAGGCCGTGGGCAAGCTGGGTGGCGACGACAACAAGGACGCGCGGAAGTACCTGGTGGAGGGGCTGGCGGAGGGCCACAACCTCAAGGGCTTCCAGGGCGTGATCGCCAACGTCACGGCCCACTACGGGCAGAACTTGAAGCCCGACGCCATCGACGCGCTCGCCAAGGTGGCGGCCTTCCAGGGCCAGCCGGAGCTCGCCGGCGCGCTCGCGAAGTGCAAGGACATCGGCCATGGCGAGCTGCGGAAGAACGTGGTGGACAAGCTCGGCACGTCCAGCGGCCCGGAGCAGTTCGCCAAGGACATCAAAGACCAGCTGCACAACGCCGCGAAGTACACGAACAAAGACCTCATGGCCGTGGCGGACGTCTGCAAGACCGCGGGCGCCAAGGGCGAGTACGCCGGCGCCAAGGTGGCGGACCTGGGCACGGTGCTCGAGAAGATCGCCGGGGTGGACAACCAGGACGCACGGAAGTACTTGATGGAAGCCGTGGCGGAAGGGCACGACCTGCGCGGCGCCATCACCAACGAGCTGAACCACGAGCCCAACAACATCAACCCCGCGCGGTTCGCGGCCCTGAGCGCGGTGGCCAAGTACAACGGGAACCCGGAGCTGGCGGCCGCGATCGACCTGCTGGCGGCGTACCCGGAGGCGGGCCGCGGCGAGCTGGTGAAGGCCATGCGCGGCGAGGACACGGACACCAAGCTCAAGGACGAGTTCAACAACCATGGCGAGCGCAAGGACGCCGTGCTGGCCTTTGCCCGCAAGCTGGCCAGGTCGGGCGACCCGGGGGCGGCCAAGTTCCTGCAGATAGACAACGTGCGGGCGTACGCCGCGTCGCACCCGGAGAACGCCAACCCCTAGCCCAGGAAGTAGGCGGCCGATCGCGCCACGTACGAGGTGGGATCCTGGAGCGCCGCCTGGTACGCCGCCAGCGGCTGCTCGCAGGTCTCCTTTTGCCAGTTCGCGAGGTCACCCGAAAGGGGTCGGGACGGGTCGCCACCCGCGAACCAGCCGGCCTTGGCGCCCGGCGCTTGCTCCACGATCGTGGCGCGCGAGGCGCCACCCGCGATCTGTTGGCAGAAGGTGCGACCGGCCACCAGCATCTCGCGCATGTGCTGCACGGTCTGGAGCGCCGCGGGCGAGTCCAGTTCCGGGTCCATCTGGGCCGCCAGCTTGTCCAGCTGCTGGACGCGCTTGTCCAGGTACTGCGCCATCTCCTGCGGGCTGCGGATGCTGCCCAGGTTGACGTACAGGTCGGGGTCCTTGGAGGCCTCCACGGCCGGCGAGTTGGGGTCGCGGCGGGAGCCGCCGTCGCCGTAGTGGTCCGAGCCGCCCCAGCCCAGGTGGTACAGCTCCCCGCCCAGCTGCGTCAGCTTCTCGAAGGCGGGCGAGCCCAGGCCCGTGCGCGAGACGTCGTCCTTGCCGAAGCCGCGCATCATGTTCATCAGCGGGTTGCCGCTGGTGCCGTTGCACATGTACTCCATCAGGAAGTTCAGGCCGCTCTTGTAGTCCACCGGGCCGGTGGGCAGGTCTTGCCCGTGATAGAACTTGGCCCCACCGGGGCCGGTGGTCTGGCTGCCCCACACGAACGGCACCGCCTGGCCGCCCGCCCCCGCGATGCGCACGGGCACGCCGTAGCGCATGTTCAGCTGCTCGCGGCCCTGCTTCACCTGGAACTCGGGGCTGTTCAGGATGGTCTTGAGGAACTCGCCGCGCGCGCCGGCGGGCGACTGCTTCTGCTCGTTGATCATGATGTTCCAGGCGCTGACGGCTCCCTTGAGCTCCTCGGCCGATGGCTGGCGGCCCAGCATGTCCGTGTAGAGCTTGGTCGCCAGCTGCTCCGGCGGCAGGCCTTCCAGGCCCTGCTGGAAGCTGGGGCGCGCGGGGCCGTCCAGGTCATCCAGGTCGGGCGTGGCCGCGAACTTCAGGTCCTGGACCTGCTTGGCGTCCTTGGGCTGGAGCCAAGGCGGCAGCGCCGCCGGCGGCCCCTGAGGGGCCACGACGGGCTGGGGCTTCGGCGGCACGTAAGGCTGCGGAGCAGGGTTGATGTTGATCTTGAAGTCGTCGGCCACGGCATGCCCTCCTGGGAAGTTTTTACCCGCGGCCTTATGCTACCAGCGCTGGGCTACAACCTGCTTACAAAGCTACTGGATCATGCGAACGGCGTCGCCGTCGGCCTCCCAGAGGATGCCGGTCTCCGCGTCGAAGTGCACGCTGCCCGGGGCGTAGAGCCCGGCAGCGGTGCCGAAGCCGTCCACTCGCCCGTTCAGGACGCCGCCGGCGATCAGCGCCGCCGCCCCCGAGGCGGCGTTGATCCGGTAGACCGCCCCTGGCGTGTTGCAGACGGCGTACAAGAGGTCGGTGGCCTCGTCGTAGGTGACGTCGCAGGGGTAGGTGACGCCCGTCGCCACCGTGGTGACCAGGCCGGCCGGCGTCATCTTGCGGATCGCGCTGTTGCCCTGATCGGCGATGTACAGGTTGCCTTGCGAATCGCAGCACAGGCCGCGCGGGCGCGCGAAGGCGGCCCGGCCGCCCTGGCCATCGGCAAATCCGGTGGGGCCCGCTCCCGCCACCCACACGGCGGTGGTGCTGCCTGGCGCGATCTGGTAGATCTTCTCCGTCTCGTTGGGCGTGCGCCACCGGGACTGGGAGACGTAGATCGTACCGTCCGGGGCGACCGTCATGCGCTCCGTGTAGGCAGGAACGGTCACCACGGTCGAGATCACGCCCGCGGCCAGGTCGAGCTTGCGGATGGTCCTGGTGGTGCGGTCCAACATCAAGAGGTTCCCGGCAGGGTCCCAGGCGAGCGAGGAGACGTCCCCCAGGGTCGCGCTGGCGACCGGCCCATCCACGATGGTCGGGGACGGGCCCCGGCCCGCCACGGTGGTGACGACGTAGCCAGGCACCGTCATCTTGCGGATGTAGCCGACGCCCTCATCCGTGACGTAGAAGTTGCCCGCGGCATCCTGGACCATGGATCCGGAGCCGAGGGTGAACTCCGCGGCCAACCCGGTGCCGTCGGCGTAGCCGCGCACCCCACCGGCCACGGTGGTGACGTTGCCCAGGATCGGGTTGAACGTCTGGGGCGCGTAGCCGTTCGCGGCGTAAAGCGAGGCCGCGAGGGCCGCGTCGGTCTGGACGGAGCCCAGCACCATGGCGTTGGCGTCGGCCTGGCTCATGAAGCCCCGCAGCGCGGTCACGTCGGCCAGGAAGCCGTTGTAGTTGATGCGCTTCATCTTGGCCAGGCCGTTGGCCATCTGGCGCACCGCCCAGGACGCGGAGCCGGTGGAGGCCGCGTTGATGTCCCCGGTGATCACGGGTTGGCCTGCCGGCGCGGGGGCGAGCGTGCGCATGTTGATGGTGACGACCTGGGCTTCCGGGAACACGAACGGCCGCGTCTGTGGCAACCCGTTCAGCTGGTAGCGGCTGGCCCCGTCGATGGGGGTCGACAGGTTCAGCAACTGGCCGGTCTCGCTCGCCAGCACCACCATCCCGCCGTTGGGCACCAGGAAGTCGAGGAAGGCCAGCAGGGAGTACTTGGCCTGGTTAGGCTCGAAACCGGGCCGGAAGGGCGATCGCACCTCGCCGCCCAGGTTGCCGCCGTTGTTGGAGACCAGGCCGCCGCCGTAGGTGCTCAGGATGCCGCCGCCGTACGTGCTCAGGATGGAGGCACCGTTGTTGGCCACCAGCACGCCGCCCTGGTCGGGGAGCAAGGGAGCGGCACCGATCAGGTTCGGGCTGGCGACGAAGGGGGTGGGGCCCGCCAGGGTAGGCGGCAGGCCGCCGCCGACCGGGCTCACCAGCGTGAACTCGAGGTAGACCCCCAGCTCCGCCGAGCTCACGGCCACCCGGACGTTGCCGTTGAAGTCGGGCGTGGGATCCAAGAGGGGAACCACGTCGAGCACATGGCCGGTCAGGGTCAGGCCTTCCTTGGCGAGGTTGGCGGGGGAAGCGCCGACACCCGCCGCCAGGATCGCGGCCGCGGCCAGCGCGTTCCGGCGCTGGTCTTCCGTCCAGTCGGCCGCCTCGGCGGGCAGGGCGCCCTTGCCGTCCCAGCCCTTGAGCATGGCGTCCAGGTCAAACCTGAAACCCGGCAGGCCGTCCAGCGGCGCCGGCAGCGTCAGCATCACGCCCAGGGCCTGGGTTGGCGCGGTGGCGCCGGCCGGCAGGTTGGGCTTGTAGGTGGCCAGGATGACGTCGCCCTTCGCGGTGAAGCCGTCCGGCAAGCTCACCGCCAGCGTGCCGTCCAGGTCGCCGATCTTGCCGCCCTTGGGCGGGACGGGCAGCCGGGCCACCTGGTGGGCGGGCTGCAGCACCACCGGCGCGTCGAGCTGGCCCACCGGGATGCGCTGCGGCACGAAGCCCGGGGCGGCCAGCAGCACCACCGCGTTGGCGTCGGCCAGGGCGCCGCCGGGCAGGTTCAGGTGGCCGTTCGACACGCCGTAGGCCTTGCCGTTGATCAGCAGCTGGATGTCCGGGACGGGCGTGCCATCCGCCGCGCTCAGCTTGAGGGTATGGCCTTGCAACCGGACGGCGACGCTGCCGTGTACGTCCCGCTGGACCACGCCTTCCTGGCCGGTGGTGTTCACCCCGGGCAGGGCGCAGGCACTTACCGCCAGCGCCGCGACGAGGGCTAGCGATGCGCGACCGCGCCATATGGAAGGGTTACGAATGTCCATTCTTGCCTCGTGGAGGTGTTATACCTGCCAACCAAGACAACAAAACGGCGGCCGGGTACAAGGCAAGGACCGGCAAGGAGGAACCTCATGGGCGTCAGCAGCTTCCAACCCTCGGCCCAACAGCTGCAACAAGCCCGCGAAGCCTACGCCAAGCTGGCTCCCACCGAACGGCAGCAGCTCGACCAGGCCGCCTGGGAGCGCGGCTACGTCCAGCAGCACTTCGCCAAGGACAGCAACCAGGCCTCGCCGGGCAGCTTCGACGCGGGCTCCGAGCTGGAGTCATTGGAGCTGGAAGGCACGGTGCCCGCCACCTTCCCGTATGCGCCGGTGGCGCTGCCGAACGTCGACAAGGCGCGCCGGTGGGACGGCCTCGACAAGAACCGGCTCTCGGGCGCCCAGGCCAACGAGGTGATCGTCAAGGCCTACGGCCAGCTGGACAAGAGCTTCCAGGGCTACCTGGGCGGCCACCCGCCGGTGGCCAACTGGATGACCTACGGCAAGTACGCGGCCCGGGAAGCGGGCGTGCAGATCACGCGCGTCGAAGGCTCCTTGAGGATGGTGGAGACGCTCGACCCGGCCACCGCCATCAGCAGCCTGCTGGACCTTGGCCACAACACGGAGCTCTTTGGCAACTTCGGCCTCCCGCTGCTGAACGACGCGATCGCCCGGGCGCAGCAGGAAGCGTCGCAGGATCCCCTCGCCATCGCGAACCGGGCGATCACGGGCATCACCGGCGCGCCCGGCCGCGCCGCCAAGGTGCTCCAGTACTTCAAGGAGAACCTGCAAGCCCTCGACCACGCGCTGGTCTACGGCAACACCCAGATCTACGACAACATCGCCCCTGCCTTCGACACCTTCATGCAAGCAGAGTCCAAGGGCCAAGACGGCTTGGCCGCGGTCAAAGACCTGGTCCAGGCCGGCAAGATCGAGGATCCGCAAGGCTTCGTGGTCCAGGCGATGGGGCTCTACCAGGATGCCCACAAGCTCCAGGCCCGCATCGACGCCGGCGAGCCCGGCCTGGAGCAGACCCGCGAGGACATGATCGCGCGCGCTGACTTGTTGTTGGGGGTGCAGGAGCAGCAGGTGATCCTCCAGAGCGACCATGTGTTCGGCAACCCGACGATGCAGCGCCTCATGGCGGCGCTGACGCCCCACGCCACGCTGACGGACCCCACCGGCGTGCACCAGCTGCTCTCCGACGGCCAGGGCAACTGGGCGGACTTCAAGACGCGCATGGGCTTCGACGAGTATGCCTCCGCCGAAGACGCCCGGGCCGCCCTGCGCCCAGAGCAGGCCAACGACCCGCTCTGCCAGCCGCTGGTGGTCACGGACCAGGCCGGCCAGCCGCACTACTACCTGCCCTCCAGCGACCCCAAGGTCACGGCCGGCACGATCACGGACTACTTCACGCGCAACTTCAAGGAGCCCAGGCTGCTGGACGGCACCCCGCGCGAGCTGCCGCGCATCGACCAGGTCAACGAGTTCGGCGGCAAGGTGCCGCTCGACATCACCACCGACCTGCGCGGCGCTCATGCCGACGCGGACTTCCAGACGCTTATCGACATCGCGCGGGCCAACGGGCACAACGACTGGGCCAACGAGGTGGAGGGGCTGCGCGCGCTGCCGGACGGCCCCGCGCGCGCCCAGCTGATCAACGCCCTGGCGGACCAGGTGGGCACCGGCGACGACCTCAAGAAGGCCCTGGCCGCGGCAACCACGCCGGAAGAGCTGGCCGTGCTGGCCTCCGTGGCGCATTACCGGCATGACGACGACCTGGCCAAGAAGGCGCGGGAGAAGGCGGCGGCGAAAAAGTAAGCGCTCTGTAAGCGGGGCGGCCGAGAAGCCCCGTATGAGAAAGCTTGCCTTCGCCCTGGCCACCCTCCTGACCGCTTGCGGCGGCACCCGGCCCTTGGCCCCGGCGCCGGCCGCCGCACCGGTCCAGGCCGAGTCCTTGCGTGACGCCTACCTGGACGCCACCTCGAAGCTGGGCGTGCGCTTCGCGCTCCACCACGAGCGCCGCCGGCCGCTGGCCGCGCCCACCGTGCCCTACGACGACGTGCACTTCGCCAGCGAAGACGGCCTGCGCCTGGCGGCCTGGTATGTGCCGGCGGCGGTGCCCACCCACAAGACCGTTGTGCTGGTGCATGGCCACGCCGACAGCCGCTACGCCTTCCTGCGCGACGGCCAGCTGGCCATGCTCCAGCCGGCCTACAACGTGCTGGCCCTCGACCTCCGCAACAACGGGGACAGCGACGGTACCGTCACCAGCTTTGGCCTCTACGAGTGGCGCGACGTGGTGGCGGCCGTGAAGTACGCCGAGGACCGCGGCGCGCAGGACGTGGCGCTTTACGGCATGTCGATGGGCGCCGTGACCTGCCTGAACGCGCTGGAGCGGCTGCCCGCGGTGAAGGCCGTCCTGCTGGACTGCCCCTATGCCTCCGCCCGCGCGGCCTTCGTGGGCTTCGCCGCCGCCGCCTGGGAGCCGAACCCGGTGCTGGTGGGGCAAGCGATCCTGGCGCGCGCGAACAAGGAGCTGGGCGCGGACATGGCCGACGCGGAAGGCCTGAAGCACATCGCCGCCGTGGGCAATCGCCCCCTCTGGATGGTGCATGGCCTGGCCGACGACCTGATCGCCCCCGACGAGAGCCGCGCCCTGTTCGCGCTGGCCCCTACCCCGGTCAAGGAGCTGTGGCTGGTGCCCGGCGCGGGCCACGGGCAGAGCGTGAACGTGGCCCGCGCGGCTTATGCGACGCGGCTGCAAGCGTTCCTGGCCGCGCACTTCTAAGTGGCCAAAGGGAAGGGGGCAGGTCGCGCTGGCGACCTGCCCCTTCTTACGCGGCGGTCCGACCGAAGGACTGCTGGCCCGCTTGCACCAGGTCCGCCGGGCTGACCATGGCATCCACCACGGCGCCCTTGCGCGCCGCCTGCCAGGCCCGCCAGGCCGCCAGGAAGTCCACCCTCACCAGCCCGCGCAGGCAGGCCCAGGCCAGCGACAGCTTGGCCGCGAGCGGCAGCTTGCCCACGCGGTCCCGCAACTCGTCCAGCAGCGCCTGCGGCGCCAGCTTGCCCGCCGCCAGCCGCTCCAGCGCCCCCGGAAGGTACGCCTTCAGGAGCTGCCGCGCCGCGGGGTTGCCGGCCAGCGGCTTCAGCACCGGGCTGGTAGGCAGGACGTGATCCAGCAGGTCGTCCACCAGTTGCGCCGTGGTGTAGCGCGCGGTGCCGCCGGGCAACAAGCTGGACTGCGCCACCTGGCCGATGAAGGCCTGCACGGCGGGCGCGTCCTTCAGGCGGACGGCCTTCAGGCCCTGCATGATGGCCGCGAGCGTCTTGTCGCGTTGCGCATCCTTGCTCACCGGCAAGGGCGCGCCGGCCTTGGCGTAGGCCGTGGCTACCAGCTGCGAGCAATACCAGGCGTCCTCGTTGGCCGGCGCGATCAAGCCGAACGTGAAGTCGTAGGGCTCGCCCACCTGGGCACGGGCATAGGCGATCGCCCGCTGGACCGCGGCAGGGTCCGCGGCCGGGTGGAGCACCTGGTAGCCCTCGCCCGGGGTCCCGGCCACGAACTGGGCGAACGGGACCTCGCGCACCTGGCACGCGCCGGAGCCGTTGGGCCCCCAGACCTCCGTGATCATGACGGGATCCACCCCCGTCACCAGGGCCGCATGCACCCAGCGGGTGCCCCCATCCAGGTTGGTCACGACCGGATCGTAGCCGGCCACCAGCACCACGTCGCCCGGGCGCAGGGCGCGCATGGCGGCTTCGCGGTAGGGCGCCGCGGCGATCAGCCGGGCGCCGTGCAGGAGGTTCTCCCGCGTGGCCGCATCGTAGCGGGCGAAGTCCGGCGGCAGCAGGCCGCGGGCGATCAAGGCCGCGCTGCCGTCGTCCGCGGAGGCCGGGGCGGCCCTGCGTGGCAGAGCGGCGGGCCGGATGCTCGTGATGCGCATCAGGACAGGATTCCGGGCAGGGCCCACGATTTGAGTTGAAGCATCTGACACTCCCCTTTCATGGCGGTCCATCGGGAGCGATGCTTCCAAGCGGCTTACAAATCCGGCGGGAACAAGTCAGCTCGGCAACAGGCTGGCGGCCAGGTTGCCGTCCGACGGCACCAGCGCGAAGGGCCAGGTGTCCACCGGCGTACTTTCCTTCACGTTGTAGTCCTCGTAGGCCGGCAACGACCAGGCCAGGTCGGTGGGGCTCTCCAGATCCGGCAGCGTGACCCAGGCGGCGCGGCCCACCCAGTCCAGCAGCTGGCCGGCGGCATGGGCGCCGTCGGAGCGGGGGCCCGCCACGAAGGCGGTCAGCACGTCGGCGTAAGGCAGGGCCGCGAAGGCCAGGGTCTTCAGCGCCCGCACGGTGGCCAGGGCGTCCACGTCCGCGGCGCCCAACAGGCCCACCACCTCGCGCACGGCCTCTTCCACCACCACCGCGGTGTCCCCGGCGTGGCGCAGCTTGCCGCCCAAGGAGCGATCCTGGCTGCTGGCGTCGGCCTTGGCGATCGCCGCGTTCATCTTGGGCAGCGCCTTGCCGTCCACCACCCGCGCCAACACCTCGGCCAGGCACGTGCGCTGGCGCGGCGTGAGCGCGAGCGCGCGGGTCTTCTTGCAGGACGGCAGGATGCGGTCCACCACGAAGGCGGCCAGGGCCTTGCCGTCCGGCGGCTCCGGCCGGTGCAGGAATTCCATTAAATCTACGCTGGCGGCCAGCGCGTCGTCCGGCTCGAGCGCCAGCACGGTCTTGATCAGGGCCATGGGCACCCGATCGCGCGCGGGGTCCTTGGCCGGGTGCCAGTCCAGGCCGGCGGAGCGGTAGGCCTTGTAGACCAGGCTGGAGCAGTAGAAGGCGCGGTCGCCGGCAAGGTCGTCGGAGAAGGTGTAGTTGTAGGGCTTGCCCAGCTGCCGGGTGGCGTAGGCGATCGCCCCCTCCACCATCTGCGCGTTGCCGCCGGCCACGTGGCCGATCCGCAGCGTCACTTCCGGCTTGGCATAGCGGCTGCCGGCGCCCCGGCGCACGCGGTCGCCGAAGCGCTCGCCGGGCTCGCCGGTGATGCCCACAGCTTCGATGAAGCGGCCCGGTGGTGCGGGGTCGGTGCACAGCAGCACGTGGTCGAAGGGACCGCCGGAGACGACGGCCACGAAGTCCTTGGGGTCGTTCGAGGCCACGAAGACCAGGTCGCCGCGGTGCAAGCCTTGCAGGAACTTCTTGTAGGGCGCGTGCGTGTGGGCGAAGCGCGCGGCGGCCAGCATGGCCTGCGGGTCGCCGAAGTCATCGGCGAACGGGCCCGTCAGCCCCTTGCGGCCCAGCGCTCGCGCGGCGTCTCGAGACGGCGCCCCGGCAAGGGCTGGGTACTCCGCCGGCAACAGGCCTTCTTCGCCCAAGCGGCGCTCTTCGGCGCTCAGCCGCTGCCAGGCCGGATCCGGCGCGCCGCGGGTGACATGCACGCTGGGGCTCTCCGGCGTCAGCGCCGCGGCGCCGAGCACGGCCGTGGCCGGGGCGCGGCCGCAGCCGGTCGCCACCAGCGCGGCCAAGATCGGGAAGATCCACGGACGGGGGTGCATGCCCATCAAGGTACCGAACGCACCCGTGCCACTGGTAAAGGGCTTGTTAAATCACCAACAAATGACCTTTAAAGATCGCGCCCCGCAATCAACCCAGCAGTGCCCGCGGGCCCTTGACCAGTTCCAGCCAGGTGTTGAAGAACAGCGGCGAAGGAATGCCGGAGTCGTCCGGGTGGGCCTTGAAGTGCCACACCTCGCCGCCCGCCACGCGCGTGGTCTCGCCGTCCGCCGGGTCCAGGCCGCGGGCCATGGCGCTGGCCACGGCGCTCAGCAGCGCACCGGCGTCCCCCGGCGTGGCACCGTAGATGCCCAGGTCCGGGCGGGCGAACTTGGCCAGGCCGCGCGTGTGGCAGAAGTTGCCCACTTCCGGGTGCTCGGGCGCGGTCTCGTAGGTGAGCGAGATGTGCTCCCCGATGTCGAAGGGCCGGTCGGGCGCGAGCGCCAGCAGGGCCTCCGCGCTCCACCAGCGCAGCGCCACCACGTCCAGCACCGCCAGCGCGCCGGCGCGCGCGAAGCCGCGGCAGAGCGCCATGCCGCCTTGGAGCCCGGCCAGTGTGCGGCCGTCGGTCTTGCCGGCGCAGGCGCCCATCGCCGCGCGCGCTTGCCGGACGGCCGTGGCATCCACGCCCTCCGCGTCGTCCAGGAAGACGCCCAGCGGCCCGGCGCCCCAGCCCGCGATCCAGCTGGCGTTGGAGTAGGCCTCCAGCTCGAAGCCCAGCAGCGGATCGCCCTCGGGCAGCCCGTCCTCGGCCGCGTGGACCTCGAAGTCAGGGCAGGCGTCCGCAAAGAAAGCGATGAAGTGCTGGCGGGTGCGGCGGGTGCCGCCCGGCTTCCAGTGGGGGCGCTCCCAGGTGGCGATCGAGGACAAGGCGCTAGAGGCCGACCGGCGGGTAGTAATGGGTGAGCTGGACGCTCTGGGCGAAGAACGGGAAGCTGCGCGCCAACACGTTCGCCTGCGACACCCAGGCCGTCTGGCCGCTGACGCTGTCATGCAGCAAGAACTCGTGCTGCCCCTGGCCGCCGCGCACGTCCAGGGCCACGATGAAGTGGCCGTAGTTCTCGTTCACGAAGAGCACGCGCCAGGGCACCGCGTAGCCGGCCGCCAGGTCGCGCGCGATCGCCTCGAACCCGGTCGGGTAATCGTTCGTCGTGTCCACGAAGGTATAGGTGGCGCGCGTGATCGGCCCCAGCTTGTCGTTGAGCATCTCCATCAGCTTGAAGGTCGGCGCGCCGCCCTGGGCGCCGCGGGGCACGGCCTTGCCGCCGTAGTCTTCCAGCCACTGCTTCTGCTGGTCGGCCAGCGACTGGTTCACGCCAAACGGGTCCACGGCGTCCAATTGGTAATACTTGTTCAGCTCGAAGGCGTAGCGCGGGTCGTACTCGCCGCCCGCGGTCTCCACGACGGAGGGGCCGCAGCTATCCTGCCACTGCTGTTCGAGGTCCGAGGCATCGCGCATGGTGGAGCGCGAGATCAGCTCCTGCTCGTTCATGCCCTTGATGTCGGAGGCGTAGGAGTTGACCAGCACCCAGGGCTCGCCGGCGGCGACGGCCTTGAGGATGAAGATCCGCTCCGTCTCGCTGTTGGTGGCCTTGAGCGCGGCTTCCAGGCTGGCGCGGTCGGCGCCGGCCATGGCGTCCAGCTTGGGTTGGAGCAAGCTTTGCTGCACGCGGTAGACCAGCGAGCGGGTGACGCCCTTGGCCATCAGGGCGTTGTAGTCCAGCGCCGCAACCACCGGGGGCGGCGTGGGCGTGGGGGTGGGCGCCGGCGTCGCCGTGGCCGCGGGCCTCGGCGTGGGGGTGGCCGCGGGCGGCGGTGGGGTGGCGGGGGTCGCCATCATGGTGGGCAGCGGGGAGGGCTTGGTCGTCGGCGGCGCGCCCGCGTGCAGCTCCAGGCGCAGGCTCAGGGTGGCGATCGCCCCCTCCTCCACCGCAACGTGGTCCTGAACGCTGCCGATGTTGGTGCCGGACAGGTCGTAGGCCACGACGTCCAGCGTGTAGTTGCCGCCGGTCAGTGCCGCGAAGCGGGCGCTGCCGCCGCCGCCCACCACCTGGGCGCGCTGCAGCTCGATCGTGCCAACGCTGCCGGGCTGGCCGTCCTCGCTCAGCGTCAAGGTGATGCGCGAGATGTCGTCCACGGTCGAGAGCACGGTGCGCTGCGGCAGCTTCACGGCCACCACCACCTGGGAGGTGCCCAGCTTGCCGGCCTTCTTCGTGAAGAGCGGCAGGACGTCGGTGCCGGCCGCGACCTTGGTCGCCACCTGGCGGATCGTGCTCTCCACGCCGGGCGTGGCGCCGGGGCGCTCCTCCGTACAGGCGGCGAGCGCAATGGCCAGGGCGATCAAGGGGGTCAGGCGGCGGATCATGGATCTATGTTATCCCCGCTCGCCCTGCCGAACTGACGGGGTTAACCGAAGTCTAACCCTGGTCGGCTGGGTATAGGATAGGTGTCCCCACGCCCGAAAGCCGCACTGTGCGCCTGCCTGCCGACCTTCCCCTTCCACGCTTGCTCTTCGCTGCCATGGGCTATGCGCCCATCGGCGCGCTCTGCATCTCGTTGTTCGGCATCTTGCCGCTGCACCTGGGCACGCGCTTCCTGGTGCTGCCGGCGGCCCTGGTCTGCATGGTCACGGCGATCGCCAGCCCGGCCTGGGGCCGCCGCGCCCTCGCAGGCTTCCTGGCGGGCGTGGTCGCCACCGCCGCCTACGACGCCACGCGGCTGGCGCTGGTCTGGGCCGGCGTGTGGCCGGACTTCATCCCGCCCATCGGCCGGCTCGCGCTAATGGACCAGGCCGCCTCGCCGATCTGGGGCTATGCCTGGCGCTTCCTGGGCAACGGCGGCGGCATGGGTCTGACCTTCGCGATGTTGCCGTGGCGCGGCACGCGGGCGGGGATGCTTTACGGCGCGTTCGTGTGCTGCTGCCTGTACCTGACGCTCCTGTTCGCCCCCCACGCGCAGGAGACCATGTTCCGCCTCACGCCCCTCACGGCCGCCGCGGCGATGATCGGCCACCTGGATTACGGCCTGGTGCTGGGCTGGCTCCTGACCCGCTGGCTCCCCAAGCTGGCGCCCACCGAGCTGGTCATGGTCATCGCCGAGGTGGTCCCGGCCGAGGACCCAACCTCCGCTCGCTCGTAGGGCCAACGCGCCAAGCGTGCTAGCCTGGGGCCATGCCTGACTGGACCAACCGCCTGCGCAGCTTCCTGGGCCAGAACCGCGAGCTCGAGGCTCGCCTGGCCTACCTCACGCAGCGCCGCCAAGACCTGGCCGCCCTGCCCGACGCGCCGGATCCGGAGACGTTGGTGGAGCTCGAAGAGGAGCTCGACCAGATCCGGGAAGACCTGCAGGCCCACCGCCCGGAGCGCGCCGCCAACGGGTTGAACGACCTGGACGAGCACCTGGCCGCCCTGGAGCACGAGGCCGAGGAGGCCAACGAGGAGCGCGAAGCCCACGCCGAGCGCGTGGCCCGCTTGCGCCGCAGCCTGGGCGCGTCGCGCTCGCGGCTGATCGGCCTGCGGCTGGGCGGCATCGGGTCGGAC
>JAQBPE010000118.1 GCA_028287685.1 Cyanobacteria bacterium RYN_339 | reverse complement strand
CCCACCCCTCGATGGGGTGCATGTCGTTGTTGTGGCCTTCGACGTAAAGCCTGTTGGGCATGCCGTGTTCGGCAGCCAGTTTGCTTAGCACTTGAAAGGCCGTAAACCGCTGCCAGTGGGTTCTTACGTCGAGGTGCAGGACGGTGCCAGTGAAGGCGTCGCTGACCTGCCAGGCTCCGAAACGCCGACCTTCGGCAGTGAACCCGTTTGCAATCAGCACGTCCCAGGCCTCGTTTGGGCGCGAGGCCGGCACGGGGTGGCCAATCCGCCCGGTACGCGCCGCCCGCCCGCGCTCCCGCCGCACCGCCAGGCCGGCGTCCAGGTACAAGCGGTAGGTTTGCACGATCCCGATCGCATGGCCTTCGGCCACCAGCAAGGCGTGCAAGCGCCGATAGCCATAACCTGGGTGGCGCTTTGCCAACACCACCAATCGCTCACGAAGGTTTCCGACCTCCTCTGACGTGCACTGCGCTGGCTTCTCACCAAGCCCAAGTTCGGCCACTGCCGCCTGCAACCGTTCGGAGGTCAGAGGGCCAGTCCGCAAGGCGGCCAGCAGCGCCCGCCCTTCCGTCGGAAGCTCCCCGTCAATCGCGGCTTTCCAGCGGTAGAAGGTCATCTTCGTAATGCCAAACGCCCGCGCCACCGCCACAACCGACCAACCAGCTTCCACGGCCAAGATGGCGAACCGGCGCTGGCTGTCGTCGAATTGGCTTGTGCGCATAGTAACATTATAGCAAACACACAGGCGAACCTCATATTTCCAGGCGCAATCCCATGCCCCCCCCAAAAAGTCCGCGCCCACCTGACCAAGTCCCACGCCCTACCCGACCAAGTCCCACACCCCAACCGACCTGGAGCCAGGAGCCCAGAGCCCCCAACCGAGCCGCCCCGCAGGGGTCGAGCGCAGCGAGAGCGTTGACCTGTATGGTAAGACCCTAAAAGAAGACGGGGCGGACGTTAGCCGGCTACCAGCCGCCCCATCGCCAATCGCCCCGTCGCCCCACGGCAAAACACACCATACAGGTCAATGCCGGCGTTCCGCCAACAACTACTTTGCCGCCTTAAACCCCTTGAACACAAAGGTATACGCCTTCGTCTTGTCGTCATAGCTCCCTGCAAAGCTCCCCGGCAACAACGTCGCCTTGCCCAGCTCGCCCGGCGCCGGCACGTTCAGCGTAAACGCAGCCTTGGTCTGCAAGAACTCCTTGGTAAACATCGGCTCGATGAACGTCATCGACCCCTTGTAGTAGCCCAGGATCATCGTCTTCGTGAACTTCGCGGGGTTAGTCTGCGCGAGCTCGGGCGAGGTCAGGTCGGAGGCATGGATGCCCATCATCGGCACGCAGATGCCGTTAGGCGGTGGCAGCAACGCAAAACCCGCAGGGATGCGCGCCGCGGGAACGGTGGTGGTGTCCTTGCAGTCGATTGCAGCCACATCCAGGGCGTTGAGGTTGTAGAAGTGGAAGTCGAAGTGCGGCAACCCGTAGATCGGCGCGGGGTCGTGGCCCGTGGGGTTCCAGCCGACGTCGACGTGGGTCAGGAAGGTCTCCTTGCGCACGCGTTCCGGCAGCAGCAAATCCACGCCGCCGGCCTTGGCGGCGGCATCCGTGGGCGCGCCATCGATCACGGCAGCGGGCACGGTCACGCCGACCTCGCCAATCACGTTCGTGGCGTCCGTCTTGGCCCAGGTCACCACGGTGCCGCCGAACAACGCCTTGCTCTCGCCGTCCAGCGTCGTGGCGCCCGTGGTCTGCGGGCCCGTCGGCGTGGGGGCCGGGGTCGCGGTGGCGGCGGCCGTCACCGGCGCGGCCGAGGAGGTGGCCAGCACGGCCAGGGGCTTGGTGGAGGCGCAGCCCGCCACGAGGAGGGCCGCAACGGTCCAGGGGGCGAGGGAACGAGACATGGGACGGTCCTTTCAGCTAACAACCAAGCATGGTAGCCCAGGACGCGCCGCAATGCTAGCCGCCCACCACGCCTTTCACGCCGCCGTCCGTCGTGAGCCCGTCCATGACCACCTTGAAGGCATCGTCGCGCATGACCTCGCGCTGGCCCCAGGGGTTGATGTACTCTACCCAGGTCTCGTCGCGCGCGGGGCCGTGCTTGCCGCCGGGCACGTGCAGGTCATGCGTGCCCGTCACCAGCACGGCGTGGCCGCCGCCCAGCTCGTAATTCACGCCCACCGGGATCGGGTTGTCGACGGCGGCGGTGGTGGTGATGACGTTGAGCTGGTGGTCCTTGTGCATGACCACGCGCTCGCCCTGCCATACCTCCTTGGGCACGGTGCCGAACGACTCCTTGAGGTCCTTGGCGGACGTGTAGATCACGCGGTACTTCTTGCCCGGGAAGATCGACTCCAGCAGGCGCGCCTCCTGCTCGCCGTACAGGCCGCCGTCCATCACCATCTTGTTGGTGGGCGCCTGGAACGAGAAGGCCGCGTCGAAGGTGTTGCTGTAGCGGTACTGCTTGCCGTAGCCCACCTGCATGAAGACCGGCTCCGTCAGCTGGCTGGAGATGGTGCGGCCACCCTCCTTGTTGGGCTTGCCGGGCAGGCCCAGGGCGTTGGGGCTCTTGTCGTTGCCGGCGTCCCAGTCGTGCGGGCGCTCGACGATCTCGCCGGACGGCAGCTTGGCCTTGCCCTCGGGGCGGGCCAGGTCGTGCACGAAGTCCGTGTAGTCGGTCGGGTTCTTCATCGACCACAGGATCTGGCCGCGGCTGGTGGCGGCGCAGGTGCCCTTGTAGTGCTGGCTGACGGCGACGGGGTCGGCCAGCTCCTGCGTGAGCTGGGCCATCAAGGTGGTGCGGCGGTGCAGGATGCCGGAGTCCAGCTTCTTGTCGCCGGCGAGGTCGGCCAGGGCCTGGATCAGGTTGCGCTTCTGGTCGGTGGCCGTGCCCCAAGACAGGCGGCCGTCGATCAACAGCTGCTGGAGGGCACGCTGGCCGTCCGGGCGGTCCTTCATGAAGTCATACACCGTGCGGAAGGCCTTGCGGTCGCCGTCGGGCAAGGTGCGCAGCGCCGCCAGGGTGGCGCGGCTGTTGGCATTCATGGCCTTCTTGATCGCCTCGGCCTCGGCCTTGGTGGGCACGAGGGCGGGGTTGCGCGGGCGGTAGCTCACGATGGGCGTGACGAAGCCTTCGACCTTCTCGGCCTTGGCGCCGCCGCCGCCCGCCAGGAAGTGCTCGATCTCGGAGGCCGTGGGCGCCTTCTGGTGCCGGCGGGACCACTCGCGCATGGCCTTCTCGAGGTTCCCGCGCAGCCCGTCCTTCTCGAAGATCTCCGCCACGTCCTTCTTGGCGGCCAAGGTCAGGACGTCCTTGCCCAGGACGTCGGCCGCCTTGCGGGTGGTCTCCTTGACAGTCGCCTCCGCCACCGGGCGGGAGACCATCTTGGTCATGATGGCCTTCGCGGCCTTCTCGAAGATGAACGGCATAGGACGTTATCGGACCGTTCCCCACAAGGCTTCTTAAGAAGCGGCTTGAAAGGGTTTAAGGGCGGATGATGAAAATGCGTTGTCAACCAACAGTTGATGAACCATCAAGTAACGGTCGATTTTCAGCCCGTGAACGGTCGCTTACGATGCAGTAGTGGTTAAGGACAAGTAAAGAGGACGCCAACACAATGAACACCGCCCGCCGTTTGACCCTCGCTCTCCTGTCGCTTGCGACGCTCAGCGCCTGCGGCAAGACCGCCGTTCCCGGCGCCGCCCTGCCGACCTTGAAGACGTCCGTGCCCTCCGTCTCCGTGCAAGGCGTCGAGCGCAAGCTGGGCTTCGACATGAACCGCTACAAGACCACCTTCTCCCGGGGCGCCCACCCGACCCGCGTGCCCCGCCAGGGCATGCTGCCGGCCCACGTCGACAACCGCGCCAGCTGCGCCCCCATCTACGACCAGGGCCAACTGGGCTCCTGCACCGGCTTCGCCATCGCCAAGGGCCTGCGCGAGTTCATCCAGCGCACCGGCCACGAAGCCCAGGTCCCGCTGTCGGCGATGTTCCTCTACTACGAGGAGCGCGTCTTGCAGGACACCGTGGGCGAAGACTCCGGCGCGACGATGACCGCCGGCCTGCAGGTCCTCCAAGAGAAGGGCGTGGCCCCCGACAGCGCCTGGCCCTACAACATCCCGCAATTCAAGGTGAAGCCCTCGCAGGCGGCCTACGACGCGGCCGGCGCCAACAAGGTCCACTCCGCGACGCAGGTGAAGGGGCTGGACGACGTGAAGACGGTCGTCGCCAAGGGCGGCGCGGTCGCCATCGGCTTCCAGGTGTACCAGAGCTTCATGAAGATCGGCGCGGACGGCGTGATGCCGATGCCCAAGCCCACGGAGCGCGTGGTCGGCGGCCATGCCGTGCTGATCGTCGGCTACGACGACGCCAAGAAGGCCGTGCTGGTGCGCAACTCCTGGGGCACCAAGTGGGGTCAGGAGGGCTACTTCTGGATGCCGTACGCCTTCGTGGCCGACGAGAACAACGCCGACGACTTCTGGACGGCCGACTGACTCACTGGCAGCGGGTGTCGTCCGGGAACTGCGTGGCGCGCGGGCAGGGCTCGTGCTTCACGTAGGGGGCATCACCCACCGATATCAGCGGATGCAAGGGGTCGAACCCATCAACCAGCGCGTTGATGGTGTCGGCCTCTCCGTGTGCGCTCAGCACGTAGGCGGCCGCGATGGTGTTGGTCATGGCATCCAGCACCGCGCTCATGACCTTCGCCTGGGCCTTGCCGTCGGCTTCCGTGGTCAGGCTGCCCAGCACGACCGCCGTGCGATCCAGGGAGGGATCCGTTAAGTTCGCGATGTACTCGTCCGTGATGAAGGTGGCCAGGTCCGCGGGCTTGCGGATCTGGTAACGGCCGGGATCGCAGGCGTTTGCTTCCACGAAGTAGGGCTGGGTTTCGAAGAAGGTGGGCAGGCCCGCCAACTTGCGGGATACCGTTTGCCGCAGCTCGGTGACGATCCGCGTGTAGCGGGGCAGGATCGGGTCCGTGGGCTGGGCGGTCGCGCGCGGCGCGTACTCTCCGAACACGATCCCGTTCAGGTCCACGGCGGCTAGCATCGTGTCCGCGCAACGCTGGGCGAGCACGTAAACCGCCGCCGCCTGGGCCGGATCGGTGCTCACGCCGTGGGCCTTGGCGCGATTGTATAGGTTGGTCAGGGAGGCTTGCAGGATGGGCTTGAGCGCGGCCGGTAGTTCCGTGCTGCCCGAAATCAGGCACAGCACCCGCGCCGGGTCGGTCGTCAGGTAGGCCACGTACCGCCGGGCGGTGGATTCGCGGATCAGGCGCGTGACGGTGGCCGAGTCATCGTCCACCACGGCCGAGGCGCCGGTGGTGGCGAGCAGGTCGTAGCGCTGGCGTAGGTCGCGCTGCCCCGGGGTGTTGGCGACCAGCAGCACGTTGCCGGCCTCGGCGGCGGGCACGTACAGCTCGTAGCCGCCCGCAAGGTTGGTGTAAACCGCGTATACCAGGTTGCCGCCGGCATCCACGCCCACGGGCAGCGCCTGTCCGCTGCGCAGCGACCGCAGGCCCAAGGCCATGCCGGCGGCGGGCACGAGCGCGTCGGTCGCCTGGAACAGTTGGCGCTTCACCTTGCCCGTGAGGTTGCTGCCGTTGTTGGCAATGACCCCCGCCCCGTTGTCGGAGATGATGCTGGAAGCGTTGTTGGCGATCACGTTGCCTTCGGCCTCGGCCACCAGCGCGCCGGCGTTCGTCAGCTTGCCGTCCGCCTGCACCAGCCCGGTGCCGGCGGCCAACACGGCGCCACCGTTGTTGGCGATGATCTTGCCCGCGCCCTGGCCCACGATGTAGCCGGCGTCGACCTGCACCTTGCCGCCCAACACCACCACGGGCGTGGAGGGTCGCTGCAGGCGTCCGCCCGTGGCCGCGGCGGTGGGGGTGCTGGCGGCCACCGCGGTGGAGGGGGCCACGCTCGGCACCTTCTTGGGGGCGATCGCCGGCACCGCCTGGCAAGCAGCCAGCGCCAGGAGCATCAGGAAGGCGGACGTTCGTCTCAAGCGGGCGTCTCCGCCGTGGTCGCCGTCGCGCTGGTGAACGCGCCGGCGGTGTCCGGGAAGGCCTTCTCGTGCAGCAGCTTGGCCACCAACCCGGTCCAGCCCGTCTGGTGGCTGGCGCCCAGGCCGAAGCCGGTGTCGCCGTGGAAGTACTCGTAGAACAAAATCAGGTCCTTCCAGTGCGGGTCGTCGCGGTAGCGGTCGATGCCGCGCACCACGGGCCGTTCGCCCTGCTCGTCTTTGAGGAAGATCCCGCAAAGACGACTGGAGATCTCCGCGGCCACCTCGCGCAGCGTCAGGAACCGCCCGGAGTTGGTCGGGCACTCCACCTGGAAGCCGTCGCCGTAGTAGTGATGGTAGTGAAGCAGGCTCTCCACGACCAGGTAGTTCACGGGGAACCAGATCGGGCCGCGCCAGTTCGAGTTCCCGCCGAACATGCCGGTGTTGCTCTCGCCGGGGTTGTAGTCGACGCGGTACTCCGCTTCGCCCACATGCAGCACGTAAGGGTTCTGCTCGTGGTACTTGGACAGCGCGCGGATGCCATGCGGCGAGAGGAACTCGTCTTCGTCCAACATGCGCGCCAACACCCGGCGCAACCGCTCTTCATTGACCATGGACAGCAGGCGCTGCTCGCCGCGCCCGATCGGCGCCATCGAGGCCACGTGCTGCGTCAGGTCGCGACGGTTGGCGATGAACCAATCCAAGCGGCTCTCGAAGTCCTTCAGGGGCTCCAACTCGTCCGGGTCGAGGCTCTCGACGGCGAAGAGCGGGATCAGGCCGACCATGGAACGGACTTTCAACGGCAGGTGCCGACCGTCGGCCATGGCCAACACGTCGTAGAAGAAGCCGTCGTAGTCATCCCACAGCGATACGCCGCCCGGGCCCATGTTGTTGATGGCGTGGGCCAGGTAGACGAAGTGCTCCCAGAACTTGGAGGCGATGTCCTCGTAGGTGTGGTCGACCTGCGCGATTTCCATGGCGATCGCCAGCAAATCCAGCGCGAACATGGCCACCCAGCTCGTGCCGTCGGACTGCTCGATGTGGCCGCCGGTCGGCAACTCCTGGCTGCGGTCGAACACGCCGATGTTGTCGAGCCCCAGGAAGCCGCCCTCGAAGATGTTGTTGCCGCCCGCGTCCTTGCGGTTGACCCACCACGTGAAGTTGAGCGAGAGCTTGCCCAGGATGCGCTTGAGGAAGTCGACGTCGCCCTTGCCGGTGGCGCGCTTCTCGATCAGGTACACCTGCCAGGCCGCCCAGGCGTGCACGGGCGGGTTGGTGTCGGAGAAGTTCCACTCGTAGGCCGGCAACTGGCCGTTCGGGTGCATGTACCACTCGCGCAGCAGCAGCAGGAGCTGTTCCTTGGCGAAGGCCGCGTCGACCAGGGCCAGCGCCACGCAGTGGAAGGCGAGGTCCCAACCGGCGTACCAGGGGTACTCCCACTTGTCCGGCATCGAGATGATGTCCATGTTGAAGAGGTGGCGCCACTCGCCGTTGCGGATGGCCTTGCGGCCGGCGGGTGGCGGCGGCGAGGCCGGGTCGCCGTCCACCCAGTCGCGGATCACGTAGTGGTAGAACTGCTTGCTCCAGAGCATGCCGGCGAAGGCCTGGCGCATCACGGCGCGCTCGTCTTGGGACAGGTTGCCGGCCAGGTTGGCGTGGAACGCGTCCGCCTCCGCGACGCGGGCGGCGAAGGTCTCTTCGAAGCCAGCGTCGAAGGGCGCCTTGCGCGGCTCCGGCGTGAAGCGCAGCCGGATCGACCAGCTCTCGCCGGGGGCGAGCGTGCGCCGGTAGTGGCCCGCCACCTTGGTGCCGGAATGGGCCGGGTTGACCGATGGCGCGCCGTTCACGACGTGGTCGTTGATGCCGTCCTTCTTGAAGGGCGTGTCGTTGGCGCCGCCCCAGAGGCGCGTCACGTTGGACTCGTTCTCCGTGAAGAGCATGTCCGGGTCGCCTTCGAGGTACAGCAGGCGCCGGCCCAGCCAGCGGTGGTCGGCCTCGACCACGTCGAAGCCGTCCTCGTCCTTCACGCCCCGCGACAGGCCGCCGCGCACCTCGTGCATGTGCGGGTGGGTCTCCGATCGGCCCCAGCTCCAGGTGTTGCGGTACCACATGGTCGGCAGCAAGTGCAGCTCGGACGGGTCAGGGCCGCGGTTGGTCGCGGTGATGCGGCACAGGATCTCGTCTTCGGAGGCCTTGGCATACTCGACCACCACGTCGAAGTAGCGGTCCTCCTCGAAGACGCCCGTGTCGAGCAGCTCGTATTCAGGCTCCTCGCGCGAGCGTTGGCCGTTGACCTCCACCAGCTCCTCGTAGGGGAAGCGCGCCTGGGGGTACTTGTAGAGCATTTTCATGTACGAGTGCGTGGGCGTGGAATCGAGGTAGAAGTAGTACTCCTTCACGTCCTCGCCATGGTTGCCCTGTGGGCCGGTCAAGCCGAAGAGGCGCTCCTTGAGGAACGGATCGCGGCCGTTCCACAGCGTGAGGGCCAGGCAGATGTTCTGGTGGCGATCGCAGATGCCGGCCAGGCCATCCTCGTTCCAGCGGTAGGCGCGGCTGCGGGCGTGGTCATGCGGGAAGTAGGCCCAGGCGTTGCCGTCCGCGCTGTAGTCCTCGCGCACGGTGCCCCAGGCGCGGTCGCTGACGTAGGGGCCCCACTCCTTCCAGCTGCGCTGCGGCGTGCCGGCATCCGCCAGGCGCTGGGCTTCCGCGTCCTTTTGGTGGCGCACTAGTTGCCGCCGCCGTTGGACTTGGCGGCGCTGAGCGTGGCGACCTTGTGGTCCTTGCCCACGCCGTACAACACCCAGGTGGTGGTGGGCTGGTCGAAGTCGTAGACGATCGTGCCGTAGACGTCCAGGGCGAAGGAGCCCGCCGCGGGCGGCAGCTTGCCGATGGGCGCCTGTACCATCGGCTTGCCCACGTTGACGGAGGGCAGCGCGACCGTGCCGGCGGCCAGGTTCGCGGCCGTCTCCATCGGGGCGCCGGGGACCACATGGTTGGTTTGCGTGAGGTTCCCCCAGGGGGCATGTGGCCACTGGTTGCCGCCCAGGTAGCCGTTCTGCAGCAGCCCGCCGGCACCGGCGACGACCTCCTGGCCGGTGGCCGGGTACGAGCCGTTGTTGTCCGCGGAGTACTGTTCGAGGGCCACGGAGATGTTCTTGATGTTGGAGCGCAGGCTGGAGATGCGCGCCTTGTCCTGGGCGGCGCTGAAGTTGTTCATGCTGATCGCAGCGAGCAGGCCGATGATCACGACGACCACCAACAGCTCGATCAGCGTGAAGCCGGAACGGCGGCCACGCGCCTTCATTGCGCGAGCTCCGCGGTGGGGGTCTTGATGGGCACTTGCTGCTCCAACTGGATCGGGGGGCCGGGCAAGAGCGTGAACTGGGCGAACAACTCCAGCGCGTACTGCACGCAGAATCGCTGCATTCGGCCGAGCGTCAGCACGCCCGTGAGCACGATGGCGGTGCCCAGGTACAGGTGGTTGTAGTCCGTATCCTGGATCTCCACGGGGCTGGTGAAGGGGTCGTTCAGGAGGTAGAGCACGGAGAGCGCGAAGACGCAGCAAGCCAGGCCACGGTTGATCGCATACGAGGCCTCGAGGTGCACCACGCGCTGCGAAGGCCGGTTCTCGACCACCAAGGCATGCATCTGGCGGCACATGTAGTACCAGGCGCCGCCCTCGGTCTCCTTGATCTTGAAGGTGCTGGGCTGGCGCAGCTTGACCCGGATGTGGGCCTCCAGCTCGCGGACCTTGCCCTCGGGCAAGAGGTTCTTCTTGCCGGAGCGCAGCCAGTCGGTGGGCATGCCACCCACGGAGCGCCAATAGAAGACCTCGATCATGTTGCTGAGCGTTTGGACCAGGTGCCCCACCGCGTAGGCCATCAGGCCGAACACGCCGAGCGCGCCGAGCGTCCACTCGTTCAAGTTCGTGGCGGCCGAGTGATGGTAGATCAGCATCAGGACGGCGCAGAAGAAGCCGCCGGGGATCATGACTTCGAGGAAATCGTAGACGGCGCGTTGGGAAGGGGTTGGCACGCGGTGCTCCTGAACAAGCGAGGGGTAGGGGCCATATACCCTGGTTGCCCGGTGGCATTTCCGGACAGTCGTTGAAGTGTCCGGCGCGACGGAGAGGCGCGCGCGGCGCGGGGTAAACTGGGTCCAAGAGGAGGCCCCATGGCCACGAACGACGACCGCTTCAAGCAGCAACTGGCCCCCGCCTTGGAACTGTGGGTCTCCGAGGACCTGGTCTCCGCGGACCAGGCCCGGCGCCTGCGGGCGTACTACCAGCTGGACGAGCTGGCGCACCTCGCGCCGGGGCGCTTCGGTTCCGTGCTCCTGGCCTTCGGCGGGATCCTGGTGGGGCTGGGCCTGATCACCTTCGTGGCGGCGAACTGGGCGGCCATTTCGCCGGGGACGCGGGCGATCGCCGGCCTGATCGTGATGGTGGCCTTGAACGTCGCCGGCTTCAAGCTCTGGCAGCGTCCCACCAGCCACCGGCTGGGCTCGGCCTTCCTGTTGCTGGGCGCCATGGCGCTGGGCGGCAACATCGCCCTGATGGCGCAGTGGTTCCAGATCGGCGGTTCGGGCTGGGGGCTGTTCGTGGCGTGGGGCCTGGGGGCGCTCGCGATGGCGGTGGGGCTGCGGCACGGGCTGATCGGTGCGTTGTCGGCCGTCGTGATGATGTTCGCCGCGGCGGGCGTGCCGGAGGCGTCGCATTGGATCTTCCTGTGGGTCTTCGCGCTGGTCTACGTGCCGTTGGCGTCGTGGTGCGACTCGCGGATCACGCTGTGGGCCGGCTTCGCGGGCATCTTTGGGCTGGTGCTGCGCCTCGCCGGGCCGATGGGGGTGGTGGCCGCGACGGCCAGCCTGGGCATCTTCGCCGCAGGGCTCTGGGCCTGGGCGGCCTGGCAAGATGGGCGCCTGCCCGCCCTTTCGATCCCCGGCGCGCGGGCGCCCTGGCCAATGCGCCCCGACCAGGACGCGTTGGTGCAGGCGCAGTTGCCGCGCTTCATGGGCGCGTTGCTGGTAGTGAGCGGGCTGCACCTCTGGAGCTTCCGCGACGTGTGGAAGGAGGCCTTCGACCACGTGCGGACGGTACCGACGTCGGACATCGTGTCGCTGGGTGCCTTCCTGGCGCTCGCGGGCGTCGCCTGGGCCTTGCTGACGCCAAAGGGCGGCGACCGCTGGCCCCACCTCGGGCTGGGGCTGGTGGTTGCCCTGGGGTCCGCGCTGGTGGCGTTCCAGCCCTGGGGGGCCGTGGCGCCGATGAACCTGCTCTTGCTGGGCACCACGCTCGCCCTGGCCTGGCATGGCCTGCACCGGGCGGAGCGCAGCTGGTTCTGGCTGGGCATCCTGGGCCTGACCTTCCAGGTCTTCGCCCGCTTCCTGGAGTACGAGACGGATTTGATGGCGAAGTCCGCCGTGTTCACGATCTGGGGCGTGTTGCTGCTGATCGTGGGCTGGCGGTTCGAACGGCGGTTGGCGCTGCGCGCGCAGGAGGTGGCCCATGCTTGAGACCAAGACCCGGGCGGCAGGCCCTGCCGCCCTGCCCACCTGGCGCTTCTGGGTGCCGTTGGGGCTGCAAGTCCTGATGGTGTTGGCCGTGCCGCTGCCCAAGCTGCCGGCCTATGCTGCGGGCACGGCCGTGGTGCTGCGCACCGTGCCGGTCGACCCGGTGGACCTCATGCGCGGCCGCTACGTGGCGCTGGGCTACGAGATCGCGACGGATGCGGTGATGAAGAAGCTGCCGGGCTGGAAAGAGGGGATGAGCGGGCCGGTGTACTTCACGCTGGCACCGGGGCAACCGGCCTGGCAGGCGGTGGCGATCGGGTTCGAGCGGCCGGGCAGCGTGCCTGCGGGCGATGTGGTGCTGGCAGGCAAGCTGAACGGGGCGAGCGTCGACTTCGAGCTGGGCGAGTACTACCTGGCAGAGAGCCAGGGAGAGCGCCTCAACAACGCCTTGCACGACCACCGTACCGGCAACCTGGCCGACATCAAGGTTGATGGCCACGGCACGGCGGTGCTAACTGGGTTCACCGTCGGTACTACGCGGTTCTAGCAAAGCCCCCTCCGCCTACCGGCACCTCCCCCGAAATGGGGGAGGGGGGCTATTAGACGGCGGCGGGTTCGGGCAGGCGGTCTTCCGTGCGGTCCTGCAAGCTGTGCTGCCAGCGCGACAGCGCGATGTAGACCACCGGCGTGATGAACAGCGTCAGCACCTGGGAGACCATCAGGCCACCCACCACCGCCAACCCCAGCCCCTGGCGGGCATCGCCGCCGGCGCCCAGCCCCAACGCGATGGGCATCGTGCCCATCAGCGCCGCGGCGGTCGTCATCATGATCGGTCGGAAACGGACCACACAGGCCTCGCGGATGGCTTCCGTCGGTCCCTTGCCGTCCTTCTCCGCCTCGATCGCGAAGTCGATCATGATGATCGCGTTCTTCTTCACGATGCCAATCAGCATGATCAGGCCCACGAAGGCGTAGACGTCCAGGTCGCGGTGGAACAGCATCAATGCCGCCAGCGCCCCCAACCCCGCGCTGGGCAGGCCGGACAACACGGTCAGCGGGTGGATGAAGCTCTCGTACAGCACGCCCAACACGATGTAGATCACCACGACCGAGAGCAGCAGCAGCCAGCCCAGGCTCTTGGTAGAGTTCTGCAACAGCTCCGCGGAGCCCGCGTAGGCCGCCGTGACGCCATCCGGCAGCGTCCCCGAGACGACGCGGTCGATCGCCGCGTTGGCCGCCCCCAACGAGACGCCGGGCTTGAGGTTGTACGAGATCGAAGCGGCCGGTAGCTGCATGCGGTGCGACACCTCCAGGGGCCCGACGCCACGCTCGAAGGTGCAGACGGCGCCCAACGGGACGAGGTTGCCGCCGGTCGAGCGCACGTACAGCATCGACAGCGAGGCCGGGTCTTGGCGCGCCTCCGGGATGACCTCCAGAATCACGTTGTACGTGTTCGTCGGCTTGAAGATCTGCGAGACCTGCCGATCGCCGTAGGCGCTGGAGAGCGCCGACTCCACCTGGTCGGCCGTCACGCCCAGCGACGACGCGCGATCACGGTCGATCTTCACGGTGATTTGGGGGTTCCCAATCTGCAAATCGGTGGTGACGTCCTGCAGCTCCGGCACGTCGCGCAGGAGGTCTTGGAGCTTCAAGGTGGTGTCCTGGAGCTGCTTCTGGTCCGTCCCCAGCAGCGTCATCTCGTACAGGTTCTTGGACTGGCGGCCGCCGATGCGGATGCTGGGCGGCACCTGCAGGAATACCCGGATGCCGGGGATCACGTTCAGCTTCTTGCGCAGCTGCTGGGCCACCTCGTTGATGCCGGGGCGATCGCGCTCGTCCTTCAGCGCCATGAAGAAGGAGCCCGCGTTGCCGGAGGAGTTGCGGCCGCCCGCGCCGGCGCTGCTCATGAAGTGCGCGACGTTGGGGTCCTTGCCCACGATCTCCGCCAGCACCTTCTGGTGGCGGATCATGTCCTGGTACGAGATGCCCTGCTGGGCCTCGGTCGTGGCCATTAACATGCCGGCGTCTTCCGTCGGGAACAGGCCCTTGGGCACGATCACGAACAGCCAGGCGGTGAGCGCCACCAGCAGGCCGGACGCCACCAGCGTCAGCACACGGTGCGCCAGGACGCCGTCAAGGCACCAGGTGTAGGCGTCGGACAACACGGTGAAGCCGCGCTCCAGACCGCGCGCCAGCGGCGTCTCGTTGTCATGGGTCGACTTCAGCAAGCGCGAAGCCAGCATGGGCGTCAGCGTGAGCGAGACGATGCCGCTGACGAGGATGGCGACCGCGATCGTCAGCGCGAACTCGTTGAACAACCGGCCCAACAGCCCGCCCATGAACAGGATCGGGATGAAGACGGCCACCAGCGAGACGGTCATGGCGACAACCGTGAAGACGATCTCGCGCGAGCCGATCAGCGCGGCCTGCATGCGCGTCGCGCCCATCTCCATGTGGCGCACGATGTTCTCCAAGACCACGATCGCGTCGTCCACCACGAAGCCGGTGGAGAGCGTCAGCGCCATCAGGGAGAGGTTGTCGATGCTGAAGCCCAGCAGCTGCATCACGCCGAACGTCGCGAGGATCGAGGTGGGCAGCGCCAGGGCCGGGATGATCGTGGCCGTGACGTTGCGCAAGAACAGGAAGATCACGGTGACCACCAGCAGCATGGCCAGGATCAGCGTGCCCTGGACGTCATGCACGGACTCTCGGATCGAGGTCGAGCGGTCGTAGAGGATGTCGGCGTGGACGGCGGCGGGCAGGTCTTGGCGCAGCTGCGGCAGCATGCCGCGGATCCGATCGGCCACGGCGATGGTGTTCGAGCCGGGCTGGCGCTGCACGGCCAGCACGATCGCGCGGGTCTGGTCGAACCAGCTGGCCTGGCGCTCGTTCTCCACGCCGTCCACCACGCGGCCCAGCGACTCCAGCCGCACGGGCGCGCCGTTGCGGTAGGCGATCACCAGGCGGCGGTAGGCCGAGGCGTCCGTCAGCTGGCCCTGGGCCTCCAGCGAGAAGGCCTGGAAGGGCCCTTGCAGCACGCCGGCCGGCTGGTTGGTGTTGCCGCGTTGGATCGCGTTCGCGACCTCGTCGATGCCGATGCCGCGGGCCACGAGGGCCTGGGGGTCGAGCTGGGCGCGCACCGCGTACTTCTGCGAGCCGAAGACGTTGACCTGCGAGACGCCGTCGATGGTGGAGATGCGCTGGGCCAGGCGGGTCTGGGCGTATTCGTCCACGGTCGAGAGCGGCATGGTGGCGCTGGAGAGCGCGATGAAGAAGATCGGGCTGTCCGCCGGGTTGACCTTGCGCGGCGTCGGCGGCGTGGGCATGCCGGGCGGGAGCTGGCGGGAGGCGGCGGCGATTGCCGTCTGCACGTCCTGGGCGGCCGCATCGATGTTGCGCGTCAACGCGAAGCTCAGGGTGATCTGGGTCGAGCCCAGCGAGCTGGTCGAGTTCATCGAGTCCAGGCCCGGGATGGCCGAGAACTGGCGCTCGAGCGGGGTGGCCACGGCGGCGGCCATGGTTTCCGGGTTCGCACCCGGCAAGCTCGCCTGCACGCTGATGGTGGGGAAGTCCACGCTGGGGAGGTTGCTGACCGGCAGCTGGGTATAGCCGATCACGCCGAAGATGATCATCGCCAGCGTGATGAGCGTGGTCATCACGGGGCGGCGGATGAAGAGCTCCGACGGGTTCATTCGGAGGCCCCCGCGTCGGGCTTGGCGCCCTTCACGCGCGAGCGCTTGGCCCCGCCCGGCTTGCCGACCGCGCCGGCGGGCGGGCGCAAGTCTTGGCGCAGGCGCACCTTGGCACCATCCACCAGCTGCAGCTGCCCGTCCGTGACGACGCGCTCGCCGGGCTTCAGGCCTTCCTTGACCACGGCCAGCGTGCCGGACTGGCGCTCCACTTTTACCGGGCGCACGGCCACGGTGTCGTCGGCGTTCAGGACGTAGGCGTAGGTGCCCTGTTGGCCCGTGAGTACGGCCTGGGCGGGCACGGTGATGGCGTTGGGATCGACGTTCAACGTGAGCCTCACGTCGGTGAACTGGCCCGGCATCAAGTTGTTGGTGGCGTTCGGGAAGACGGCCTTCATGTGCAGCGTGCCGGTGGCGACGTCCACGGCGTTGTCGAGGAAGGCCAGCTCGCCGTCGGCTGGCGCGCCGCCCTTGGGCTGGGCCACCACGCCCAGCTTCTTGCTGGCCATGTGCTCGCGCACGCGGCCGATGTCGGCTTCCGGCAGCGCGAAGTTCACGTAGACGGGGTGGATCTGGTTGATCGTCACCAGCGGCGCCGTGTCGTTGGCCCGCACGAGGTTGCCGGCCGTGATGCTCAGGGCGCCCACCACGCCGTCGATGGGCGCGTAGATGCTGGCGTACGAGAGCTGGATCTTGGCGTTCTGCACCGTGGCGCGATCGGCGGCCAGCGTGGCCTCGAGCGCGCCGGAGGTGGCGCGGAACTGCTCGGCCTGCTCGCGGGCCACGAAGCCCTGGGCGGCCAGCCCGGCGTAGCGGCCGGCTTCGCGGCGGGCGTTGGCGGCCTGCACGGCGTCGC
>JAQBPE010000049.1 GCA_028287685.1 Cyanobacteria bacterium RYN_339 | reverse complement strand
ATCCCCCCGCCGCCGCCTCCTCCCCCGCCGCCGCCGCCGCCCCCCCCGCCGCCGCCGCCGCCGAAGCCGGCGGAACAGCGCGCCGCGGCCATCAGGATGGGGTCGAGCGCCCATGAAAGGGACGAGGCGGGCGGCATGCTCGGCGGCTTCGCGCGGGTCGCCGAGAACGCGGCGCTGAAGGCGGAAATCAAGCCGATCAAGCCCCACGAGGCCGCGCATGAGGTGGCCCAAATCAGGGCCGACATGAAGGAAGCCAAGACGCCCAGCGACCTGCACGCCGCGACGCGGCGCGCCCAGGAGCTGCATGGCCGCATGGAAGCCAGCCCCAACCAACACTTCCCGGAGCACCTCCAGCACGAGGCCGTCGCCTTGCGCGACCGCACGGAGAAGGCCAACGCGGCCGTCGGCCAGCTGCATTCCATCAGCAACACCCTCCAGCATGGCACCGCCACGGAGCGCGCCACTATGACGGCGCACTTGCTGAGCCACCCCTCGGAGTTCCGCCAGACGCTCAAGGACATCTCGGGGCCGCTGGCAGGCTCGCCGCTGTTGCAGCACCAGGAAAACCGCGCCGCGCGCATCGCCGGCAAGGCCACGCCGGAGCACCTGGGCCTGGAGCTCGCGCACGATCCCGATCTTTCCCATTACCCGCCGGGCATCGCCGAAGATTTGGGCGCGCTGCGCGTGATCCCGGACGCCAAGCTCCAGCAGGGCCTGGACGCGGTGGGCCAGGACTTGCTGGCTAAGTCCCAGACCTCGCGGGATGCAGCCAACGCCCCGGGCGGCTTCTTCGGCAACTTCGCCGCCACCGCGGCTGCGGGGCCGGACCCGTTGTCGCTCGCCAATGTCGAGAAGAGTCCCGGCCTGGGCCAGCTGATCGCACCCTTGCAGAACTCCAGCGACCCGGCCGTCAGCGGCCAGGTGAAGGCGGTGGCGCAGGCGTGGAACGAGAGCGCCCTCATGAAGAACCTGGACGCCAACAAGCATGGGGAGCCGACGGATCCCAAGACCAACGCCACCAACAGCTACCAGGGCTTCCAACAGGAAATGAGCGACCTTGCCATGAAGACGGGCATGGGGACCCCGATCATGGGCGCCATGGACGACGCCACGAAGGGCGTGGCCAGCAAGCTCCTCGATCGCTCCGACGTCGACCTCAAGGCCGTGCAGGAGAACCCGGCCTACGGCCAGGTGATCGCGCAGGTCCAGAACGATCCGGCCTTCCAGGACCGGGTGGATGCGAAGGTCAAGGATCTGGTGGTCCAGGACGTCAAGGACCGCATGGACGGCAAGAAGAAGGAAGACGGCGTCAAGGATGGCATGGAGGAGATCAAGGGCGACCTCCAGGGCCTGGCCGAGACCACCGGGCTGGGCGAGGCGATTTCGCGCAACGCGGAAGCGGCGATCGGCGACGGCGACGCCAAGAAGGCCATCCACGACGCCGGCGAGCGCGGCAAGAACATCCTCGATCACCTCTCCGACGGCTTCAACAGCCTGGTAGGTGACTTCGCCAAGGGCATCTCGTTCACCTTCAAGGCCGTGGGCGAGGTCAACGGCGCGGTCTTCGACGCCGTGGGCTTGCACGGCGTCGCGGACGCCGAGCGGCAGTTCAACGCCGGCATCGGCGACGGGCTGGCCGGCACGGTCACGGGCCTCGGCCAGATGGTGACCCACCCGCTGGCTTCCGCCAAGGGCATCGGCGGGATGATCACGCACCCGGAACGCCTGGCGGAAGCCGGCAAGATGATGTGGGACGAGGCCATGAAGGGCGGGCTGGCCCACGGTCTCGGCTACGGCCTCGCCATGATCGCGCCGGCGATCCTGACGGACGGCGGCAGCCTGGGCGGCTCGGTTGCCGGCATGGCCGCCAAGGGCACGGCCGAGCTCGTCGCACGGGACATCCCCGTCATCAGCAACTTCGCCGGCAAGCTGGGCAACGTCGGCTCGCTCGGCGTCCGCAGCCTGGCGGTCCTGAAGGGCGGCTTCGCCGGCGACATCGGCAAGGTCGTCGACGGCATCTCGGCCGGCTCGTCCAAGGAGGCCCTGAAGGCGGCCGGTCTGGGCAAGAACTCCCTCAAGGACGTGGCCAAGGACGGGGCGAGCCAAATCCGCGCCGGCGCCGAGGCCCTCAAGAACGTGGCCAAGGCCGACGACAAGAGCGCGGCCATCAAGGAACTGGCCTCCAACAAGACACGTGACATCCGGCGGTCGTATCTCAAGGGCAAGCAGGACCAGATCCGCGGCCTCAAGGCCGTGCGCCACCCCAAGCAAGGCGCGGCGGAGTTCAAGCGGGCCCTGTCCACGAGCCAGAGCAAGCTGCGGGCCGCCCGCGACGCGATCAAGTACGGCCAGAACGTGACGGGCGGCAAGTCGTCGAAGCTGAGCGCCCGCGCGGGCGTGGCCATCGACCAGCTCGGCAAGGGGCTGGAGACCATCACCAACACCGGCTTCTTCAAGGCCGGCGAGGCGGCGGTTGGCCAGGTGGGCACGCTCGTGAACCCGCTGGGCGCGATCACGAAGCACATGCCGGGCGCGGCCCTGGAAGATCAGATCGACAAGCGCGCCAAGAAGGTGGTCAAGAAGCTCGACGCCACCTCCCAGGCCTCGATCTCGCCGCTCCAGGCGGACGAGGACGACCGGCGCCGGGAAATCACGGAGACGAAGTACGCCGACCTCTAAGGTCGGCGTACAGGCGCCGGTTTAAGGCTTGCGGAAGAGCGGGCCCGAGCCACGGGCCTGCGGCAGGCCGGTACCGGGCGTGAGGGGCCCGGTGGGCGGCCTCGGGGTCGGCACCGGGCTTCTCTGCGGGGCCGGCGGGCCCTCGGGATCCGGTTGCAGGCCTTCGCGCACCACGTCCACCAACGAGGCCACGGGGGTCTCGGGCTGGTTCGCGCGCAGCCCTTCGACCAGCCACGCCGGGGCGGCGAAGCGCGCTTCGGGGTAGGCCTGGCCCAGGCGCTGCAACAGATGCTCCAGGCCCGCCTGGTACGGCACCAGGCGGTTGTCCGCCATCAGGGGCGCGAACTGGTTCAGCAGGGCGCTGGCGGCCAACAGGGCGCGCCAGGCTTCTTGCGGGTCCGTGGCGTCGAGCTTGCGGCCGTCCGGCAAGGCATCCCCGAGGTGCAACGAGGCCGCGGAGAAGAAGCTCTCCAACGAGGTCAGCACCAGTTGCCCGACGGTAAAGGGTTCCAAGTCTTCCAATTGGGGCCTTTCTAGCGCTGGACGCGGATGGCCTCGGAGGTGGTGGAGGCGCGCCCGCCGGTGCGGCCGCCGTTGTTGGTGCTGGCCGACTCGCCCATCCCCATCGCCGGCCGAGCGCCCTCGTGGTGGTGATGGTGGTGCTGGCCCATGCCGGGCTGCGGGAGCTTGGCCAGGCCCGCCTCGAAGTCGAAGGCGCCAGCGTCCACCTTGGCGGTGGGCGTCAGCTGGCCGGGCACGATCTCCGTGGACTGGGCGGGGACGGTCACGATGACTGCTTCCACGGGCTTCGGCGCCGGGCCGGCCGTGTAGGCATGGAGGTGACCGGAACCGGTCGTGGGGCCGATGTGCGTCATGGCGTCCTCCTGATGGGCGGGGCTGCTTGTCTTATTCCACGCCCGCTCGGCCGCTTATCAGGCCCAGCGCAGCAGCGCGGCCTCCAGCGTCAGCCCGGGCCCGAAGGCCATCATCACGCCCCACTCTCCGGGCTCGGGCTGCAGCTCGTCGAGCACGAACAGCACGGTGGGGGAGCTCATGTTGCCGTGCTCCTTGAGCACGCGGCGCGAGGCCGCCACCTGGGCGTCCGTCAACCCCAGGCGCGCCTGGACATGGTCCAGGATCTTGCGGCCACCGGGGTGGATCGCCCATTGCGCGATGTCCGCATGCGTGAGGCCATGGGGTGCCAACAGCCGGTCCAGCAGGCCCTCCACGTTGGCCTCCAGGATCTTGGGCACGTAGCTGGAGAGGTGCATCTTGAAGCCGTGATCCGTCAGCTTGAAGCTCATGTGCTCCGCGGTGTCGTAGGCGGTCAGGGTACAGGTGTCGACGATCGCCGGCCCCGGCCCCGCGCCCACCAATGCGGCGGCCGCACCGTCGCCGAAGAGGGCGGTGGCCACCAGGTTCTCGTCGCTCTCGTCGGCCTGCAGGTGCAGGGTGCAGAGCTCCACGCACACCACCAGCGCGCGCTTGCCCGGATGTGCCGCCACGAAGTCCTGGGCGCGCTGCAGGCCCGGGAAGGCCGCGTAGCAGCCCATGCCCAGGATGCAGGTCCGCCGCATGTCCTGGTGCATGCCCAGGGCCGCGGCGAGCGTGAGGTCCAAGCCCGGCGTCTCCACCCCGGTGCAGGAAACCACCACCAACAGATCCACGGCCTCCGGGCCCAGGCCGGCTTGCTTGAGGCAGCGCCGGATCGCCCGCGCGGCCAGCGCGTGGGCTTCTTCCACGTACACGCGGTTGCGCGCCTCCGTGCCGGGGTTGCCCAACAGGAAGGCAGGGTCAGCCAGGACGCTGTGCCGCGTGGCGATGGCGGAGCGGGCGAAGATCATCCCGGCGCGGCTGCTGGCCTCCCCTTGCCCGGGGTAAAGCAGGTGGTGGATCTCCTGCTGGCGGTAGGTGGATTCCGGCACGGCGGTGCCGATGGCGACGATGTGGGTCATCGGGTCTCCTATATCGCGGCCACGGCCACGCGCAACATGTCGGGGAAGAAGCGCTCCGCGGGGAGCATGGCGCCCTGGTAGCCGATCATCCGGTCGGCCAGCGCCGGGCGGGCGGCCAGGCCGCGCACGGCCAGCTGCGCCAGCCCGGGATGCCGCGTCAGCGCGACGACGGCATCGACGAAGCGGTAGGTCCAGCAGAACTCGCGCGTCACGTCCTCGGCGTAGGCGGCGAGGCGGGGCATATCGCGTTGCAAGGCCTCGTCCAGGGCGTCCGCGGCCAGCTCCGCGCTGCGCAGCGCCCGGTACATGCCCTCGCCCGTGATCGGGTCGAAGTGGCAGAGGCTGTCGCCCACGGCCACGAGGCCCGCCATCGGCGCGGGGTCGCCCCAGTACGGGTCCAGGGGCATCCCTTTCAGGGCCGACACGGGTTGGGCCGCGGCCAGGCGCTCGGCCAGGATCGGGTCTTCCCGCAAGATGCGCACCAAGCCCTCCAGCGGCGGCGCGCCCAGGGGTGCGGCCGGGCCGCCGGTGCTGACGACGCAAAGCGCCGCGCGGCCGTTGCCTTGGGGGCTCAGCACGGTTTGGATTGTGGCGGAGCGCAGGTCGAGCTCCAGCATGTCGGTCAGGCCTTCCACCCCGTCGAAGGTGGCGACGAAGGCCATGCGGCGACGCGGGGCTTTCGAGCGGCGCATGGCGGGGTGCAGTTGGCCCGTGCGGCCTTCGGCCAACACCACCGCCCGCGCGGCGACGTGGCCGGCGCTGGTCTCGAGCCCGGTGCAGCGTCCGCCCGCGAACGTCAGGCCGCGCACCGCCACGCCCGTTTCGACCGTGACGCCGGGGCGGTTGGCGGCGAGCGCCAGCAGCAGGGGGTCTAGCACCAGGCGCGGGACGGCCAGGCCGCGGGAGGGTAGCCCGGGCACGTCGGGATAGCGTCCCTCGCAGGTGAACGCGGCGGTGCGGATGCGCGCGCCGCCGATGGGCGAGGCGGCGGCCTCCACGGCCGGAAGGGCGCCCAGGCGCCCCAGCACGGGCAACGCGCCCGGGGAGAGCGCCTCGCCGCAAATCTTGTCGCGCGGGAAGGTGGCCTTGTCGAGCAGCAGCACCCGCCAACCGCGCATGGCCAGGTGGCCGGCCGTGGCCGCGCCGGCTGGACCCGCGCCGACCACGGCGACGTCGTAGCTCACTCTACCTCCACCCCCCGCCGAGCGGCCGGGGGTGAAATATTACACGATGTTAAGCCAGTTGACTACTTGTTAAGTTGGCCGGCGGCATACTGGGCGTTCTCGAGGTTGCCGAGACGCTGCATCCCGTCGGAAATCAGCTTGGTGGCCTCCTGCCGGGCCTCGGGCGTGCCCTTGGAGGCGATGCCCAGCGCCTGGCGGTAGAGCTCCGCCGCGGCGGTCATGGTGTCGCCGTGGTTCGCCAACACGATGCCGCGATCCCACAGCCCGTCGCCGGCCGCGGTCCCGGCCGCGTCGTTGAGCGTGCGGGCCTGGGAGCTGGCGTTCCGGGCCGCGGCTTGCAGCTCGCCGATGTACTTCTGCGTCGCCGGGTCGGGCGGGGCGACCGGCCTGGCGACGGTCGGCTCGGGCGCCGCGGGCGCGGCCACCAGGCGGTTCAGCACGCTGGGATCGGGCTTCTGGCCGCGCAGCCACTCCACGACGGCCTGCGGGTCCCGCGGGTTCACCAAGTCGACCGTCAGCTGCTTGTTCAGTGCCGGGTCCGCGGTGATGCGGCGCGCGAACTCGTTGAGGGCCCCTTCCGTGGGGTTGGCGGCGTGGTAGGTGCGGGTCTTGGGGTCGAAGGTCATGCCCAGGCGCTCGCCGATCGGCGCGGTCACCGCATCGAAGGCCTGGCCGGCCTGGTCGCCGCGCGCGTAGTTCTCCTCTGCGTAGCCCTGCACGGGGCCCTTGTAGACGTTGTCGATCAGCGCGCCCATCGTGGCCGGCTTGGTCATGCCGAACATCATGGTGATCCACTTGGGCATGCCCACCTGGGTGAACTGCTGGCGGTCGTCGTTCAGCAGCTGGGACCGGCTGTTCTCCGTCAGGCCGCCGATGGCGTCGCGGTAAGGGCGGGCCTCCGCACTGTAGGCCCGCCGGAAGGCTTCCAGCTCCTGCTGGTTGACCGGGCGGCCGGTGCCGTTGTTGAGCTGGCCGAAGGCCGCGCGCTCCGCGGGCGCCAACGGCTTGAGGCCGACCTTGGCGCGGAACGCCTCGTATTGGGCCAGGTTCAGCGGCTTGCCGCTGGCGACCTGGTCGATCACCGGGCGCCACTTGCCGGAGAGCTCCGTGGCCGTGCTGTAGAGGTTCGTCAGCCGCTGGGCGGCTTCCGGCGTCAGCGCGCCCTCGCGCGCCATCTTGAAGAAGTCCACGTTCAGGCCGCCGCGGCTGAAGCCGTCCATGACGAAGCCGGACGCGTGGTGCGCCAGCACCTCCTCGTAGTAGGCCTGGGCCATGGCCTGGTCGCCGCCCATGCTCTTGACCACGTGCTCGATCGCCCCGAAGGCCGGCACGCCATGGGTCCAGGTGCCGATCAGGAAGGGGTTCGTGATGGTCTGGTCGCGGTTGATCACGCGGTCCGCCCAGGTCGCCGCCTCCTTCTCGGAGAGGCCGCTGGCCTGGAAGTGCTCGCGCAGGGTGGCGCGGTCCTTCGGCGTGCTCATCGACTCCAGCCAGCCCTTGATGTCGCCCTTGATCGAGGTGGGGATTTGCTCCGTGCCCTTGAGGCCCAGGCCCCGTCGCATCAGCTGGTCCCAGATCTCCCCGCCGGAGCCGCCGGCGTTGGTGGCGGCCGTGCGGACTTGCTCCAGCTGGGCCGGGGTGGCGCCCTTCATCCAGGCATCGGTCAGGACGGTGACGGCGGCGCGGGTGTCCACCTCGGCCTGGGTCAGCGGCGCGCCCTTCTGCTTCGCGGCCGTCTCCAGCACGCCCTTGAGCACGCTGGCGAGGTGCTCGACGTTGGCGGCGCCCTTGGCGTCCGCGGAGCTGGCGTTGCTGTTGAGGGCCTCGGAGACGGCCTGCAGCGCGCGCGGCGACAGGCCTTGCACGCCCGGCTCCGCCACGTTCACGGGCAGCTTGAGGTTGGGGAACTGGGTCAGGAAGGCCATCAGGGCCTCGTTGCGCTTGATGGTGGAGGCGTCCAGGTTCTCGGGGTTCCGCTTGGCGTACTGCACGTCCGGGTTGGGCTCGCCCACGGTGGCGATGACTTGGCGCACGCTGGCCGGGCCCAGGTTCTTGCGGGCGAAGGCCACCAGGTTCTCGCGGGCGAAGTCCAGGTTGTTCATGGCGTCGCCGAACAGGCCGGCATGCTCTTGCAGCAAGGCCGCGCGCTTGACCGGGTCGGTTTCCGCGGCAATCGTGTTCTCGTAGACGCGCATGTTGGTCATACGGCGCACGGCGGTCTCCTGCGCGGACTTGTAGCGCTCCACCAGCTTGGCGTGCTCTGCCGCCAAGGCCGGGTTCTTGGGCGCCAACTTGCTCAGCGTCTCGTTGGCCTCCTGGATGCTGGGCGGGGCCTTGACCGGCGAGCGCTGGGGCAACGCCTTGCCGGCCAGGCCGGCTCCCGCCAGGGCGCCGCCCTGGATGCCGCCCGCGAGGATCTGGTCGCGCACCGCGTCCCAGTCGATCGGCTGGCCACTCGCCAGCTGGTTGAGCATGGCGCCCGCGCCACCGGCGCCGGCGCCGGTCACGGTGCCCTTGGCGACCACGCCCACGGCCTGGCCGACCCGGCTTTCCGAGGCGTTCATGACCGTGTTGACGCTGCGCGCCAACAGGCCGTCTTCCGTGGCGAGCGAGCGTTGCGCCACCTGGGCGCCCTTGCCGATCACCGCGCCCAGCCCGTGGGCGGCCACGCCGCCCACCGCGCCGCCCGCGGCGCCCAACGCCGTGGCCTTGAGCACGCCGGCCGCGTCCTCGCCGGCGGCGATCGCCTGCACGCCGCTGGTGGCGCCGCCGAAGCCCGCACCGACGACGCTGTTGGCCGCCGCGCCGATCATGAAGCGGGCGCCCGCGCCCTGGATGGCTTCCTGGCCGACCACGCGCGCTGCCGTGCCGGTGATGCCGGCCGTGAAGGCCTCCGACGCGCCGCCCGTCAGGGCTGCGGCGATGCCGCCGACGCCGCCGACGGCGAAGGTCTGGATGCCTTCCTTCTTGAGATCGAACTGGTTGTCGAGCAGCCCGTGGGCGCCCAGCGTCACGGCGCCGCCCGCCAGGAACGCGCCAGCGGCCATCAGCGGCACGCCGATCGGCGCGCCCAGGCCCGTGGCGGTCAGGGCCACGCCCGCCACCACGGTCACGCCGGCCAACACGTCCGCCGCGATGCCGGACCAGAACTTGTTGCCCTTGGCGAAGCTGCCCAGGGCCTGGTCATAGGCCTGGCCGGCCTGCTGCGCCTCGCCCATCGCCACCTTCAGGTGCTCTTCCGCCTGCGGGCTGCCCGCGGCGACCTCGTCGTGGTACGTCTTCAGGGCGGCGTTCATGTCGTGCGTCAGGGCGTTCAGCGCGTTGGCCTTGGCCACGCCCAGCTTGTCGTCGTTGTGCTTGAAGACGTTCAGGAAGCGGTTGAAGCCACGCGCCACCACGTTGCCGCCGTGGGCCTTGGCGTCGGCCGCTTCGATCGCCTTCACCTGCTGGTCGACCTGTTGGCCGATCGCCGCGATTTGCTGGTCGGCCGCATCCAGGCGCGAGAAGTCCGGCGTGCGGCGCGTGCCGACCGGGTACTTGGCGAGCGGATCGGCGCCGGGCTTGGCCGCCGCGTCGATGGCCACCTCGTCCGCCGCCAGCTTGCCCGTGTCAGGCCCCTTGACCGGGCCCGTGCCACGGTTGATGGGGGCGGCGGGCTGCACGCCCTTGGCGCCGGAAGCGTTGTTGACGGTGGTCATGCGGGAGGCCTCCGGGTCTTATGGGTTGGCTGTTTCGAAGCCCGCGACGGGCCGGGAGAGTTCCACCGGTTGGTAGGCGCCGTCGAGCATGTAGACGTGGCCCGTGCGGGTCACGCGGCCGGTGCCATGCGAGAGATATTCTACCCGCGCGATGTCATCTGGCTTCACCCCGGCCGGCAGCTTGATGGCGGTTTGGCTCCACCCGTCGCGGGCGATCGCCACGGCGCGCTGGCCCAGGTCCGCATCGGCGTAGGTGCCGTCCTTCAAGATGGCGCGCACCACGATCGGATCGGTGGCGGCGTCCTGGGCCTTGAGCTGCACGTAGACGTAGCTGCGCGGGTCCGCCATGCGGTACTTCTTGGCGAGGCCCATGGTGCCCAACATGGCCTTGAGCTTGCCGGCCAGCGTGTCTTCCGGCGTCGTGATCGCCCCGATCTTGCCCTCGCGCTGCAACTCCTTGCCTTCGGTGGCGAAGAAGACCGGGTTCTGCCGCATCAGATCTTCCTTGGCGAAGTCACCCATACGGTGATCCGTGGGGAACTGGAAGCGCAACAGCCCGCCGCCCCGGTCCGTCACGTTGTTGTTGTTGGTGGCGGTGCGGATGATGGGGTGGGCGCCGTCGAACTGGCCGGCGAACGGCGCCCACTTGTGGCCCGCGCCTTCGAAGCTGCGCTCCAGCACCTTGCCATTCGCGTCCAACGTCACGTTGTACACGGTTTCCAGGTCCGTCAGGCGGCCCCAGCGGGCCTGTTCCACGGAGGGTTGGGCGCCGTCGCCGCTGTCTTCGTTGGAGAAGACGTAGCCATAGGAGATCTTGGTGGTGCCGTCGGGCTGCTTGCCCACGTCGTGGTACATCGCAAGCGGCAGGTCGGTGTGGGTGTTCTCCAGCGAGCCGTGGCGGCCGATCAGGATCGGCGCTTGCTCCGCGGCCCAGCGGTCCTCGCGCGTCTCATAGGTTTCGACCGCGACGCTGGCACCGGCGACTTCGACGCCCTGGGCGCCCTTGGGAGCCTTTTCGTGCATGTTGCGCAGCGTGATCGTGTGGGCGCCCGGCGCCAACTTGCCGAGGGCCAGGGCATAACGGGTCGCCTGGGCGCCGCCCCACACCACCAGGTCTTGCTGGTACTTGCCGTCCACGTAGACGCCCAAAACGGCGCTCTCGGCGCCCTTCTTGCCCCAGTCCGCGCCGGGCGCCGTGGCCGTGAGGTCGAGCCGGGCTTCGCCGTCGCCCGTCACCTGGATGCCGTAGCTGGCGATGGCGCCCGGGGCCGTCAACGAGGCGGCGCCGAGGGCAGCGGGGGTGGGCTGCAAGCGCGTGGGCCGCGCCAGCTCGAGGCTGCGCGGGAAGGTGGGGGCCGTGATGCCCTGGAGATAATGGTCGATCCGGTCCGCGGTCTTCGGCGCCACGGCCAGCACGGGCGTGGACGTGGCGATCCGCTCGCCAAGCCTGGCGCCGAACCGCTCGACCGCTCCCAAGGTGTTCCCGATGTTCCAACCCATGGAAGCGTTATCGAGCCGTTCAAGGCCAAACTTACGTTAAGGCCGGACGTAGGTTGGGATCGCCAGGCCCTCCCGGCGCGCCCAGGCCTCCACCACCGCCCAGGTGTCGCCGTCCGGCACCTGGTTGTATGGCCCACGCACCTGGACCAGGTGCTTGTTCGCGAGCCGCACCTCGACCGTCACCTTGCGCTTGGCCTGGCGCACGGAGAAGATCGCGGCGTGGCCGGCGGTGCACTGCTGCACGTACGAGGCCACGCAGTGGTGCATCGCCGAGCCCTCCTCGCGCAAGGCCTCGGAGCTGGTCAGCTCCTGCACCTCCCAGCGGGCGCCCTCGCGCTCCAGCCACATGCCCGAGATCCGGCAAGCGGGCCACGAGGCGTGGATGTCACGCGTGGAGCGTCCCAATTCGCGGTGCCACGCCGCGATCAGCCGCTGCATCGAGGCGACGGTGCGGCCCTTCAGCGAGAAATCCGGGCGCGGCGGGGGCGCATGCCCCTGCCGGCCGCGGTCCACCCAGATGGGCGGGCCTTCGAAGCGCTGGGCATGCACGAAGTCGATCAGCACGGCCGCGCGCCGGCCGGGGAACGCGGGGTTCGCCACCAGCCACTGCACCACCGTGGCCCAGAAGGCCTCGTGCGGCCCCACGTCCGCCAGCCGCGAGCCCAACAGGCCGCACACCAGGCCCAGGTCGCCGCCCAGCCCCAGCACCTGGCCACGGCGCAGCGCCCCCGCCACCGTGAAGCCCTCCGGGGCCTCCAGGAAGCAGTGGAACATGCGTCGGGTGTAGGGCAACGGCACCTCCGCCAGGGCCTTGGTGCTCTCGCCGCGTCCCAGCTGCGCATACCAGGCCTGGTAGCGCTCCGGACCAAACCAGGCCGTGTCGAAGAAGGCCGGCAGCGGGAACTTGGCGAGCAGGTGGCGCGCCAGGCTGGAGAAGACGGAGACGGGGTTGGAGCACGTGCAGCGCCACGTGGCCGGCGGGCGCACCCACACTTGGTGGTAGGCCGCCAGCCGCGCGAGCGCGGCGACGTACGTGTTGGCGACCTGCTCCCCCAGCTCCGGCACCGCCGGATCGGTGTCGAGCGGCCAGTCCCAGGCCTGCAAAAGACCTAGAAAAGCGCGCCGGGCAGGCTGGGGCAGGCTCCGCGCGGCGTCGGCCACCGGCGCGAAACGCGGCGGGGCGTCGGCCGGCAGGCAGCCGGCCACCGCGCGCTCGAGGAAAAGATCGGTCTCGCGGTCCGCGCGGCGGGACTGCTTCAGCGCCAACGCCACGCGCTCCTCGCGCCGCGCCAGCAGGTCGCCGTCCCGCTCGCGCGGCGACTTCCGGCGCGCGGGGCTGCGGCCCAGGCGCGCGCACCAGGCTTCGTACTCGTGGAAGGCCTCGAACCCGAGGTCGGTGAGGTGTTGGCCCATCTCCGCCGAGAGGGCCTTGGCCTTGGAGCCCATGGACGTGATCCTTCGCCCGCCGGGAAACCCCGGCGGTGCGGTGAGGCGAGGACGCCAAAGTGCGTCCCGCGCCGGTTAGAGTGCTGGACAGGTGAAATGGCGAGCGCATTGCGCAGGCCTGGGCCTCGATCGCTAGGAACGAAGAGCGAGCATACCGAGTAGGTATGTGAGCGATGAGTGACGACGCGAGCGAGGTCCAGGACCAGCAAGGCGCCGCCAGATCACCTGTCCAGTGCTCCGGGGACGCGAAAGCAGGCGCGTGTTCAGGGGCAGCCGGCCCGGGCGGAGGGTGCTAGGTTTGGCACCCGGCGAGGGCGATCGCATGCGACGCGCGTTGGCGGACGTCGGTTGGCATTCTGGCTCCTCGCTTTCTTGAGACAGGTCGATCCAGGCCATTCTAGCCCCGGAACGCCTGCCTGTCAAGACCGTGTTAGCGGGTTTGTGACGCCAATATGAACTCTCGTCGCCGGGCATCAACCTCTCGCCTTGGGTGGCCGATGATCCCTTGGAGGGACGTGCAGATGATGATCGACTTCAACCCCGTGGTGACTTTCATACCGGATCTGCAGCGCCGCGAGCTGCACGCCCGCAACGCCGACGAGCCGTCGCCCACGCCGGCGCCCTGGTTGTTGCTTACGGTGCCCGCGGCCGGCCTGCCAACGGAGATCTAGACCGCCTCCCGTGGTGCTGACGGAGGTCAAGGGCCCCATGAAGCTGGACGTGAGCTGCTAGTTCATCCGCGCCCAGCCGATGCACCAATCGGCCATGCCGTAGGCCACCAGGAACTTGCCGTCCTCGCCGCGCCACAGGCCGGTAGGGAAGACCACGTTGTTCACCACGCCCTCCCGCTCCTCCGCCGCATCCGGCGTCAGGATCGGTTCCGGCGAGCGGTAGACCACGCGCCAGGGGGCCTCCAGGTCCAACACCATCGCGCCCGCGCTGTAACGGCGGTTAGGGTCGCTGTCGCGCTCCCCTTCGACCCCATGGTAGACCATCAGCCAGCCCTCCGGCGTCCAGACGGGCTGCGTGCCGCCGCCCAGCTTCAGGCATTCCCACTGGGCCTCGGGCTCCGCCACCACCTGGTGGTCTTCCCAGTGGATCATGTCCTTCGAGAACGAGATCCAGATGCTCTGGCGCGGCTGGTACTGCTCCTTGATCTCCCCGCGGAACATGGGCCGGTGCAGCATGGCGTACCGCCCGCCGATCAGCTGCGGGAACAGCATGGCGTCCTTGTTGTCGACCTGGTTGAAGTCGATCGCCTGGCCGACGGCCACGTGCATGGTGAAGCGGGCCAGGCCCATGCGCTCCCAGCGGATGCCGTCACGCGACCGCGCGAGGGCGATGCGCGGCGCGTTGTCGCCACCGTAACCGGTGTAGCAGAGGTACAGCTCGTCGCCGATGGCCGTGACGCGCGGATCCTCGCAGCCGCCGCCGGGGCCGGGGCTCAGCAGCTCGTAGGGTTCTGATGGTTCGAGGGCCAGGCTGTCCAGGCGGGTGGCAACGAGGCGGTCGCCCTCCCAGCGCAGCTCCGCGAGCGCCAGCCGCGAGAAGTTCTCGGGGATGGAATCGACCGCGCGGTACATCATCAGCGTGCGGCCGTGTACCTGGTAGACGGTGGGGTTCAAGACGCCGCCCGCCTCCCGGCGGAAGCCGGGGGCGGGAGCCAGCAGGACGCCGGCGCGGGTGAGTTGGAAGGGCCGTGGGTCGGTCATGGCCGCATCATACGGAGCGGCCGAGCCGGCGTCAATGGCCCTGGGCGGCAGCCAACGCCTTGTCGAGCAGCTTGGCGCGTTGCTTGGCCGTCGCGTTGCGGAGTTGGTCGATCAATGCCCGGCGGTCTGCTTCGGGCAGGCGTACCCAGTACACGGCCACGTTGGCTTTCTCGCGGCGGGTCAGGCCGAACCACCAGTCACGCAACTCGTCGATCAGGGTGGGATCGTTGGGCGTGGCCCGGGTAGGCGTCGCCGTCGCCACCGGCGCGGGGGTGGCCGTCGCCTTCGGCGTGGGTGTCGCGGTCGGCACCGGCGTGGGCGTTGCCGACGTGGGCGTCGGTGTGGCGCGCGGGGTGGCCGTCGCGCTGGGCGTCGGGGTGGCCGTCGGAACTTGGGTCGGGGTGGCGGTCGGAACCGGGGTCGGGGTGGCCGTGGGGCCGGGCGTCGGCGTCGGCGCTGCCGCGGTGCCGTCGAGCGGCAGGGTCAGCGTCTGTCCGGCGGCCAGGGCCACCGTCGTGACCACGTCGCCCGCATAGCTGACGGCCGCGGGGCCTTTCAGGCCCGTGATGGGCACGCTGCAGGCCTGCCGGGCGTGCAACGTGATGCTCTTGCCCTTCACCAGCGTGGCCGTCACGCCGGCCTGGTTATAGGCCATGCGGGCCAGCATCCGGTCTGCCTGGCGCTCCATCGGCGGGCTGACCAGCGGCGCGCTGCACAGGGCCTCGTAGCGATCCAACGTACGGTCCATCAGGTCGCCGAACAGGCTGTGGGTCCCGTCATAGGCCTTGAGGTTGGCCTGGTGGAACATCCAGGGGTCCGCGTCACCCTTGAGCATGTACAGCAGCTGGATCTCGCTCTCCTTGTCCAGGATCTCCGCGTAGGTGAGGTCGCGGCCCCAGCGCGTCCGGTTGCGATCGTTGTACTCCGCCATCAGCTCCTGGGGCGTGGAGACGTCCCAATACCAATTGCTGGTGACGCGCGGGATCACCAGGATCTTGGGGTTGGCCGGATCCATCAGGCCCGCGTTGGGCGTTGGGTTGCCCAGTCCGGGCTTGTAGATATCGCCCACCACCCAGCGCACGCCGCGGTCGTAGGCGGCGTTCATGGCCTGGACGTTCTGCAACCCGGAAATCTGCGGCGTGACCAGGTTCCGGGGGTCCAAGCCGGGCAGGCCCTGGGTCTTGCCCCAGTCCGCGTTGGTGCCGATCTCGTTCGACGAGGTCAAGTAATCCGTGGCGTCCAGGTTGGCGTGGGTGAGCGTGTGGGAGATCCACTGGAAGTCATTTTTCAATTGCAGGGCCGCGCTGTACAGCGCGTCGGTAGCGGGGTCGGTGATGCCGCCGGCGTTGTAGGCAAACGCAAGGGCCATGTTGGCGCTCACGGGGCGCTTACGGCGGTTCGCCATCCAGGCGTCCACCGTCGCGAGGTCGGCCTTGCCGAGGCGGATGGGTGCCTGGCTGCCATACGCCAAGGTCGTCAGGAAGAGGTCGTCGGCCTGCGGCGCAAAGGTGGTCTGCCGCTCGCCTAATAGCACGCCGCCGGCTGCCCAACGCACGGCGCCATATGCCAGGGCCCAGCTGGTGTCGGACCACGCATTGGCGTCGAAGCAGAAGCCCAGGTTCTCGTGGCCGTCGGGATACTTCTTGACGGCGGCGAGCGCGTGGCCGCTGTCGTCGGTGATCAAGGGCGTGGTGTCGGGGCCGGCCGGCTTGGCCTCGAAGGCGAACAGGTCGTGGATCTTCAGCGTGCCCGCGGCGGCCATGGTGGGGAACACCGCCGCGCCGGCCGCCGTGTAGCGGGCGGTCAGGCCGCTTGCATCCAGGTAGCCCTTCACGTCCGGGGCGTTGAAGCCGTGGTCCGCGTCCGGGAAGGTGTACCACGTCACCTGGCGGACGCCATAGGCGCCTTCATAGGCCGTCAGCGCGTCCCACTCGGGCTGGGAGAGCGCACTCACCCAGTTGCCGCCGACGTCGTGGCCCAAGTCGCCGTTCACCAAGATCACGCCCTGGTAGAAGCCATGGGTCGCGTCGGCCAGTTGGCCGGGCGTTAGCTGGCCCGGCCGCTGCCCCGCGACCCACACGTCGTAGGGCATGCCCAGGTAGTCCAGGGCGCCCTTGATCGTCTCCAGGCAAGGCTCGGAGCCATCGCCTGCCACCACGAGGAAGCGCATGTCCACCGGAGCTTCGCTGACGCCCTGCACGCCGTAGGAGCGGCTGGGCGGGTTCAGCACCGGGCGCAGTTCGCTCGTCAGGGCCCCGGCCGGCGGGTTGGCGCGGATGGGTTCGTCATGATGATCGGCATCCACGGTGGTGCCGGGCGCCGGCGTATGCAGGCACCCCAGCAGCCCGCACGCGGTGAGCAGCGCCAACGACTTCCACTTGTAATGCGACATGCGATATCCTCCATCGTTGTGATGTCGGAATGTTCGCACTTCGCGGGAAGCTACCTTGGGAGGGTTTGGCCCGGAAGCTTAGTAGGTATCGACCAACCAGCGCTTCTCGGCGACCAGGGCGGCCCGCAACTCGGCCCAATCCCAGCCGTGGTGCTCGGCCATGGCCTGGATCGAGGCCTCGACGCCTTGCTCCATGCCCTTCAAGCCGCACTGGTAGACCATGATGTTGCGCTCCGCCAGCAGCTGCCAGATGGCGTCTTGCAGCTCCGGCAGGCGATCGCCCACGTACATGCGCCCACCGGCCGCGTTCTTTTGCTCGGCGGACACGGCCGTCAGGTAGGCGCAGCCGTCGTCGGTCAGCAGCTCGCGCAGCTCCTGGTCGTACAGCAAGGCGCTGGAATGGCGCACGCCGAAGACCAGGAAGGCGGGACCGCGCTGGTCCTTGGGCAGGCGGGCGCGCTGGCGCAGGAAGCCGCGGAAGGGCGCGATGCCGGTGCCGGTGGCGATCATCAACATCGGCGTGGTGGCGTCCGCCGGCATCAGGAAGTGCTTGCCGATCGGCCCGCAGATCTTCACCTTGTCGCCGGGGGCCAGGTCGTTGGTGTGGTTGGAGCACACGCCCCGCACCTCGTTGCCCGCGTCATCCGTGTAGATGGTGCGCTTGATGCAAAGGCCGATCGTCTTGTCGTCGCCCGCGTCACCACCGCGCGGGGAGGCGATCGAGTACAGGCGCAGGCGGTGCGGCTTGCCCGCGGCGTCGAGGCCGGGGGCGATGATGCCGATGCTCTGGCCCTCCATGTACTTCAGGCCGCTGTCGCCGAGGTCCAGGTCGATGTGCCGGACGTCGTCGGGGCAATCCGGCGCGATGTCGATGTTGGCCAGCACGGTGGCCTCGTAGGGCACGCTGGGCTTGATCATGTTGAGGGGGATGGCGGTAGGAACGAGGCTGCTCACGAAACGTCCTTATAGGCTAAACGGCCACCAGCTGGATGTCCGGCTCGATGGTCTGCAACAGTCCTTCTATACCCGCCATGGTGCCCGCCAGCGCAGAGGGGCAACTGCCACAAGCGCCCTGGTAGTGGATCGTAAGCTTGTTGCCCTCCAGGGAGACCAGCTCCAGGCCGCCGCCGTCCATCATCAGGGCGGGGCGCACGCGCTCGTCGATCAAGGCGTTGATCGCCTTCAGGCGCTCGCGGTCTTGCTCGTTGGCGGGCACCATGGTGGCGACCGCCGTTTGCACGCCCGCGCCTTGCACGTCCGAAGCCTCCGCGGCGCGGATGGGCACGGCGAGCAGGCGCTCGAGGTCGGGCCAGCTGGCCCGGCCGTCCTGGGTGACGGTCAGGTACTTGTCGATGTAGTACACGCTGGTGACGTGCTCGACGGCGAAGAGCTCCTTGGCGAGCGGATCCACGTCAGCCTGGCTCGCGCTGTCGAAGGAGCGCGCAATGCCCAGCGTCAGCGGCTCCTTGAGCACGAAGCGCTTGGCGTTCGGGTTGGGGGTGTACTCGATTTCGGCGATTTTCGGCATGGGTCGTTTCCTAGGGTTGCCCGGACCCGGGCACCGGATCGGCCGCGCCCTCGGTGGAGGCCACGGCTTCGTTGAGGAGGGCGGAGTGGAGGGTGTGCCACGGCAGCACGGCGCACTTCACGCGCGCCGGCAGGTTGGCGATGCCCGCGAAGGCGGCGAAGTAACGGTTGTCCTGGTTCGCCGCGCTGACCTGGTCAAGCTTGCCCATGATGATGGCGCGGAAGTCTTGCACCAGCTGCTCCGCGGCCGCGACCGGCTTGCCCTTCACCTGGGCGGTCATGATCGACGCCGAGGCCTGGCAAATGGCGCAGCTCTTGCCCTGGAAGCCGATGCTCTCGACCAGGTCGTCCGCCACGTTGACGTAGAGCCAGATGTGGTCGCCGCACAAGGGGTTGAACCCTTCCGCCTTGTGGTTGGCATCCGGCAGCTCGACGTAGTTCCGCGGCTTCTTGTTGTGCTCGAGGATCAGCTGGTTGTAGAGGGCGCTGCTCACGCGAAGATCTCCTGCACCGCCTGGATGCCGCGCACCAGCGCGTCAACCTCGGCGGGCGTGTTGTAGAACGCGAAGCTGGCGCGGGCCGTGGCCGGCACGCCGAGGCGGTCCATCAAGGGCTGCGCGCAGTGGTGGCCTGCCCGCACGGCGATGCCTTCGCCGTCGAGGATCGTGCCGACGTCGTGCGGGTGGACGCCCTCGACCTCGAACGACAGCACCGCGGCCTTGGCCTTGGCCGTGCCGATCAGGCGGACGCCCTTCAGGCCGCCCACCAGGCGGGTCGCGCGCTCCAGCAGCATGTGCTCGTGCGCGGCGATCTTGTCCATGCCGATCGCGCTGATGTAGTCGATGGCCGAGCCGAGGGCGATGGCCGCGGCGATCGCCGGGGTGCCCGCCTCGAACTTATACGGCAGGTCGTTGTAGGTGGTCTTCTCGAAGGTCACGCTGCGGATCATGTCGCCGCCGCCCTGGAAGGGCTTCATGGCCTCCAGCAGGGCTTGCTTGCCGTACAGGATGCCGATGCCCGTCGGGCCGCAGAGCTTGTGGCCGGAGAAGACGTAGAAATCAGCACCGAGCCCCTGCACGTCGATAGGCAGGTGGGGCGCGGCCTGGGCGCCGTCGACGAGCACCATGGCGCCGGCCTGGTGGGCCAGCTTGATGATGTCCGCGACCGGGTTGATCGTGCCGAGGGCGTTCGAGACGTGGTTCACGGCAACCAACTTGGACTTGGCGTTCAGGAGGGCCTGGAAGGCCGCCATGTCCAGCTCACCGGCATCGTTGATGGGGATCACGCGCAGCTTGGCGCCCGTGTCCTCGCAGAGCATCTGCCAGGGCACGATGTTGGAATGATGTTCAAGGGTGGAGACGATGATCTCGTCGCCGGCCTTCACGTTGGAGCGGCCCCAGGCGTGCATCACGAGGTTGATGCCTTCGGTGGCGCCCCGGGTGAAGATGACCTCCTTCACGGAAGCCGCGTTGATGAACGCGCGCACGGTCTCTCGCGCGCCTTCATAGGCCATCGTCGCCGTCTGGCTGAGGTGGTGGACGCCGCGGTGGACGTTGGCGTGCTCCTCCGACTGGTAGCGGACGAAGCGATCGATCACCTGCCTGGGCATCTGCATGCTGGCGGCGTTGTCGAGGTAAACCAAAGGCTTGCCGTGGACCGTCGTGGACAAGATCGGGAAGTCGGCGCGGATGCGCTGGACGTCCAGCACCGGGCTCGCGGTGGTCATGGGGTGCCTGCCTTCCGGTCGGTCTGCTTCATCACCACGGCCCGCAACTGCCGCCGCAACGACGCCACGGGCACCCGGTCGATCACCTCCGCCGCGAAGGCGTAGGTCAGCAAATCGCGCGCCCGCACCTCGTCCAGCCCGCGGCTCTTGAGGTAGAACAGCTCGTCTGCGTCGATCTGGCCGATCGCCGCGCCGTGGGCGCACTTCACGTCGTCCGCGAAGATCTCCAGCTCCGGCTTGGTGTCCACGCGCGCGCGGTCGGATAGCAGCAAGTTCCGGCTGGCCTGGGCGGAGTCCGTCTGCTGGGCGTCCTTGCGCACGACCACCCGGCCGTTGAAGACGGCGTGGGCGTCATCCGCCACGATGCACTTGTGCAGCTGGCGGCTCTGGCCATGCGGCTTGGCATGGTCGAGCGTGGTGTGGGTGTCGGCCTCCTGGTGGCCGGCGATCAGCGCCAGGCCGTCGACGGTGGCCTGGGAGCCGGTATCGGTCTGCACCACGTCCAGGCTATAGCGCGAGATGCGGGCGCCCAGCGCCACGGCCTGCGAGTGGTACTGCGCGTCGCGGCCGAGCGTGACCGTGGCGTTGGCGATGTGGAAGGCGGAGCGGCTCTCGCTTTGCACGCGGGTGTGGCGCAGGACGGCGTTGGCGCCCAACTCCAGCTCGGCCACGGCGTTCGTGAGGTAGACGCCTTCGTCCAGGCAGACGTACTCTTCCACCAACGTGACCTCGGCGTGCTTGCCCAGCACCGCGAGGATGCGCGGCGAGGCGACGTGGGGCGCAATGCCGCTGGTGGCGACGAACATCACGTGCAACGGCTGGGGGCAGCGCAGGCCGGCGGGCACCACGATCATCGCGCCTTCGCACCACAGGCGCGTGTTGAGCGCCGTGAAGACGTCGCGATCCGGCGGGCAGTGCAGCCCGAGGTGCCGCGTCAGCATCTCGTCGAGGTCGGCCGGAGCCAGGCTCAAGGGGGCCAGCACGAGGCCGGCGGGCAGGTCCTTCACGCTGGAGAGGTGGGGGCTGTAGGCGCCGTTCAGGAAGACCAGGCGGGTGTTCTCCGCTTCCGGCATCAAGAAGCGGCCGATGTCGGCGGTCAGCACCGGCGGGGGCTCGCAGCTGGCCGTGTCGTAGGATTGCTCCGTCAGGGGGCCCAGCGGCGTGAAGCGCCAAGCCTCGTCCTTGATCGTGGGCATGCGCATGCCGGCCAGCACCTTGTCGGCCAGGTCGCGCTGGCGCGCCTGCGACGCGAAGCGCGCCTTGGGCACGCTGGCCGCGCGGAGGTCCGCCAGGAACCCCGCCTGCTCCACTTCCAGCCGAGCGCTCATGACTTGGCTCCAGCCTCGTCGCGGACCCAATCGTAACCCCGCGTCTCGAGCTCGAGCGCCAACTCCTTGCCGCCCGTCTTGATGATGCGGCCGTCGGCCATCACGTGCACGAAGTCGGGCGTGATGTAGTTCAGCAGGCGCTGGTAGTGCGTGACCATCACGACGGCGTTGGTCGGGTTGGCGAGCTGGTTCACGCCGTTGGCCACCACCTTGAGCGCGTCGATGTCGAGGCCGGAGTCCGTCTCGTCGAGGATGGCGAGCTTGGGCGCGAGGATGGCCATCTGGAGGATCTCGTTGCGCTTCTTCTCGCCACCGGAGAAGCCTTCGTTGACGCTGCGGTCCAGGAAGCTGGGATCCATATCAACGATCTTGATCTTCTCGCGCACGAGGTCGTCGAACTCCAGCGGGTCGAGCTCTTCGCCGCCGCGGTCGGCCTGGATCGTGTTGTAAGCCAGGCGCAGGAAGGAGGCGTTGCTGACGCCGGGGATTTCGATCGGGTACTGGAAGGCCAGGAACACGCCCTTGCGCGCGCGTTCCTCGGCGGGCAGGGCGAACAGGTCTTCGCCCAGGTACGTCACCTGGCCGCCCGTAACCGCGTAGGCAGGGTGGCCCGCCAGGACCTTGGAGAAGGTGCTCTTGCCGGAGCCGTTGGGGCCCATGATCGCGTGGACCTCGCCGGCGCGGACCGTGAGGTTCAGGCCCTTGAGGATCTCCGTGTCGTTGATGTTGGCGCGGAGGTCTTTGACCTCCAGCACGACGGGGGCGTTGTCCTGGATCATGGTTAGCCTACGCTGTTCTCGAGCTTCAGGCCCAGGAGCTTGGTGGCCTCGACCGCGAACTCCATGGGCAATTGGGTGAAGACGTCCTTGCAGAAGCCGTTGATGATCATCGAGATGGCTTCCTCGTTGCCGATGCCGCGCTGCGCGAAGTAGAACATCTGGTCCTCGCCGATCTTCGACGTGGTGGCCTCGTGCTCCACCTTGGCGGTGGCGTTGGCGACATTGATATAGGGCACGGTGTTGGCGCTGCAGTTCGGGCCGATCAGCATGGAATCGCACTGCGAGTAGTTGCGCGCGCCATCGGCCTTGGCGCCGACCTTGACCTGGCCGCGGTAGGTGTTGGAACTATGCCCCGCGGAGATGCCCTTGCTGATGATGGTGGAGCGGGTGTCCTTGCCTACGTGCACCATCTTGGTGCCGGTGTCCGCTTGCTGCCTGTGGTTGGTGAGCGCCACGGAGTAGAACTCACCGACGCTGGCTTCGCCTAGCAGGATGCAGCTGGGGTACTTCCATGTAATGGCGGAGCCAGTCTCCACCTGGGTCCAGGAGATCTTGGAGCGCTTGCCCTGGCACAGGCCGCGCTTCGTCACGAAGTTGAAGACGCCGCCGACGCCGTTCTCGTCGCCGGCGTACCAGTTCTGGACGGTTGAATACTTGATTTCCGCGTCGTCCAGCGTGATCAGCTCGACCACGGCGGCGTGCAGCTGGTTGGAGCTGAATTGGGGCGCGGTGCACCCTTCCAGGTAGCTCACATGCGCGCCTTCTTCCGCCACGATCAGCGTGCGCTCGAACTGGCCGGACTCTTCGTTGTTGATGCGGAAGTAGGTGGACAGCTCCATCGGGCACTTCACGCCCTTGGGGATGAACACGAACGAGCCGTCCGTGAAGACGGCGGAGTTGAGCGCGGCGTAGAAGTTGTCCGACGGCGGCACGACGCGGCCCAGGTACTTCTTGATCAGCTCCGGGTGCTCGCGCACGGCCTCGCCGAACGAGCAGAAGATCACGCCGGCCTCGGCCAGCTTGGCCTTGTAGGTGGTGGTGACGGAAACGCTGTCGAAGACCACGTCCACGGCCACGTTCGCGAGCATCTTCTGCTCCGTGAGCGGGATGCCCAGCTTTTCGAAGGTGCGCAGCAGCTCGGGGTCCACCTCGTCGATGCTGGCGTGCTGCTTCTTCTGCTTGGGCGCCGAATAGTAGACGATGTTCTGGAAGTCGATCTTCGGGTAGCTCACCAGCGCCCAGGTGGGCTCCGCCATGGTCAGCCAGTGGCGGTAGGCCTTGAGGCGGAATTCCAGCATCCACTCCGGCTCTTGCTTCTTGGCCGAAATCAAGCGGACGACGTCCTCGTCGAGGCCCTTGGGGATCGACTCGCTCTCGATCTCCGTGATGAAGCCATGCTTGTAGGGAGTATTCACTACCTTCTGGAGGAGTGACATCTGGGCGTACCTCGGGGGGACCTTGGACCGGAACGCTTCATTCTATCTAAACTTGACAAACTTGGTCAAGTTTACGCTAAAATGGTTCATCATGATTACACGTGCCACGGAGTACGCCTGCCTGGCCATGTTGTACCTGGCCAAGCAGCCGGCCGGCAAGACCAGCAACACGTCCGATATCGCCCGGTTGGAGCACATCCCGCCGTCTTTCCTGGCGAAGGTCATCAACCAGCTTGCCAAAGCGGGGTTGGTGACGGCCCGACGCGGCCCGCAGGGCGGCTTGGAGCTGGCGCGTGAGCCGGAACTGGTGACGCTGCGCCAGATCGTGGAAGCCATCGAGGGCGAGATCGCCGTGAACGTTTGCACCAGCTCGCAGGAGTACACCTGCTTCCGCTCGGGGTGCTCGCTCAAGGCCGCCTTCGGGCACGCCCAGTTGAAGTACCTGGAATCCCTGGAGAGCGTCACGTTGGCCGGGCTCGCGCTCGGCGACGCATACACGCCGGACACCCCCGTCCTGGTCTAAGGAGGCCCCGCATGACCACCACCCGCAACCTTATCGCCCTCACGCCCAGCGCCATCACGCAGGTGCGGGCGCTGCTCGAGCGCCAGGGCACGCCGGACCACTTCCTGCGCATCTCCGTCGGCGGCGGCGGCTGCTCCGGGCTGAGCTACAAGCTGGGCACCGACGCGGAAGCCAAGCCCACCGACAAGGTGCTGGAGTACGAAGGCGGCCTGAAGGCGCTGGTCGACCTCAAGAGCACGTTGTACCTGTCCGGGATGGAGCTGGACTACTCCGACGACCTCATGAACGCGGGCTGGCTGTTCAAGAACCCGAACGCCAAGACGACGTGCGGCTGCGGCACCAGCTTCAGCGCTTAGCGGCGCCTGCGATCGCTTCTTCGGTCGACGCCACCAGCTCCGCATCGCCTTTGGCGGCGCGGAGCTTAAGCGCTTCTTGGAAGCTCTCCAGCGCGTCGTCTTTGCGGCCCAGTTCCACCAGGCATTTGCCGAGGTGCTGGAGCGCATAGTCGACCATGAAGCCGCGCACGCGCGCCCTTTCCAGCGCTAACTGGAAAATGGGCAGCGCGCGGTCTTGCTCGTTGCGGTACTGCAAGGCCGTCGCCAGCCGGATGCCGTTGGCGATCAGGGCCGTCTGGTTGCCCAGCTTCTCGGCCAGCGCCAGCGCCTCCTCGCCGCACGCGACGGCAGGGTCAAGCTGGGCCAGCAGGCGGTACGCCTCGCTCAGCGGGCCCAGGATCGCGAGGATGCTCACCTCGTCGGCTTCCTGCCGGGCCAGCTGGAGGTCGTTGCGGTGCTCGTGGATGGCGTTGACCAGCGGCGTGGCTTTGTCGGCATAGACGCGCTGGAAGGGCCGCGGGCGGTTGAAGGATGAAGTGCTCACGGCCCCATTATCCCACGCCTATTTCATTTTGGCCTGGAGGTCCTTCACCATCATGAGGTGGTGCTTGAGCGTGGGCAGGGTGGCGGTGGCCCAGGCCTTCAGGTCAGTGTCCTTGCCGTTCTTGGACTCCTTTTCGAACAGCGCGACGGCGGCCTTGTGGTCCTCCACCTGGGCGCGGACGTAGGCCTTGTCGAGCGCTGCCGGCGCAAGGCCCTTCATCTTCTCCAGGGCCTTGGCGTGCTTCTTGTCGGTCTGCTTCGGCAGCCCGACCTTGAGCTTGGCGGCCAGGTCCATCAGCTCCTGGTTGGCCTTGGTGTGGTCCGTGACCATCTGGGCTGCGAAGGCCTTCACGTCGGCATTGGCGGCCTTGGTTTGGGCCAGCTGGCCCGCGGCCACCTCGGCCATGCCGGCCTGCGCCGCGGTCGTCATGAAGTCCAGGTCCGCGCCCTTGGGCTTCGCGTAGGCGGGGGCCGCGACCAGGGCGGCGAGCACGGTGGCGGCAGCAAGGCGGTGGGCAAGCTTCATTGGGGTCTCCTTTGATACATAACTTCGTAAGCAATTGTTGCAAAGGGGGAGATTCTGCCACCCAGGCTAGCGGGTGTCAACTTGGGGGGTACATTGCCCGGGTGCTATGCTCGCTTGTTCTCGCCGCCGCCCTGGGCGCCGCGCCGCCCCCGGTCTCCCTGACCCACCTGAACCGGCTCCGCCGCGAGTTGCCGGCCGGCCACCTCGCCTACTGGCCGCGCGCCGCCGCGCCGGCCACCCCTAGCGGCGTGAACGGGCCCTACCGCGAGCTGCCGCTGCCCGGCGCGCCCGTGCGGCTGGAGCTGGTCGCCCGCGCCGCCGTGGCGTACGCCCAGGCCGGCGACGTGCCCCGAGCCCGGGAGGCGCTGGTGACGGTGCGGGCGGGCGCCCGGCCTGACGGTAGCTTCGCCGCGGAGCTGGACGCACAGGGGCATCCAGGCGCTGGAACCGGCACGGCCTGGGCGGTCTGGGCGTACGGCCTGGTGGCGCATGCCGTGGTGGGGCGCGACGCGGCTCTCGCGGCAACCCTTCGAAATGACGTGGCGCGCCCCGTGGAGCGCCTGCTCTTCGCCACGGTGCCCACCTACCGGCGCTACCGGCCCGTCCCCGGCGGCCAGGCGCCGCGTTGGTTCCTGGGCGGCTCGCCGGCGGATACGGCGCTCGCGGTGGTGGGGCTGGCCGCCCTGTATGAAGACGCGCCCAGCCCGGCGCTCAAGCTGCTGCTGCGGCGCTACGGCGACGGGCTGGCGGAGCACCGCCGGGGCAGCCCGGCTCGTTTCCCGTTCCTGGCCCACATGCCGGATGCGGACGGCACGGCCTGGCGCGCCGACCAGGCCTGGGGCCTGGAAGCCTTGACCCGGGCCGGCAAGGCCCTGCAAGACGCCCGCTTCCTCAAGGAGGCGCGCGAGGAGGGCGACAACCTGGCCGCCCACCTCGTGCTGGAGGGCGCCACGCCGAGCTCCGCGGCGGACGTGCTGCCGCTGGTGCGCGGACTGACTGCCCTGTGCGGCGTGACGGGCGAGTCCCGCTACGGCAAGCTGGCGGGGCTGCTGGCCGCGCCCTTGCAGGGGACCTTCGACCCGGCCAACGGTCGCTTCGACGATCGGCCCGGGGACGTGGAGCTGGCTGCCGGGGCGCCCGGCACGCTGGCCGGCCTGCTGGCCTTGCAGGCGATCGCCGCCCAGCCGCGCAGCTGGGCCTGCGCGTCGGCCCGCGCCCTGGGGGCGGCGATCGCCCCCCGCCGGGTGGAAGCCGAAGCCCTGCCCGGCGTGGCCCGTGTGCTGGACGGGGGAGCGGGGCGCCGCTACGTGCTGTTGCGCCCGGGCGAGCTGCTGCGGTTCGGCGTCCACGGCGCGCCCGGCGCCTACTTGGCCATCCCGGTCGCGGCCCGTCGCCCCGGCGGCCCCGCGGCCTTGCGCGTGAGCGCGGGCGGCGTGACGCAGAGCTGGCTGACCACGGAAGCCTGGGAAGCAGGCCACTTCCCGCGCCCGGTGCCGCTCAAGGGCGACGATGCCGTGGCCGTGCGCTGCGACGAACATGCCCGCTCGGCGGTGGAGCTCGATGCCCTGGTGCTGCAACCGGCTCTGGCGGTGCGGGCGTTCCAGATGGGCGACCGCGTCGTGTGGGTGGCCCGCAACTACGGGTCCACGCCGCGGGTCTGGCGACTGGGCCAGGACGCGTTCGGGCTGCGGCCGTTCCAGGCGATGGTCATCGAGCGGGCTGCGGGTATGTGATCCAGATGGACCTGTCCACCTCGCCGGCGACGTCCCGGCACCTGTTCGACATCCTGCCCGAGCCGGCCGTCGTGATGGTGAACGGTCGGCTCGTCTACGCCAACCCGCAGGCGGTGAAGTCGCTGCGCGCCGAAAGCGCCGCGGACCTGATGGGGCTAACGATCACGGAGCTGGTCCACGCGGAGGACCAGGGGGACATCGCGCAGCGCGTCCAGCTAACGCTGGCAACCGGCCGCGAGAACCCGGCCGTGCCGCGCCGGCTGTCCCGCCGGGACGGCACCACGCTCTTGGCGGAAACGATCAGCGTGGCGATACCGTGGGAAGGCCAACCGGCGGTGATGATCCTGGCGCGGGACATCTCCGATCGCCTGGCCGCGGAGGCGGCCCTGCGCGAGAGCGAGGCGCGCTACCGCCAGCTGGTTGACCACACGCATGACTTCGTGGCGGTGCACCAGGGCGGCCGCCTCGTGTCCGTCAGCGCAAGGTCCGCGGCGCTGCTGGGCTACGAGGCCCCCCACGAGCTGGAGGGCCGCCCCGCCTTCGAGATCCTGCACCCCGACTTCCACGCCCGCGTGGCGGAGCGCATCCGCCGCAACCTGAACGGCCTCAAGTCGAACCCCTTGCAGGTGCAGACGCTGCTGAAGAAGAACGGCTCCGAAATCTCGGTAGAGGTCGCCAGCGTGGGCATCCGCTTCGGCGGCGAGCCGGCCGTCATGATCGCGGGCCGCGACGTCACGGAGCGCCGGGCCGCCGAGCTGGCCCTGCGCGAGAGCGAAGAGCGCTTCCGCTCCGTGGTGGCGTCCGCCAGCGACGCGATCGTGCTGGCCGACGGCACGGGCCGGATCATCTTCGGCAACGCCGCCTTGCACTCGTTGTTCGGCTGGGAGCCGGACGAGCTGCTGCTCCAGCCGCTGGAGGTGCTGATGCCGGAGTCGAACCACCAGGCCCATCGCCGGGGGCTGCAGCGCATGCTTTCGGTGGACGGGCCGCGCATGTTGGGGCGCCCGATCGAGACCGAGGGCATGCGCAAGGACGGTTCGACCTTCCCGATCGAAATCTCGCCCGGCACCTGGCGCTCGGAGGCCGGGCGCTTCTTCAGCGGCTCGATCCGCGACATCTCCAGCCGGCGTGAGCTGGAGCGGCTGAAGGACGACTTCCTGTCTACCGTCAGCCACGAACTGCGCACCCCCCTCAACATGATCTGCGGCGCCCTCGACCTGTTGGGCACGGACGCCTTGCCTCTCGCGCGGCGGGAGCGCGTGCTGGCGATCGCCGCGAACAATGCGCAGCGCCTGGGCCGCCTGGTTTCGGACCTCCTGGACGCCCAGTCCGTGGGCCGGGGCACGCTGCGCATCGTCACCCGGCCGACGGACCTCGCGGACCTGGTGCGCCAGACCGCGGAGCTGATGCAGCCCGCGGTGGAAGAGGCCGGCCAGAAGCTGGAGGTGCGCTGCGTGCCGGCCGTGCTGGAGTTGGACGGCGACCGCATCACCCAGGTCCTGACCAACTTGATCGACAACGCGGTGAAGTTCTCG